>NZ_JAUYOJ010000141.1 GCF_030697925.1 Phenylobacterium sp. | reverse complement strand
CCAGCCGTTCCGGATGCTGGCCCACAACGGCGAGATCAACACCGTCAAGGGCAACATCAACTGGATGAAGTCCCACGAGATCCGCATGGCGGCCGACGCCTTCGGGGAACTGGGCGACGACGTGAAGCCGGTGATCCAGCCGGGCGGCTCGGACTCGGCGGCGCTGGACAACACCTTCGAGGTGCTGGTCCGGGCCGGGCGCGACGCGCCCATGGCCAAGGCCCTGCTGATCCCCGAGGCCTGGAACGCCCGCTCCGACGAGCAGATCCGCCCGGCGCACAAGGCCCTCTACGCCTATTGCAACGCGGTGATGGAGCCCTGGGACGGGCCCGCCGCCATCTGCGCCAGCGACGGCCGCTGGGTGGTGGCCGGCAAGGACCGCAACGGGCTTAGGCCCCTGCGGGTGGCCTATACCGACGACGGCCTGCTGATCATGGGTTCGGAGGCCGGCATGTGCCGGGTCGACGAGGCCCGCATCGTCAGGAAGACCCACATCGCGCCCGGCCGGATGATCGCCGTCGACCTGGCAGAGGGCCGGCTCTACGCCGAGGACGAGATCATCGACCACCTGGCCGAACGCCACCCCTACGACCAGTGGCTGGGCAACATGGTCGACCTGGAGGCTCGGATCGGGGCTGGACCCGAGCCCCGCGCCTATGGCCGTGAGGAGCTGGTCCGCCGCCAGGCTGCGGCGGGGATGAGCCTGGAAGACCTGGAGCTGATCCTGGCCCCCATGGTGGAGGACGCCAAGGAGGCGGTGGGCTCCATGGGCGACGACGCGCCGCTGGCGGTGCTCTCCGACCAGTACCGGCCGCTCAGCCACTTCTTCCGCCAGAACTTCAGCCAGGTGACCAACCCGCCGATCGACTCGCTGCGGGAAACGGCGGTGATGAGCCTGAAGACCCGGTTCAAGAACCTCGGCAACATCCTGGCCCAGGACGAGGCCCAAACCGATGTCTTCGTGCTGGAGAGCCCGGTGCTCACCACCGGCATGTACCAGCGCATCCTCGGCTTCATCGGCGAAAAGAACGTCGCGGTGATCGACTGCACCATGCCGATCCCCGCGGCCGAGAGCCGGCCCGGCGACGCCCTGCGGGCCAATCTCGACCGCATCCGCGCCGAGGCCGAGGACGCGGCCCTGCGCGGCTGCGCCCCCATCGTGCTCACCGACGAGGCCTGCGGCCCCGACCGGGTGGCCCTGCCGATGATCCTGGCGACCGGCGGGGTGCATTCCTCGCTGGTGGCCAAGGGGCTGCGCTCCTACGTCTCGATCATCGTCCGCTCGGCCGAGTGCCTGGACACCCACTATTTCGCGGTGCTGGTGGGCTGCGGCGCCACAGCGGTGAACGCGTATCTGGCCCAGGAAAGCTTTCAGGATCGGCTGGAGCGCGGCCTGACCGGCAGCCTGACGCTCCGCGACCTCTGCCTGAACTTCAAGCACGCCATCGAGGGCGGGCTCCTGAAAATCATCGCCAAGATGGGGATCGCGGTGATCTCCTCCTATCGCGGCGGCCTGAACTTCGAGGCCGTCGGTCTCTCCCGCGCCCTGGTGGCCGAGTTCTTTCCCGGCATGCCGTCGCGCATCTCCGGCATCGGCCTGGCCGGCCTCGAGGCCAAGGCGGTGGATCTGCATCGCAAGGCCTGGGATCCGGCCGCGGTCAGCCTGCCGGTGGGCGGCTTCTACAAGGCGCGTCGCGCCGGGGAGAGTCACGCTTTCGAGGCGCGCATGATCCACACCCTGCAGGCGGCCTGCGACACCGGCGACTACGGGACCTACAAGCGCTTCAGCGACGGCATGCGGCGCATGCCGCAGATCCAGCTCCGCGACCTCCTGGACCTGCGCTCCAGCGAGCGGCCGGTCACCCTGGACGAGGTCGAGAGCGTCAACGAGATCCGCAAGCGCTTCCTGACGCCTGGCATGAGCATGGGCGCGCTCAGCCCCGAGGCGCACGGGGTGCTGAACATCGCCATGAACCGGATCGGGGCCAAGAGCGTGTCCGGCGAGGGCGGCGAGGACTCATCGCGCTACAAGCCCCTGCCGAATGGCGACAACCCCAACTCGGCGGTTAAGCAAATCGCCTCGGGCCGGTTCGGCGTCACCGCCGAATACCTGAACCAGTGCCGAGAGATCGAGATCAAGGTCAGCCAGGGCGCAAAGCCCGGCGAGGGCGGCCAGCTGCCCGGCTTCAAGGTGACCGAGCTGATCGCCCGTCTGCGCCATGCGACGCCCGGGGTGATGCTGATCAGCCCGCCGCCGCACCACGACATCTATTCGATCGAGGACCTGGCCCAGCTCATCTACGACCTGAAGCAGATCAATCCCGACGCCCGGGTCTGCGTGAAGCTGGTGGCCATGACCGGCATCGGCGCCATCGCCGCGGGGGTCGCGAAGGCCAAGGCCGACGTGATCCTGATCTCGGGCAATGTCGGCGGCACCGGCGCCTCGCCCCAGACCTCGATCAAGTACGCCGGCGGGCCGTGGGAGATGGGACTTTCCGAGGCCAACCAGGTCCTGACGCTCAACAACCTGCGCCACTCCGTGCGGCTGCGGGCCGACGGCGGCATGCGCACCGGCCGCGACGTGGTGATCGCCGCCATGCTGGGCGCGGAGGAGTACGGCATCGGCACGGCCAGCCTGATCGCCATGGGCTGCATCATGGTGCGCCAGTGCCATTCCAACACCTGCCCGGTGGGGGTCTGCACCCAGGACGAGGCCCTGCGCGCCAAGTTCTCCGGCAGCCCGGAGAAGGTGATCAACCTTTTCACCTTTATCGCCGAGGAAGTGCGCGAAATCCTGGCGGGCCTGGGCTTCCGGTCGCTGACCGAGATCGTCGGCCGCACCGACCTGCTCCAGCAAGTTAGCCGCGGCGGCGAGCACCTGGACGACCTGGACCTGAACCCCCTGCTGGTCCGGGCCGATCCCGGCCAGAACAAGCCCTACTGCACCGTCGAGGGCCGCACCGAGGTGCCCGACACCTTGGACGCCCAGATCGTCCGCGACGCCGCGCCCCTGCTGGAGCGAGGCGAGAAGATGCAGCTCACCTACACGGTGCGGAACACCGCCCGGGCCATCGGCGCGCGGACCTCGTCTCACATCGTGCGCAAGTTCGGCATGGACGGGCTGGCGCCCGGACACCTGACCGTCCAGCTCAAGGGCTCGGCGGGCCAGAGCCTGGGGGCCTTCGCGGTCCAGGGCCTGCGTATCGAACTGACGGGCGAGGCCAACGACTATGTGGGCAAGGGCCTGTCGGGCGCGACCATCGTCATCAAGCCCTCGCCGCACCTGGCGGCGCCCGAGGCCAACGCCATCCTCGGCAACACCGTGCTCTACGGGGCCACGGCGGGCCGGCTGTTCGCGGCTGGCTTGGCGGGCGAGCGGTTCGGCGTGCGCAATTCCGGCGCGGTGACCGTGGTCGAAGGCTGCGGGGCCAACGGTCTGGAATACATGACCGGAGGCCGGGCGGTGATCCTGGGGCCGGTAGGCTTCAACTTCGCCGCCGGCATGACGGGGGGCATGGCCTATGTGCTCGACCTGCACGACCGCTTCGAGACGATGCTGAACACCGACAGCGTGGTGATCCAGCGGATCGGCACCCATGCCTGGGAGCAGGATCTCAAGACCCTGGTGGAGGAGCACGCTCGCGAGACGGGGTCAGCCTTCGCCGCCGGAATCCTGCGCGACTGGGACCGCTATCTGGCTAAGTTCTGGCAGGTGGTCCCGAAGGAAATGGTCCACCGCCTCGATCTGCCCCTGGCCGAGGAGGAAGCGGTGCACCACCGGGCTTGATCATGCCCCCTCCACATCCACCCCGACATACCGAGCTCTGGGCCGGATGAGCTGGTCGGTCTGGCCCTGCTCGATGGCGTGGGCGATCCAACCGGCGCAGCGGGCGACCGCGAAGAGGGCGAAGGGCGCGTCCTTGGGCAGCTTCAGCGTCTCGGCCAGGGAGACCAGGGCGAAGTCGACATTGGGGGCCAGGCCGGTGACGGCGGTGACCGCGCCCTGCAGGGCCTGCATGTCCGGCGTGGGGGTGAACCGTTCCAGCAAGGCCTCGGCGCGGGGATCGCTCTGCGGATAGAGGTTGTGGCCGAAGCCCGGGATCAGCCGGTCCTCGGTCAGCAGGGCGGCGATGGCGGCCCGGGGACTTGTGGCGACGGCCTGGGCGGCGAAGCTCTGGCAGGCCGCCGCCGCCCCGCCGTGTCGGGGCCCCGACAGCGCCGCCAGCCCCGCGAGCGCGCTGGCCGCCAGGGAGGCGCCGGTGGAGGCCGCCACCCGCGCCGCGAAGGTCGAGGCATTGAGCTCATGGTCGGCCAGCAGCACCAGGGCCCGGCGGATCAGATCGGCGCCCGTTCCCCCCGGTCCCAGGCCCCAGGCCAGGGCCAGCCGGTTGGCGATGGCCCCGCCGCCCACCTGGCCGGCCACCGCATCGGTCAGCACGTCGAGCAGGGTCGCGGCCTCCACGGCCAGGGCCATGGGATTGCGGCCCCTCGCCGGAGGGTCAACCCCGGCGCGGGCGGCCAGGGCCGCGAAGGCCCGCGAGCGCATGTCCGGTCCCTCCGGCGGCGGGGGCCGATCGGTGCGCTTCAGCGCTACCCCGTGACCGCCGCGCAGCAGCCGGGCCACGGCTTCCAGGGTCTCGGTCTCCGAAAGCGTCACCGCGTCGCGGCCCCGGTAGTAGAGCCGCCCGCCGGAGATGGTGGTGATCGCCGAGGCCAGCACCGGCTCACCCCAGGCGATCGCGCCCGCGGCCACCTCCGAAACCTTCCGGCTGCGGTTCTTGCGGTCGGTTAGGGCGGCGATGTCGGCGGCCCGATAGAGACTGCGGCGGGGGTCGCGGGGATCGGCGCGGACCTGGACCCGCCCCCGGCTGACATAGGCGTAGAGTGTCTGGGGCCGGACGCCCAGGCGCTCACGGGCCTCGTCGGCGGCGATCCAGTCGGTCTTGGCGGCGGGGGCGGTCATATATTGATTATATTGATCAAGATTGACGCGACCAGCTTGGCGGCAAATATCGCGTCAAGCAAGAGGAGATGCGCCATGTCCGATGGCCTTGAGAATGTCGTCGCCGCCGAGACCGTGATGTCGGAAGTCGACGGCCAGCGCGGCGTGTTGATCATCCGTGGCCGGTCGCTGGACGACCTGGCTGGCCGCACCCGGTTCGAAGACGTGGCCCGCCTGCTGTTCGACGGCTTCTTCGACGACCTGCCCGACGATCTGACTGAAGGCCTGGGCGCGGCCCGCGCAGAAGTGTTCGGCGAGGTGGCGGCCCTCGACACCGGCCTGATGGACCGCAGCCCCATCGAAGCCATGCGGGCGCTCACCGCCCGGCTGGCGGACGGCGACGACCTGGCCACAGCCCTACGCCTGATGGCCGCTCCCGCGGTGTTCACCGCCGCGGTGGTCCGCGCCCAGGCCGGCGAGGCGCCCATCGCCCCGGATCCCAGCCTGACCCATGCCGCCGACATCCTGCGCATGACCCGGGGCGGGGTTCCGACCAAGGCCGAGGCCGAGGCGCTGGACACCTATCTGGTCACGGTCAGCGACCATGGACTGAACGCCTCGACCTTCGCCGCCCGGGTGATCGCCTCGACGCGGGCGGGCCTGACCTCGGCGGTGGTCGGCGGGATCAGCGCGCTCAAGGGCCCGCTGCACGGCGGCGCGCCGGGTCCGGTCATCGACATGCTGAACGAGATCGGCCGGCCCGAGAACGCCCGCCATTGGATAGAGCAGGCCCTGGCCCGCGGCGATCGGCTGATGGGTTTCGGCCACCGGGTCTATCGGGTGCGCGACCCCCGCGCCGACGCGCTCAAGGCCGCGGTGCGTAAGCTGCGCGAGGGGTCCAACGGCCAGCCGGCGCGGGTGGAATTCGCCGAGGCTGTCGAGGCCGCCGCGCTCGCCATCCTCAAGGAGCACAAGCCCGACCGGGCGCTCGACACCAATGTGGAATTCTACACCGCCCTGCTGCTGGAGGCCCTCGCCTTCCCGCCCAGCGCTTTCACCTGCGTCTTCGCCATGGGCCGGGTGACCGGCTGGATCGCCCACGCCCGCGAACAGGTCGCCGGCGGCCGCCTGATCCGACCGCAGTCGCGCTATGTGGGACCGACGCCACTGAAGGCGGCGTAGTGCGACGTTGAGACCCTAGGTTGAGAGTCATTCTCTGTGGGCTCGGCTGAAGGCTCGCATTAGACAGGCGGGATGAACCCCTCCAAGGGCCTCACCACCGCCGAGACCGCCAGGCTGACCCGAGGGGTCACCTTGCTGTCGATCGCCGTCGCCCTGGTGCTGGTGACGATCAAGGCGGTGGCCTGGCGGGCGAGCGGCTCGGTCTCGCTGCTGGCCTCCATGGCCGATTCCGGTCTCGACCTGCTGGCCTCCCTGGTGACCTTCTTCGCCGTGCGGTACGCGGCCGCGCCGCCCGACGCCGAGCATCGCTTCGGCCACGGCAAGGCCGAGGCCTTCGCCAGCCTGGTGCAGGCCGGCCTGGTCTTCGCCTCGGCCGCCCTGATCGGCCAGGAGGCGATCCGCCACATGCTCGAACCTCATGAGCTGCGACGGGAGGGCCTGGCGATCGGCGTGATGGCGATCTCCACCGTCCTGACCGGCGGCCTGATCACCGCCCAGAGCTGGGTCCTGCGCCGCACCGCCTCCGTCGCGGTGGCCGGCGACCGGGCCCACTACGCCACCGACCTGGCCTCCAACGCCGTGGCCCTGCTGGGCATCGGTGGATCGGTCTGGCTGGGCGTCAACAATCTCGACGCCGCCGCCGCCCTGGTGGTCACCGCCCTGCTGCTCTGGGGGGCGGTCAGCGTGTTCCGCGAAGCTTCCAACCAGCTCCTCGATCATGAGCTTCCGCAGGCGGACCGCGCCATGATCGTCCGGCTCGTGACCTCCGACCCGAGGCTGACTGACGTTCACCAGCTCCGCACGCGGGCCTCGGGCCCCTATGTCCACATGCAGATGCACGTGGACCTCGATCCCAAGTTGTCGCTCGAGGAGGCTCACGCCGTGCTCGTCGCCGCCGAGAAACGCGTGCTGGAAGCCTTCCCCCGCGCGGACATCCTGATGCATCCCGACCCGCGCGGCGCGGCCGAGCCGCATGGCGGCGCGTTCGCGGAAACGAGTCTCGGTAAACGCGGCCTTAACGTGGACCCCCGATAGTTCACCACCTGATGAGCGCAGAACGCACCCTTCACCATTTCCCGCTGGACCCGGCCTCGCGCCAGGTGCGTCTGGCGCTGGGCGAGAAGCGGCTGCCCTTCGCCGAGGAGCCGGCGAAGTACTGGGAACGGCCCTCCGAGCTGATCGCCATGAACGCCTCGGGCCTGACCCCGGTCCTGACCATCGGGACCGGCCGCGACCGGCTGGTGCTGTGCGAGAGCCGCGCCATCCTCGACCACCTGGAAGAGGCTCATCCCGAACCGCCGCTGCTGGGCCGCGAGCCCGCCGAACGGGCCGAGGCGCGGCGCCTGCTGCAATGGTTCGACCGCAAGTTCGACTACGAGGTCGGCGGCTTCCTGCTGCACGAGAAGATGGAGAAGCGGCTGCTCGGCCTGGGCTCGCCCGACCTGGCCGCCCTACGCCAGGGCCGCGACGCCCTGCGCCAGCACCTGGTCTATGTGGAAGGCCTGCTCGCGACCCGCGACTGGCTGGCCGGCAAGCGCCTGTCTCTGGCCGATTTCGCCGCCGCCGCCCATCTCTCGGTGATCGACTATTTCGGCGACGTGCCCTGGCGCGACTTCCCCGCGACCAAGACCTGGTACATGAAGCTGAAATCGAGGCCGGCCTTCCGGCCCCTGCTGACCGATCGTTGGCCCGGCCTCGCGCCGGCGCCCCATTATGACGATCTCGACTTCTGATCCACGCAAAGACCTGATTGCCGCCAAGGCCGCCGAGCTCGGTTTCGACGCCTGCAGGTTCGCCGACGTGACTCAGGGCTGGCCGGCCGGCGAGCGGCTGGTCGAGTTCCTGGACCAGGGCCGCCACGGCGAGATGGGCTGGCTCCACGAGACCGCCGAGCGCCGCAGCCATCCGCGCGCCATGTGGGCCGGCGCGCGCACGGCGATCATGCTGGGGACCAACTATGGCCCGGATTCGGACCCCCTCGCCGCCCTGGAACGCAAGGACCGCGGGACGATCAGTGTCTACGCTCAGGGCGACGACTATCACGAGCTGATCAAGGGCCGGCTGAAGCAGCTCGCCGGCTGGCTGGTCGGCAAGTTCGGCGGCGACCTGAAGGTGTTCGTCGACACCGCCCCCCTAATGGAGAAGCCCCTGGCCGAGCAGGCCGGGCTGGGCTGGCAGGGCAAACACACCAACCTGGTCAGCCGAGAGTTCGGCTCCTGGCTGTTCCTGGGCTCGATCCTCACAGAGCTGGAGCTCACCCCCGACGGCCCGAGCGGCGGGTCCTGTGGCCAGTGCCAGGCCTGCCTGGACATCTGCCCGACCAAGGCCTTCCCGGCGCCCTACCAGCTCGACGCCCGGCGCTGCATCTCCTACCTGACCATCGAGCTGAAAGGACCGATCCCGCGCGAGTTCCGCGAGGCGCTCGGCAACCGCATCTACGGCTGCGACGACTGCCTGGCGGTCTGTCCCTGGAACAAGTTCGCCGCCGTGGCGCGGGAACAGCGGCTGCACGCCCGCGAGGCCTTGCGCGCGCCGAGTCTGGAGGACCTGGCCGCCCTGGACGACGCCGCCTTCCGCGCCCTGTTCGCCAAGAGCCCGGTCAAGCGCATCGGCCGCGATCGCTTCGTGCGCAACGTGCTCTACGCCATCGGCAATTCGGCGGAGGCCCGACTGGTGGAGACGGCGGAGCGCTTGCTGGGCGACCCCTCGCCGCTGGTGCGCGGCGCAGCGGTCTGGGCGCTGTCGCGGCTGCTGGATGCTGAGGCGTTCGAGGCGTTGCGGGTGCAGACGGTGGAAACCGATCCGGATGTCCTGGCGGAGTGGGCCGCCTAGACCGCCCCAACAGCTGTCATCCCGGTCTTGCTTCGCAAACCGGGATGACAGCTTTGGTTAGCGGTCACGCCTGCCAGTCCGGCAGGGCGCCCTCGCCGCCCTGCGCCGCCTTGGCGCGTTTGAATCCGTCGCGCTCCTGCAGCCGCGCCCAGTACTCCGCCACCGCCGGGCTGAACCGCTCGTGCAGGCCCAGCGTCTGCGCCAGCAGCAGCGCGTAGCCGACCGAGATGTCCGCCGCCGTGAACCGCCCGGCGCAGAGGTGCTCGGCGCCCTGCAGGGCCGCGTCCACCGCCCGCAGCCGGGCCATGAACCAGCGG
Organism: Phenylobacterium sp.; assembly: GCF_030697925.1. Classification (GTDB taxonomy): domain Bacteria; phylum Pseudomonadota; class Alphaproteobacteria; order Caulobacterales; family Caulobacteraceae; genus Phenylobacterium. The sequence goes on along the minus strand of NZ_JAUYOJ010000141.1, from coordinate 49,976 downwards.
CCATAGTCCTCGGCCACCTGAGGATTGCGACGCTCCCTGGGCTCCAGGCGCGTGTAGCGGAGCACCAGGGTCTGCGGGAAGGTCAGGGTCGCCTCGCCCAGATAGAGCCAGTTCAGCCAGGCGCCGTAGGCGGGATCGTCCGGGCTCACCAGCAGCGGGCCGCCGTGCTTGACCGCCAGGTACTGGACGATGGCCGAGGACTCGGTCATCCGCGTCGCCCCGTCGACCAGCAGCGGGATGGTGCCCAGCGGGTTCTCGGCCAGGTACTCCGGCGCAAGGACCCTGGGCGGGAAGGGCAGCAGTTTCAGCTCGTAGGGAACACCAAGCTCCTCCAAGGCCCAGAGGGCGCGGAAGGAGCGGGCGTCGGCGCAGTGGTAAAGGGTGAGCATCAGTCGGCGTAAACGGCGGCGCGCTTCTGCATGTTGGCCATCACCGCCTCGACCTGGTTGGGCGAGCCGATCAGTGCGGTCTGCTCCTGGCTCTCGGCCAACAGGATGGCCTGCTGGTCGGCGTCCGGCGCCATGTCCAGCAGCCGCTTGGCGCCGCGGATGGCCGTGGGGCTCTTGCCGGCGATCTCGGCGGCCAGGGCCAGGGCCTCGGCATAGGGGTCGGCGCAGACCCGGGTGGCGAAGCCCAGGCGCAGCGCCTCCTCGCCGTTGAACTGACGGCCGGTATATGTCAGCTCCCGGGCCACGTCGTCGCGCACCAGGCGCTTCATCAGCACCAGGCCGGCCATGTCAGGCACCAGGCCCCACTTGATCTCCATGACCGACATCCGGGTGTCGGCGGTGACGAAGCGGATGTCGGCGCCGAGCGCCAGCTGGAACCCGCCGCCGAAGGCCACGCCGTGGATCGCGGCGATCACCGGCACGGTCTGTTCGCGCCAGACCATCACCGCGTGCTGGGCGCGGTTGGAGCCGCCCGGCGTGCGCTTGGTGGTGACCAGGGTCTCGCCGGTGGACGACTGGCCGCCAGACCGCTCGCCCGAGGCCATCTTGCCGAAATTGCCCATGTCGAGCCCGGCGCAGAAGGCCCGGCCCTCACCCGAAAGCACGATGGCGCGCACGCCCGGCCGGGTCTTCAGCGCCTCGCCGGTCTCGATCAGGGCCGAGAACATGGCGTCGTCCAGGGCGTTCATCTTGTCGCCGCGGACCAGGCGGACATCGGCGACGCCGTCCTTCAGCTGCACCTTGATGCGGTCTTCCATGGTGCGCTCCTTCAGGCCTTGCCGACTCGGTAGCCGGCGCGGGGAAAATGGATGTGGGTCCTGCCCAGTTCGGGCGTCCCGCGGGCGATGACCACCCGGTCGGGGGTGACGGCGACCAGGGTTCCGGCGACGGGGTCGCGGCCATAGTCGTCGGCGGCGACGGTCACCGCCGCACCCACCGCCAGGGCCTGCGGATCGGCGTGGTCATGGGCCGGCGGCGCGGCCGGTTCGGCGTCGTGGGCGACCTGGAGGGCCTGCGCCCCGGTAATCTCGCGGCGGGTCCCGTGGCCGATGGCGGCCACACGGTCGCGCCAGGCCTGGGTGCGCGGCAGGCCGCTCAGCAACCCATAGGCGACGGCGGGCAGGTTGCGGGCCAAGAACCACAGATTCATATAGGCGGCGATGTCGGAGAGCCCGGGCGCATCGCCGTCGAGCCATTCGCCCCGCGCCAGGCCCGCCTCGATCCAGGCCGCCTGGGCGCGCCACTGGGGCCGCATGACGCCGGCCGCGGCCTTCATGGCGGCGATGTCGAACGGCCGGCCGGACAACTTCTCGCGGTCCAGGATGAACTCGCGCGAGGTCGCATCGCCCAGCTCGCCGAAGATGATCGGAACGGTGACGCCGAAGAACAGCCGGTCGGCCCAGAAATTGACCGCCCAGCCGGCTCCGGAGACGCTGGGCGGGTTGGGCGCGCGGGCCTCGATCTCGGCCAGGATGACCTGGGTGTCGCAATAGATGTCGGCGCCCACCTGCATCACCGGGATGCGGCGATAGCCGCCGGTCAGCGGGACCAGGTCGGGCTTGGGCATGATCACCGGGGCCTGGACGGAGTCCCAGGCCAGGCCCTTGAGGCCGAACATCAGCCGCACCTTCTCGGAGAAGGGCGAGGTGTCGTAATGGTGCAGGATCAGCCCGGTCATGGTCGTCCCTCGCGCGCGCGCCTGGCGAGCCGCTGGCCTTACGCTGTCACGGATCTGGTCGCGAGAACACTCTGACCCGACGTCAGCCGGGCTTGCCGTCCTCGGCCAGGACGGCGATGGCCGGCTGGGCGGTGAGGCTCTCCAGGATCGGCGCCTCGGCGTACTGGGCGTCGCGTTCGTCCAGCTGGCGGCGGATGTCGGCGTGGCGCCCCGCGTCCAGCCGCCAGCCGATCACGCAGGCCCCGCCTAGCATCACGAAGACGATGGGACCGAGGATGAAGGTGAACTCCAGGCTTCGGATCGCGGCAGGCGTATTGGTCGCCCCCTCGGCGGCCACATATCCCAGCCAGCCCAGCAGCGGGAAGGTCAGGACGATGGCGAAGGCCGCGGCGATCTTCGCCGCCAGGGTGTTCAACGCATAGATCAGGCTGATCTGCTCCTGGCCCTGATCCAGCCGCACTTCGTCGCCCACATCAGCCAGCATCGCGCGGATCATCAGGTCGAAGCCCGCCGCCATGAAGCCGCACCAGAACATCATCGGTATGCCCGCCGCCATGCTGGCCTTGGGCAGGAACAGGATCGTGCAGAGGCCGAGTGAATAGGCGGTGGTGGTGACCATCAGGGTGCGGTGCTTGCCGAACCTCATGGCCAGGCGCGCGGTGGCCGGAGCGCCGGCGATGCCCGCCACCACGTAGATCAGCAGCAGGATCGAGGCCTGTTCGGAGGTGTAGCCCCGGGCGTCGGTGAAGAAGAACAGGTAGAGCGCGCTCATCCAGCCGGGGCCGAGGGTGAGCGCCATCTGGGCCAGGACCAGGCGCACCAGGTCCGGCTTGACCAGCAGGGCCCAGAGATCCTTCAGGTTCAGGTGGGCGCCTTCCCGCACCGGGGCGATGTGCTCGGGCGTGCGCAGGCAAACGAGGACGACCGAGATCGGGACCAGCCAGAAGATGAACCAGCCCATGGCCTGGACGCCTTCCGCGTCGGACCGGCCGGAGGCGCCCGCCGCGATTGGGATCATCAGCACGGCCACGGCGCCGAGCACGCCCACGGTCGCCACCACCCCGAACACCCGCGAACGCTGGTGATATTCGGTGGCCAGGGTCGCGGCCCAGGCCAGGTGGGCCAGTGTGACGATCGAGATGCCCAGATAGAGCACGAATAGCCACCCGATCAGGTAGGCCGCCCCGATCCCCGCCGGGGCCAGGAACAACGCATAGACCGAGGCCATCAGGATCGGCGCCCCGATCATCAGCCAGACGCGGTAGCGCCCGAACCGCGTGCGGGTGCGGTCCATGACCATGCCCAGCGCCGGGTCGACCGCGATGTCCAGGAAACGCACCACCGCCCAGGCGACCCCGATTACGCCGAGACTGACCCCCAGGTGGCTGGCGAAATAGGCCGGCAGATAGACGGCCACGGCTACCGCCAGCGCCCATAGCGGCAGGGCGGCGGCGGAGAACGACAGCACGGTGGGCGCGGAGAGCGGGCGCCCCGGAGGGCCGGCGTCCTGGATCAAGGTGTTCACGTCTCCCGCGGCGGTCTCGCCAGATGACCGGGTTCCTTTGCGGAAGATCAAGCGCCGATTTCCGATCTGGAGTTTGCGCGGCCCGATCAATTCCGGCATGGTTCCGTACAATGTAAATCGAAGGGGACCGCCATGAACCGCGACGCGGAGTTCGACATCATCGTCTATGGAGCCACCGGGTTCACCGGCAGGCTGGTGGCTGAGTACCTGGCCCAACGCTACGGCGTCGGCGGCGAGGTGAAGTGGGCCATGGCCGGGCGCAGCGCCGACAAGCTGGCCGCGGTCCGCGACGAGATCGGCGCGCCCAAAGACACCCCCCTGGTGGTCGCCGACGCCGCCGACGCCGCCTCGCTGAAGGCCATGGTCGGGCGGGCGAAGGCGGTGCTGACGACGGTGGGGCCCTACCAGCTCTATGGCGACGCCCTGATCGCGGCCTGCGCCGAGGCCGGGACCGACTATCTGGACCTGTCGGGCGAGCCCAACTGGATGGCCGCCACCATCGCCACCCACCACGAGACGGCCAAGCGGACCGGCGCGCGGATCCTGCACTCGGCGGGCTTCGACTCCATCCCCTTCGAGCTGGGCGTGTTCTTCGCCCAGGAGACCGCCAAGGCGAAGCTGGGCGGGCCGGTCCCGCGGGTGAAGGGCCGGGTGCGGTCCATGCGGGGCGGCCTGTCGGGCGGCACGGCCGCCAGCGGCCGGGCGACCATGGCCGCGATCATGAAGGACCCCAGCCTGATGGCCTTGATGGCCGATCCGTTCGCCCTGACCCCCGGCTTCAAAGGCCCGGAACAGCCGCGCGGCGACCAGCCAGAGCACGATCCCGACATGGACGCCCAGGTCGGCCCCTTCATGATGGCGGCGATCAACACCAAGAACGTCCACCGCTCGAACTTCCTGATGGGCCATCCGTACGGGACGGACTTCGTCTATGACGAGATGAGCGTGGTCGACCCCAAGGCCCCGGCCAGCTTCGCCATGAGCGCCGAAGGCGGGCCCCAGCCCGGCGAGGGCCCCAGCAAGGCCGAGCGCGACGCCGGCTTCTACGACCTGGTGTTCATCGGGATCGCCAAGGACGGGCGCAAGGTGAAGGTCAGCGTCCATGGCGACCGCGATCCCGGCTACGGCTCGACCTCCAAGCTGATCGCCGAGACCGCCATCTGCCTGGTCAAGGACCCACCCGAACTGGCGGGCGGCGTCCTGACCCCCGGCGCGGCGCTCGGAAGCCGCCTGGTCGACCGCCTGCAGAAGAACGCCGGCCTGACCTTCAAGGTCGAGGCCTAGGTATCACGCCGCCGCGCCAGCCTGTGACGCGGCGGCGTCACCTAAGTAAACTTTATGTAACCAGGTTAATGAACTTCCTGTAATACTCTTAAATCTCCGTCATTACTCCGACTTAACAAGATTTCGTCACGAGACAGGTCTATCTCGTTGGTCATCGGCCGCCACGGCGACCAGCAACGGGAGAAACCAGATGTTCAAGTCCACCCTCGCCGGCGTCGCCACGCTGGCCCTCGCCATCATCCCGGTCGCCGCCCTCGCCACGGCCGCCCACGCCGCCCCGGTGACCATCAGCGCCGCCGACATCGACACCCTCAGCCCCGAAGGCGCCCAAGCCTTCCACGCCCGCGCCGAGGCCGCCGCCCGCAAGTTCTGCCGCGCCGAAACGCTGAACCAGCGCAGCCTGGTCGCCAACGCCCGCTGCATGGAAGCCGTCCAGGTCGAAATCGCCGAGAAGTTCGCGGCCCGCAACACCGCCCTGGCCGCCCAGCGCGCCGCCAACACCCTGGCCAGCCGCTAACCGCCGCTGTCAGCTTCGTCCGGACCCGGCTCCCCCCAGGTTCGGACTCCCAAGGCCCGCCGCCCCACGGCGGGCCTTTTCATGTCTGGAGCCTGGGGATGATCATCCTCCTCTCCCCCCGAAGGCGGGTGGAGAGGAGGAGATCGGACCGCCGTCCTTCGGGCTACCGATACCGGATCAGGGCTTCCTGCGCCGCCGAGGCCACCAGCTTGCCGGCTCGGTTGAAGATCGAGCCGCGGTTGAAGCCGCGACCGCCCGAGGCCGAGGGGCTGTCCTGGACATAGAGGTGCCAGTCGGAAAAGTCGGTGGCCTCGTGGAACCACAGGGCGTGGTCGAGGCTCGCCACCTGCAGGCGGCCCTCGCTCCACACCACCTCGTGCGGCCGAAGGGAGGTGTCCAGCAGGGTCATGTCGGAAGCGTAGGCGAGCGCGCACTGGTTGATCGCCACGTCGGCGGGCAGCGGCTCGCGGGCCCTGAACCAGACCGACTGGGTCGGTTCCATCTTCGGCGCCTTGCCGTGCGGCATGGGATCGACCGGGCGAACCTCGATGGGCCAGGTGCGGCGCGGGGTGTCGTCGCCGGCGGCCTTGCGCAACTCGTCCTCGTCCATCAGCCCGTCGGGACCGGGCGGGGCGGGCATCTCGATCTGGTGCTCGAACCCGGTCTCGGGGACCTGGAAGGAGGCGGCCAGGTTGAAGATCTGCTGGCCATGCTGCAGAGCCACCACCCGCCGCACGGCGAAACTGCCGCCGTCGCGCACCCGCTCGACCTTCAGCAGGATCGGGATCTTCGGGTCGCCCGGCCGGATGAAATAGGCGTGCATCGAATGGCAGTGGCGCCCGTCGATGGTGCGGTAGGCCGCGGTCAGGGCCTGGGCGATCACCTGGCCGCCATAGATGCGCCGGGTCTCGCCCTCCGGGGTGTGCCCGCGGAACATGTCGAGGTCGATGGGCTCGATGTCGAGGATGCGGACCAGTTCGCTCATGCTCAGAACGCCGCCGCCGGCATGTCCTTCAGCCGGGGCAAGACCTTGTCCTTGTCCGAGAGGGTCGCCTCGCCCGCGAAGCCCCAGTCGATGGCCAGGTCCGGATCGTTCCAGATGATCCCGCCCTCGGTCTCCGGCGCATACTGCCCGTCCACCTTGTAGAAGAGCTCGCAGTCGTCGACGAGGGTGCAGTAGCCGTGGGCGAAGCCGCGCGGCACCAGGATCTGCTCGCCGCCCTCGGCGGTGAGCGTCGCGCCCACCCACTGGCCGTAGGTCGCCGAGCCCGGGCGGATGTCCACCGCCACATCGAAGATCGCGCCCTTCAGCACCCGGACCAGCTTGGCCTGGGCGTGGGGGGCCTGTTGGAAATGCAGGCCGCGCACGGTGCCGGCCTTGGCGCTGAAGGCCTGGTTGTCCTGCACGAAATCGTGGGCGAGGCCTGCGGCCTCCATGGCCCGGCGGCTCCAGGTCTCGGAGAACCATCCCCGCGCATCGCCATGACGCTTGGGCGTGATAAGCAGGACTTCAGGGATCGAGAGCGGCGTGATCGACGTCATGGCGGTCCGGGAGCTTTGGAAAACGCCACCGCATGGACGACCGCGCGCAGGAAGACAAGGCAAAGACGCCCCTTATCACCGTATGCGTGATCGCCTGGAACTCGGGGCCCACCCTGCGCACCTGCCTGGAGCATCTGGCGGCCCAGAGCTTCACGGACTTTGAGGCCCTGGTCATCGACAACGCCTCGCCCGATCCCGGCGACGCGGCGATCGCCCGCGAATTCCCCGGCATGCGCCTGATCGAGAACCAGGAGAACCTCGGCTTCTCCGGCGCCGGCAACCAGGCCGCGCGCGAAGGCCGGGGCCGCTGGCTGGTCTTCCTCAACCCCGACGCCTTCGCCGCCCCCGACTGGCTGGCCGAGCTGGTGGCGGCCTCGCAGCGCCATCCGACCGTGCGCTCCTTCACCTCGCGCCAGCTGATGGACGAGGACCCCGCCCTGCTGGACGGGCTGGGCGACGTGATGAGCGGCTACGGCATCCCCTATCGCGGCGGCTACCTCTCCAAGTGCCCCGACCAGGTTCCCGAGGGCGAGGTCTTCTCCCCCTGCGGCGCGGCGATGATGATCGACCGGGCGCTGTTCCTGGAGCAGGGCGGGTTCGACGAGTTCTTCTTCTGCTATTCCGAGGATGTGGACCTGGGGTACCGGCTGCAGCTGGCCGGGGAGCCCACCGTCCTGGCCCCCAGGGCGGTGATCCGCCATGTGGGCTCGGCCTCCACCGGCGGGCGCAAGTCGGAGTTCGCGGTCTTCCACGGCACGCGCAACCGCTTCTATGGGGTCTATAAGGACACCCCCTGGCCGCTGCTGCCCATCGTCGTGCCGCTGCACCTGCTGGCGGTGGCCTATATCTCCTCGCGCCGCGAGAACTGGCCGCACGCCCATATCGTCTGGCGCGCCTTCAAGGAGTCGCTGAAGGGCCTGCCGACCATCCTGAAGAGCCGCCGCGAGGTCCAGGCCCGCCGCCGCGTCTCCGCCTGGGCCATCGCCCGGGCCATGACGTGGAACCCCCGCGACCTGACCGGCCGCCGCCCGGTCATTCGCCGCGTGCGGCCCAATCGACCAGGCGAGCCATGAAGGCCGCCCCGCGCTCCATCTGCGAGCGCTCGACGTATTCGTTGGCCTGGTGGGCCTGGTCGATGGAGCCCGGACCGCAGATCACCGTGGAATATCCCGCCTGCTGGAACTGCCCCGCCTCGGCGGCGTAGGGCACCACCCGCGGCGGACCATTGTCGCCGGCCAGCCGTCGGGCGAAGGCTTCGGCGGCTCCGTCCTTCTCCACCGCCATGCCCGGGGTGCCGGAGCGCTGCGCGATCTTCGCCCCGGCCTCGGGAAAGCGGGTCTTGAGCGCCACATCCACGGCCGCGACCTCGGCGAAGAAGGGCTCGAGGATCTTCAGCGGCTCCTGGCCCGGCGGGCAGCGCACGTCGAACTGGAAGGCGCATTCCCGCGCCAGGATGTTGCCCGCCGTGCCGCCGTGCAGGATGCCGATGGTGAGCGTCGTGTGCTTGGGGACGAAGGGCGAGGCGGGATCGGCCTCCCGCTCCAGCCGCTCGGCCAGGGCCGACAGCGAGGCCATCAGCTTCACCGCCTCCATGATGGCCGAGACGCCCAGATGGGTCTGGCTGGAATGGGCCTCCTTGCCAGTCACCGTGACGGTGAAGGTGGAGATGCCCTTGTGGCCGCTGACCGCCACCATATCGGTGGGTTCGCCCACCACCACCAGGGCCGGGCGCGGCAGCTCGGCGGCGATCATGGCGATCAGGTCCGGCGCCCCCAGGCAGCCGATCTCCTCGTCATAGGAGAAGGCTAGGTGCACGGGCATCCGGGGCTTGGCGGCGACCAGGTCCGGCACGGCGGCGAGCGCCAAAGCCAGGAACCCCTTCATGTCGCAGGTCCCGCGACCATAGATCCGCCCGTCGTCCTTTGGCGTCAGGACGAAGGGATCGGTGACCCAGGCCTGGCCGTCCACCGGCACCACGTCGGTATGGCCCGACAGCACCACCCCGCCCTCGACGGCCGGCCCCACCGTGGCCAGCAGGTTCGACTTGGTCCCGTCGTGGTTCGGGACCCGCCGGTGCGCCACCCCATGGCCGTCCAGATAGGCCTCGACCCACTCGATCAGGGCCAGGTTGGAGAGCCGCGAGGTGGTGTCGAACGAGACCAGGCTGGCAAGGATGTCGATGGCGCGGGGCGCCAGGGCTTCGGCTGTGGGCATGGCGCGGACCCTAGCCCGTCGCTGAGGAATGATCCAAGCTGGGAACATCCAAACTCAGGCGACTATGTAGGGAGGCCTTGATTGGAAGCGACCACGCTGTCGCCGCCGACAATTGAGCAGGCAGGCGATCTCGTCTGTATGGCAGACTGCGGCTTGTATCCGCACGCTTCGCTTCTGCTTTTTGCGCCGTTGATTGCTCTGCCATTTGTGGCGGTCTGGCTGGCATGGCGCTGGGCCCGAGCACACCGGGCGCCCCAGCGCGCGATGCGGTCGGCGCCCGAGGCTTGACCAAGACCTTCATTTGCCGCCTCTGGCCGGCGCCATGATCCTGACCCTCTCCTGTCCCGACCAGCCGGGCATCGTCGCCCGCGTCTCCAGCTTCCTCTATGAGCGCGGGGCCAACATCCTCGACGCCCAGCAGTATGACGACGTGGAAACCGGCCACTTCTTCATGCGGGTGGTGTTCGCCGCCCCCGGGGCCGATTTCGACGCCCTGCGCGCCGACTTCGGCGACCTGGCCCAGGGTTTCTCCATGCGCTGGAGCCTGCGCGACCCGAAGGCCCGGCGGAAGGTGATGATCCTGGCCAGCCAGCAGGACCACTGTCTGGCCGACCTGCTCTATCGCTGGCGGCGCGGCGAGCTGCCGATGGACATCTCCGCTGTGGTGTCGAACCACCCCATCGAGACCTACGCCAATCTCGACCTGCGCGGCGTGCCCTTCCACCATCTGCCGGTCAGCCGCGCCACCAAGCTGGAGCAGGAGGCGGCGATCTGGAAGCTGATCCAGGAGACCGGGACCGAGCTGGTGGTCCTCGCCCGCTACATGCAGGTGCTGTCCGAGGGCCTGGCGGCCAAGCTGGAAGAGCGCTGCATCAACATCCACCACTCCTTCCTGCCGGGATTCAAGGGCGCGCGGCCCTATCACCAGGCCCATGAGCGCGGGGTGAAGGTGATCGGCGCCACCGCCCACTACGTCACCGCCAATCTCGACGAAGGGCCGATCATCGAGCAGGACGTCGAGCGCATCAGCCACCGCGACACCCCGGCCGCCCTGATCCGCAAGGGCCGCGACATCGAGCGCAGGGTCCTGGCCCGCGCCGTGCGCTGGAAGCTGGAGGACCGGGTGCTGCTGAACGGCGCCAAGACCGTGGTGTTCACGGACTGATGAGGCCCTAGGGCAGTATCCGATCCGCTTGGATCGGATACTGCTCCAGACTCTTTGAATTTAGACCATTCTCTTCGCCGAACCGGTGGCCACTTCAGCGGAAAATGGTCTAGGGCAGGTTGAGCTGCCAGGAGACGCCGAAGCGGTCGTTGAGCCAGGCGAACCGGCGGCTGAAGCCATAATTGTCCGGCGGCATGAGGAACGCGCCGCCCTGCGACAGGGCGTCGATCAGGCGCTGCAGATCTTCGTCGGTCTCGCAGTCGACGAAGAACGAGAAGGACGGCGTGAAGGTGAAGGCGTGCTGGGCCGGGCTGTCGATGCACATCACGCTCTGGTCCCCCAGGGTGAAGTTCGCGCGGACCACCGAGCCCTCCTTGCCGGGTCCCTCCACCCCGTAGCGGGTGATCTCGTCGATCCTGCTGCCTGGGAACAGCGACACGTAGAAGTCCATCGCCGCCTCGGCCGCGCCCTCGAACATCAAGAATGGGGTGATCTTGGTCATCAGTCCGTCCTCGCCGTGGAAGCCCGCCGGGATCAAACGACAGGGGGCCGGACCATGTCAAACCATTTGGTTTAAGATTGGGCGCGCTGGACTGCCGGGACGGCAGGCGCCTAGCCTCCCTCCAAAGTCCAGGGAGGACGCCATGGCCGACGAGCCCATCCTACTGATCGACGAGCCCGCGCCGCATGTGCGCCGGCTCACCCTGAACCGCCCCAACAAGCGCAATGCGTTGTCAAACGCCCTGCGGGCGGAGATCTACAACGCCCTGGAGGCTGGCGACCGCGATCCCGAGGTGCGGGTGATGATCGTGCGCGGGGCCGGGACCTGCTTCTCCTCCGGCTACGATCTGGCGGGCCTGGGCGAGCAGCCCTGGCACACGGCGGGAAACCAGGGCCAGTGGGCGCGCCATGTGGTCGAGGGCTGCTTCAAGGTCTGGGACCTGGCCAAGCCGGTGATCGCCCAGGTGCATGGCTGGTGCCTGGCCGGGGGCTCGGAACTCGCCACCTCCTGCGACCTGGTCTATGTGGCGCAGGACGCCCAGATCGGCTACCCGGCCGTGCGCACCATGAGCCCCGCCGACAATCATTCCCACGCCTGGCTGATGGGCATGCGGGCGGCCATGGAGCAGATGCTGACCGGCGACTCCATCGATGGGAACGAGGCGGTGCGGCTGGGCTTCGCCAACCGGGCCTTCCCGGCGGACAAGCTTGAAGACGAGGTTCTGTCGATGGCCGTGCGGGTGGCCAAGGTCGACCCGGAACTAGCCCAGCTCAACAAGCGCGCGGTGCACCGCCAGATGGAAGCCATGGGCATGCGCACCGGCATCCGGGCGGCCACCGACGTCCATGCCCTGGGCTGGCACACCAAGGCTTCGCGCGAATACATGGCCCAGATGCGCCAGGGCGTGACCCAGGCGCTTACCGCCCGCGACCGCGCCTTCGGCGACTACCGCACCGGCGACAAGGGCTAGTATTTACATAGTAAGCGAATGGAGCGAGTGTCGCGGCGCCAATCGCCTGGAGTCGCCCCGTGACCGACCTCGTCCTCGCCATCGCCCACCATCTGCTGGTCTTCGCCCTGGCCGCCATCCTGGCCTTCGAGCTGGCCATGATCCGGCCCGGCCTAGCGGGTGCGGATCTCAAGCGCCTGGGGATGATCGACCTGCACTACGGCATGATCGCGGGCCTGATCCTGGCGGTCGGGTTCGCCCGCGTCTTCCTGGGCGTGAAGGGTCCCGACGCCTATCTCGGGAACTGGGCGTTCTGGGCCAAGATCGCCGCCTTCCTCGTGGTCGGGGTGCTGTCCGTGCAGCCGACGATCCGCATCGCCGGGTGGCGGCGGACGGCCAAGGCCGAGCCCGGCTTCGCCTTGACCGGCGATCACGTGGCCTCGGTGCGCGGATTCCTGATCGCCGAACTCGCCATCTTCGCCCCGATCCCCGCCTTCGCCGCGGCGATGGCGCGGGGATACGGACTGTAGGGATCACCCGATCCGGCTAGACATTCCGCCGTCGACCCACAGCACGACGCCGGTGATGAACCGCGCCTCGTCCGACGCCAGGAACAGGGCTGCATAGGCGGTGTCCCAGGCCGTGCCCATCTGGCCGCCCAGCGGCACGCGGGCGTTGCGGGCGTCACGGACCGCCTGTTGTTCCCGGCCGGTGGACGCGGCGATGCCGGCCACGGCCATGGGGGTGTCCATCAGGCCCATGGCGATGGCGTTGCAGCGCACGCCCTTGGCCGCATTGGCCTGGGCTGTCGAGGTGGTCAGCCGGTTCACCGCGGCCTTGGAGACCTCGTAGGCCACCTGGTTCCCCCCGGCGATCGAGGCCAGGGACGAGATGTTGACGATCGAGCCGCCGCCCTGTTCGCGCATGAGGGGCAAGGCGGCCTTGGTCGACAGCCAGGTGCCCTTGAGGTTCACCGCCAGGATGCGGTCGAAGGCCGCCTCCTCCAGCCGGTGGGCCGGGCCGTCGCCGCCCCCGCCGATCCCGACATTGTTGACCAGGATGTCGATGCGCTCCCAGCGCGCCTTGGCCGCCTCGATCATCGCCGTGCAATCCTCGGCCTTGGTGATGTCGGCGGCGAAGGCGGCGGCCTTGCCGCCCTCGGCGACGATCATCTCGGCCGTCTCCTCGGCCCGCTCGATCAGCCGGTCGACGCAGAGGACCTCGGCGCCTTCGCGGGCGAACAGCAGCGACATGGCCCGGCCGTTGCCCAGGGTCTCGCCAGGCGTCTGGCCGGCCCCGACGACGATGGCGGTCTTGCCCGCGAGCCGCATGTTCAGAAGCCCTTCAGGTCGGGATCGAGGGTCTGGCCGGCGTCGAGCTGCACCCCGAACGAGTTCAGGATCATCGACACCTGGGTATACTGGCCGGCGGTGAACACGACATCCATGCACTGCTTGTCGGAGAAGTGGCGGGTGAGCGCCGCCCATGTCCCGTCAGTGACGAACTGGTCGTTGTGCAGCTCGTCGGACGCCTTGAGCAGGGCGCGGTCGGCGGCGCTCCAGTCGGGAGCGGCGGCGCCCTGCTTGATCGCCTCGATCTCGGCGGCGGTCAGGCCCTCGCGCAGACCGATGGCGTGGTGCTGGGTCCATTCGTAGCCGGACTTGCAGAGGTAGCCGATGCGCAGGATGACGATCTCGCGCTCGCGGGCCGGCAGGTCGTTGCGCCGCGACAGCACATAGTTGCCCCAGGCCAGGAAGCCCTTCGCCGCCTTCGGGGCCTGGACCATGGTGCGGAAGATGTTCAGCACCCGCTCGCCCATGGGCTCGAGGATTTCTTTTTGATCGGGGGTCAGGTCGGCGTCCTGGACCGGCGCGATCCTGGGCTTGGTCAGTCTCATCCGTGTGTTTCCCCGTTCTGTTTGGCGGTCACCAAACAGAGGCGCGGGTGCAACGCAAGAGCGAACCGGTCAGCCCTGACCGATGCGGCCCGGGCCGGGCAGGACGTCGATCAGTTCGATGCGGAAGATCAGCAGGCTATTGCCCGGAATCTCGCCGCCACCCGCGCCTTCTTCCCCGTAGCCGAGGGCCGGCGGCACATAGAGCACCCATTCGTCGCCCGGCCGCATGAGTTGCAGGGCTTCCTGCCAGGCCGGGATCAGGGCGGCCAGCGGCATGGCCGCCGGGGCGCCGCGCTCGTAGGACGAGTCGAACACCTTGCCCGAGAGCAGCTTGCCCTCGTAGTGGACCTTGACCTCGTCCTGCGGGGCAGGCTTGAGGCCGTCGGCCGGGCCCGAGCGGACGATCTTGTACTGCAGGCCCGACGGCAGGGACTTGACCCCCGGCGCCTTGGCGTTGGTCGCCAGATAGGCGGTGGCCTCGGCGGCCGCCTTGGCGGTCTCCTGGCTGTCGGCCTTGCCACAGGCGGCCAGCGACAGGGCGGCGGCGAGGGCGACGATCAGACGTTTCATTCGCTAGACCTTCAGACGGCGCGCGGCGGGTAGCCGCGATCGCGCAGGGCGTCCATGATTTCCTGGGTGTGCTGGGCGTCGCGGGTTTCGATCATGATGTCGAACTCCGCGCCCTTGGCCGGCACGTCGAGGGCCAGGCGGTTGTGGGCCACCTCGACGATATTGCCGCCCATCTGGCCGATCACCGTCGAGACGGTGGCCAGCAGGCCCGGCCGGTCGTCGCCGATGATCCGCAAGCTGACCAGCCGCTGTTCGCGCACCAGCTCCCGGGTCAGGACCGAGGCCAACAGCCGGGTGTCGATATTGCCGCCGGTGACGATCAGACCGACCTTCTTGCCGCGGAACTGGTCGGGATAGGCCAGCAGGGCCGCCAGCGAGGCGGCGCCCGCCCCCTCGACCACCGTCTTCTCCACATTGCAATAGAGCGCCACGGCCCGCTCGAAGTGCGGCTCCTCGATCAGCAGCACGTCGTCGATCAGCGGCCGGGCGATGCTATAGGAAAGCTCGCCCACCTGCTTGACGGCGATGCCCTCGGCGATGGTCGCCCCGCCCGTGCCGGTCACCCCGTTCACGCCGCGCATCTTGGCGGTGAAGGACGGATACATGGCCGGCTCCACGCCGACGATACGGACCTTCGAATTGAGCGATTTGGCCACGGTGGCGCAGCCGGCGATCAGCCCTCCGCCGCCGATAGGGATGGGCAGGATCTCCAGGTCCGGCACGTCCTCGAACATCTCCAGCGCCACGGTGCCCTGGCCGGCCATGACCTGCAGGTCGTTGAAGGGGTGGACGAAGGAAAGGTCGCGCGCCTTGCAGAGCTTCAGGGCGACGTCCGAGGCCTCGTCGTAATTGTCGCCGTCGATCACCACCTCGGCGCCGTGGGCGCGGGTCTGCTGCACCTTCACGAAGGGGGTGCCGCGCGGCATGACGATGGTGACGGGAATCCCCAGGCGCGCCGCGTGATAGGCCAAGCCCTGGCTGTGGTTTCCGGCGGAGGCGGCGATCACCCCGCGCCCGCGCTCATTGTCGGAGAGCTGAAGCAAGGTGTTGAGCGCCCCGCGCTCCTTGTAGGCCGCGGTGAACTGCAGGTTCTCGAACTTCACCCAGACCTCGGCCCCGGTGATCTCCGACAGGGTGCGCGAATGGCGGCAGGGGGTGCGTTCGATATGTCCGGCCAGCCGACCGGCGGCCGCGCGGATGTCGTCGATGGAAAGCGTCATGGCCTAGCCGATGTGGTGCGGGACGCCACGTCTAGCGGCGAGCGCGCCAATCGGCAATGTGGCGCCGCCTCGGCTAGCGAAGCCCTCGCCATTGATCCATGCGGCGCATCGCCTTGCCGGGCAGTTCGGACATCTGTCCCAAGGGCAGGGCTTCGGCCACGCGGCGCACCCCATAGGCGACCGCCCGCGTCAGGGTCGCCGGCGACGGGGCGCCGACGAAACCATGGGTCACCCACTGGCCGTGATTGGCGAGGTCGCGCTTGAAGCGGTAGTCGCCCGGACCGAGGTCCAGGCGGCGATAGGGGGTGTCGTCCATCCAGCGCAGGATGGACTGGAACAGCAGCAGGCCCGGGGAGTAGCGCTCGAACTCCGGGTCGTGGGCGATGATCCAGCCGTGGATCGTGCGGCGCCCGCGCAGGTGCAGATGCGCCGCCGCAAGACGGTCGCCGAAATGCAGGGTGAACATGACCCCGCCGAAGTCCGGATCGCGGCTGGCGAACATCTCGGCCATCAGCTCGCGGGTCCAGCCGGTCTCGAAGATGTCGGTCTGGCCGGTGGCCTTGAGCTGGGCGCGCTTCCATTCCAACAGCTTGTCGAAGTCGGCGGTGGAGCGGGAAAAGGCCTGGAAAACCGCGGGACCGATCTCGCGCTCGGCCTTGCGGCGCTTCTTGTCGCAGTCCTTCAGCACCGAGGTCCCAGCCGCGCGACGCTCGGCCTCATAGGCTTCGTAGCCGCCCTCGACATCGATGACGTGGGAGACGAACCGGCCGCGGGCGAAGCGCTTGAAGGCTGATTGGCTCTCCAGCATGTGGGAGAAGTCCAGCCGATGGACGCCCAGGGCCGCGACCATGGCGCGGGCGTCGACGGCGACCCCGGCTTCGGCCACCACACCCTGGTAATCGCACATGGGGGCCCCGGCCGGCATGGCGGTGAACGAGCCCACCCGAACCGGCATGAACGCCACGTCGCGGCCGTCCTGATGGGCTACGGCGACGCGGACATTGCGTGCGCCCTCGCCCTGGATCCGCTCGATCAGCCGCGCCCAGCCCGGCGCCAGGAAGGGCGTATCCAGCTCGATATCGGCAGCCTGAAGCTCGCCCCAGCGCGCGACGCGCTCGGACGAAAGATCCTGCGGACGTAGGACGTCGATTTGCAAAGGCGCGGTCCCCTGACCCGAAGCTTGAGCCAGAAAGGATAACGGCCAAGTCTTTCCGGGACCTTGCCGCGCTACAGGAGGTCGCTTCTGCCCTTGGCCTTGAGCGCGTCGACGGCGGCGCGGACGGCGGCAGGGGCGTCGCGGCGGGTGACCAGGACCACGCCGTTCTCGACCACCACCACCACGTCCTCGACCCCGGCCAGGACTACCGAGGGGCCATCGGTGCGGGCGAGCGAGCCGCGGCTCTCCACCGCGGTCACCTCGCCGTCCAGGGCGTTGCCGTCAGCGTCGCGGGCCGACAGCTCCCAGAGCGCGTCCCAGTTGCCCACGTCGGCCCAGCCGATGTCGGCGGCCACCACCCCGGCGCGGTCAGTCTTTTCCATCACCGCCACATCAATGGCGATGCTGGGCGCCGTGAGGAAGGCCTCGCCCAGGCTCACCAGGTCGCCGGCCCGCGCGGCGTCGGCCACCGCGGCCTCGGCGGCGACGGCCACCTCGGGCGCCAGGGCCCGAGCGATGTCGAGGAAGGCGCCCGCCTTGAACAGGAACATGCCACCGTTCCAGGAATAGTCGGGATCGGCCACGAAGCGCTGGGCGGTGGCGAGGTCGGGCTTCTCCACGAACTGGGCGACCCGCCGCACCGGACCCTCGCCCGTGGCCCGGATGTAGCCATAGATCGTCGCCGGACCGGTGGGCTTCAGCCCGAACAGCACGATCTGGCCGGCCTGCGCCGCCGCGCGGCCGGCCTCGATGGCGGCGTGCAGGGCGGCCACGTCGGCCACCAGGTTGTCGGCGTGCAGCAGCACCATCAGGGCCTCGGGATCGCGCTCGGCCCCAAAGGCGGCGACGGCCACCGACGCCGGGGCGGTGTTGCGCGGCGCGGGCTCGGCGATCAGGGCCTGGGGCGTGACGCCCACCTCGGCGAGCTGGGCGCGGGTGAGGTCGGCATGGGCCGCGGCGCAGACTACGACAGGCGCCTCGAACATCTCGCCCACGACCCGCAGGGCGGTGTCCTGGATCAGGCTGTGTTCGCCGCCGAGCCGGTGGAACTGCTTGGGCCGGGCCTGTCGCGACAAGGGCCACAGACGCGTGCCCGCGCCGCCCGACATCAGGACAGGGATGATCTTGCGCGTCACTCAGGCGGCTCCGGCCGGCGGATCGTATTCGCTGACCAGGTGGCCGGGGGCAATCTCCTTCAGCTCCGGGACATAGACCTGGGCCAGGGGATCGGCGGAGAGCCGAGAGGGCAGGAAGCGCAGGGCGCTGCGCGGATCGAGCGGGGAGGGCGGTTCGCCCACCAGCTTCACCCGGGCCCGGGCCCGCTCGCGAACCGGATCGGGGATCGGCGCGGCCGAGAGTAGGGCCTTGGTGTAGGGGTGATGCGGCGCTTCATAGAGCCGCTGGCGATCGGCCTGTTCCATCACCCGGCCCAGATAGAGCACCATGATCCGGTGGCTGATCTCGCGCACGACCGCCAAGTCGTGGCTGATGAAGATCATCGCCAGACCCATCTCCTTCTGCAGCTCGATCAGCAGGTCGATGATCTGGGCGCGGATGGAGACGTCGAGCGCCGAGACCGCCTCGTCGCAGATCACCAGCTTCGGCCGCAGGATCATGGCCCGGGCGATGCCGACCCGCTGGTTCTGGCCGCCGGAAAGCTCGTGCGGATAGCGGTTGATGAGGGTCGGCGAGAGGCCGGCGCGCAGCATCATGGCCCTCACCTCGGCCTCGCGCTCGGCGTGGTTCATGCCTTTGCGGAACACCTGCAGCGGCTCGGCGATGGAGTCGCCGACGGTCATGCGCGGATCGAGGCTGGCGAGCGGGTCCTGGAAGACGATCTGCAGGTCCTTGCGGGCGGCGCGCATGGCCTCGCGATCGGCATGGGTGATGTCGCGGCCCAGCAGGGTGACGGCGCCCGCGGTCGGCGGCAGCAGGTTCAGCACGGCGCGACTGAGCGTTGACTTGCCGCAGCCGCTCTCGCCCACCACGCCCAGGGTCTCGCCCTGGCGAACCTGGAAGCTGACCCCGTCGACGGCGCGCAGGGCGAGCTTGCCGCCGAACATCCCCTGACGGACGGGGAAGTGCACCTTGATGTCGTGGCCCTCGACGATCACCGGGGCGTCGGGCGCCACCGGGGCCAGGGTCGGGCGACCGCCGCGATCGGCGCGGTCCAGGCGCGGGATCGCGTCCAGCAGGGCGCGGGTATAGTCGGACTTCGGCGCTCCGAAGATGGCCTCGGCCGAGCCCTCCTCCACATAGGCGCCGTCCTTCATCACGCAGACCCGGTCGGCCAGCCGGGCGATGACCCCCATGTCGTGGGTGATCAACACCATGGCCGTGCCGGTCTCGCGGCCGAGCTCGGCCATCAGGTCGAGGATCTCGGCCTGGACGGTGACGTCGAGGGCGGTGGTCGGCTCGTCGGCGATCAGCAGGGCCGGGCCGCCGGCCATGGCCGCGGCGATCATCACCCGCTGGCGCATGCCGCCGGAAAGCTCGTGGGGATATTGCGACAGCCGCCGCGCGGCGTCGGGAATGCGCACCCGGCCGATCCAGTCCCTGGCGTGGGCCGTGGCGTCCTTGTCGCTCATGCCCAGGTGCTGGCGCAGGGGCTCGGCGATCTGCTCGCCGATGCGCACGTGCGGGGTGAGCGCCGTCAGCGGGTCCTGGAAGATCATGGTCATCTTCGAGCCGCGGATTTTGTTGAGGGTCCTGGGCTTCAGACCCAGGATCTCCTGGTCCAGGAACTTCACCGAGCCGGTCGCGCGCCCGTTGGCGGCCAGCAGGCCCATGACGGCCATGAAGGTCTGGCTCTTGCCCGAGCCGCTCTCGCCCACCACGCCGAGGGTTTCGCCGCGCCGAACCTGCAACGACACCCCGCGCACGGCGTCCACCAGCCCGTCGTGGGTGGTGAAATCGACCCTCAGGTCGTCGATGGAAAGGACGGAACCGGCCAAGGCGACCTCAACTTGGGCAAACGCGAGGGCCGACCATAGCCTCGGCGCGCTCCATTGCGAAAGCGTAAGCCCCAAGCCGCGCGCCTGACTGTATAGTGCCCGCGTGAGCCTGCCCGACGCCCAGACCCGCCCCGCCCTGTTCCTCGATCGAGACGGGGTGCTCAACGAGGACCCCGGCTATGTCCACCGCTGGGAGGACTTCCGCTGGATCCCCGGCGCGCGGGAGGCCGTCGCCGCCTTCAACCGCGCCGGCTGGTGGGTGTTCGTGGTGACCAACCAGTCGGGGATCGGGCGTGGCTATTATGGCGAGGACGACGTGGTCGCCCTGCACGCCATGATGTCGGAGAGCCTGGCCGAGGCCGGCGGTCGCATCGACGCCTTCTACTATTGCCCGCAGCATCCGGACGCGACCGTCGAGGCCTATCGCCATCCCGATCCCCCGGACCGCAAGCCCAACCCCGGCATGATCCTGCGCGCCCTGCGCGAATGGCCCGTCGATGTGGGCCGCTCGATCATGGTGGGCGACAAGGACGCCGACATGGAGGCCGCCCGGCGGGCGGGCATCCGCGGGCTGAAATTCCCGAGCGACAACCTGATGGTCTTCCTGGCGAAGGAGCTGGTTCCGGCATGATCGAGGTGAAGGACGTCGTCTACGACTACCCGTCGGCGCGGGCGCTGCATGGGGTGTCGTTCAAGGTGGAGGCCGGCGCCGTCCTGGCCATGGTCGGTCCCAACGGGGCGGGCAAGACCACCCTGCTGCGCTGCATGGCGGCGCTCGACGACGCCACCGAGGGCACGATCTCCATCGACGGCCTGGACACCCGGGACGACCCGCGCGGAGTCCATGCGACCATCGGCTACTTGCCCGATTTCTTCGGCCTCTACGAGGAGCTCTCGGTGCGTCGGGCGCTCACCTACGCCGCCCGCTCGCGGGGGGTCTCCGAGGCCGCCACGCCAGCCGCCGTCGAGCAGGCCGCCGCCCGCGTCCAGCTCGCCGACCGGCTGGAGACGCGGGCCGGAGAACTTTCGCGCGGCCTCAAGCAGCGCCTGGCCATCGGTCAGACCATCGTCCACCAGCCCCGCGTCCTGTTGCTGGACGAGCCCGCCGCCGGCCTCGATCCTGAGGCGCGCCGGGCGCTCTCGGACCTGATCCTGCGGCTCGCCAAGGAGGGCATGACCATCGTGGTCTCCTCGCACATCCTCTCCGAGCTCGAGGACTATTCCACCCAGATGCTGATGATCCGCGACGGCCGAGTGGCCGGCGGCGGGGTGGTCGCGGCCGGCGCCGGGGTGCGCGACGGGACCCGGATCAGCGTCACCTTCGCGGCCCCGCCGGCCGACCTGGACAAGGTTCTGGCCAAGCTGGACATCGCCCTGGAACGCCGGGACGGCGACACTGCCATCCTGCTGGCCGGGAACGGCGATGACGACTCCGCCGTCCTGGCCAAGCTGATCGGCGCGGGGCTGAAGGTGTCAGCTTTCCAGCCCACCCGCCGGACCCTGGAAGACGCCTACCTCGCCGAGGCCCAGTCATGAACCCGGAATTCCAGCGCAATCTCTGGCTCGAGTCCGCGCCCCGCCGCGTCGCCTGGGCCATCGTCGTCCTGCTGATGATCTACGGCGCGGCGATCATGGTCCTACGGACCAATCCCTATGGCGCCCTGACTGGCCTCGCCGGCGTCGGAGCGGTGGTCTTCGTGGCCTGCGGCATGATCTGGGGCGCGCGCGCGACGGGCGGTTCCATCCTCAACGAGATCGCCGACCGCACCTGGGACTTCCAGCGGCTCTCGGCGCTCGATCCCTGGTCGATGACCTGGGGCAAGCTCCTGGGCAGCGCCAGCCTGGCCTGGATCTGCGCGCTCACCGGCCTGTTGCTGATGGCCGCCGCCAGCCTGCAGCGCGGCGAGCCGGGCGCGCTCTCGACCCTGGTGTTCCTCACAGCCCTGGCGGTGCTGCTGCAGGCGATCTCCATGGGCGCGGCCCTGGTCGGGGTGCGCAAGGCCCGGGCCGAGGGTCGCACCGCCCGCGCCGGCGGGGTGCTGGGGGGCCTGATCGTCGGCGGCGTCCTGTTGTCCTGGGTGGCGGGCTCAGCCGGGTTCCAGCGGGGCGCCGGGCTGGAGGGCTTCGGCGCAATGCTAAGCGCCAAGGGCCTGATCGACTGGGGCGGACGCTACTGGCCGGCCGACGGATTCCGCGCGGTCGCGGTGACCCTGTTCGCCGCCTGGGCCGTAATCGGGGCCTGGCGGCTGATGCGGCTGGAGCTGCAGATGCGCAACGCTCCCGTCGTCTGGCCAGCCTTCCTGGTCTTCCTGGCCGTGTTCGCCGGCGGCTTCGCCTGGCGCGACGGCGGCCTTTCAGGCGCCCTGACCACCGGGGCGCTGGCCGTAGCGCTCAGCGCCTATGCCGCGGCCTTCGCCGAGCCCGCCGATCGGGTGCGGATGCGCCAGTTCCGCCATCACGCCCTGGCCGGAGATTTCGCCCGCGCCGGCCCGCTGGCGCCCGCGCCCCTGGCGCCGCTGATCCTGGCCGCCCTGCTGGTGGTCACCGCCCTGGCCGTCAGCGCCGGCAGCTTCGCGCGACCGGGCCTGGCCCAGGCCGCGGCCCTGATCGCTTTCCTGCTGCGCGACCTGGGCGTCATCGCGCTGTGCCGCCTGGGCGAGCGGCCGCAGCGCGGGGACTTCGCCGCGGTGGTGGCGCTGGCCGTGCTCTACGGGGTCGGCGGCATCGTCGGCTGGTCGGTAGACCGGGAGAACGGGGCGGCGCTGTTCGCCCCGCTGAGCGCCGCGCCGATGCTCAGCCTGATCTCGGGCCTGGTGCAGGCGGCCATCGCCTGGGCCCTGGTCGCCCGCAGACTGGGACCTAGCGTCCCTCCATCTGCGTCAGCATCCGTTCCAGCGTCGTAAGCTCGTCGGCCTCGCCAGCCGGCTTGTCCCAGCGGATGCGGCTGATGCGTGGGAAGCGCATGGCGACGCCGGACTTGTGCCGGGTTGAGCGCTGCAGGCCCTCGAAGGCGACCTCGAACACCAGGCCGAAATGGGCCTCGGCCCTGACCGAGCGCACCGGTCCGAACCGGTCGATGGTGTTGTCGCGGACGAACTTATCGATCTGCTTCAACTCCTCGTCGGTGAAGCCGAAATAGGCCTTGCCCACCGGGGTCAGCGCCCGCCTGCCATCGAGCCCTTCCGTCCAGACCCCGAAGGTGTAGTCGGAATAGAAGCTTGAGCGCTTGCCGTGCCCGCGCTGGGCGTACATCAGCACCGCGTCGATCAGGAACGGGTCGCGCTTCCACTTGAACCACGGTCCCTTGGGCCGGCCGGCCTCGTAGATCGAGTCCCAGCGCTTCAGCATCAGGCCCTCGGCGATCGGCGGGTCGCCCGGCGGCGGCTTGCGGCGCAGGTCGGCGAGTTCGGCCCAGGTCTCGAAAGGCTGGATCGGCGACAGGTCGATGCGTGAGGTCTTGAGCCGGCCCACGAAAGCCTCCAGCCGCTTGCGTCGCTCGACGAAGGGCAGGACGCGGGTGTCCTCGGGCCCGTCAGCCAGCAGGTCATAGGCGCGGATGCCGGCCGGGAAGGTCTGCAGCATCTTGGCGTCGACGCTCTTGCGGTTCAGCCGTTGCTGCAGGTCGCCGAAGCTGGCCACCCCGCCGCCGTCGCGCACCACCAGCAGCTCACCGTCCAGCGCGCCCTCGAACTCCAGCGCGTCCAGCACGTCGGGGAAGGTCCTGGATATGTCGTCGCCGTTGCGGGTGTAGAGCCGCCGCACCCCGGACTCGTTCACCGCCTGGACGCGGACGCCGTCCCACTTCCATTCGGCGGCGTAGTCGGCGGGGTCGAGCTTGCCGAAGTCGACCGCCTCGTCGATGGCCTGGGCCAGCATCACCGGCCGGAAGCGTCCGGGGGCCACCGCCGAAGGCCGGTCCGAGCGGCCCTCCAGCCAGGCGAACAGGTCCTCATAGGGCGGATGCAGGGCATGCCAAACCTCCTCGACCTCGGCCACCGCCACCTGGCCCAGCTCGGCCGCCGCCTGCTTGGCCATGCGTGCGGACACCCCGACGCGCAGGCCGCCGGTCATCAGCTTCAGCAGCGCCCAGCGGCCGGTGGTCTCCAGTCCGTCCAGCCAGGCCTCGATCAGCCGCTGGACCTCGGTCCTCGAGGCGCCGCGCAGGGCGTCGACCACCTCCGAAAGTTCCGGCTCACGGTTGGCGCCCGGCCGCGCGGGCCAGACCAGGGCCACGGTCTCGGCCAGATCGCCCACATAGTCGTAGGACCAGCGGAACAGGGTGGGGTCCATCCGCTCCTCCACCGCCTTGCGGATGAAGGCGGGCTTGGCGGCGTTGAAGACGAGACCCCCGGTCAGCGCCGCCAGGGCCCAGCCCCGGTCAGGATCGGGCGTCTCGGCCAGGTAGTCGCGCACCAGGGTCAGCTTGGCGTTGCGCGACGCCGTCAGCGACAGTCGGTCCAGGAGCTCGGCGAAGGCGCGCATGCGAAGAGCCTAACGCGCCTGGAGCGGCTTGGCCTCAACCCTCGCCGATCATGCCGCCCTCACGGTTCGGCTGGCGCGGCGCGGGCGCGGCCTCATCGATCATGCCGGTCTCGGCCGGGGGCGGTTTCTCGGTTGAATCCAGGCCGCCTTCCTTCAGGGGTTCGGGCGGCGGCGCAGGCTTGTCGCGGGGTTCGGTCATGGCGCGGCTCCTTCGCCCGACCAACGCGGCCTCGGGCCCTGTGTTCCTAGTCCTCGGCCTCGTCGTCATAGCCGACCAGGGCGAGCGCCCGGGCCCTGATCCCGTGCAGCTCGGCCCAGCGCGCCAGGGCCTCCTCGCGGCCATGGGTGATCCAGAGCTCGCCCGGGCGGATCTCGTCCACCGTGGCGGTGAGCTCGTCCCAATCGGCATGGTCGGAGATCACCAAGGGCAGTTCGACGCCCCGCTGGCGGGCGCGGGCGCGGATCTGCATCCAGCCCGATGCGAAGGCGCCGACCGGATCGGGGAACCGCCGCGACCAGCGGTCGGCGAGCGCCGAGGGCGGGGCGATGATGATGGCGCCTGCGAAGTCCTGTTTGGTGGTCGAGGTGGCCGGCGCCAGCGGCCCCAGCGGGACCCCGTGGGCCTCATAGAGCCGGTTCAGCCGCTCCAGGGCGCCGTGGACATGGATGGTCTTGTCCCAGCCCGCCTCGCGCAGCAGGCGGATGACCCGCTGCGCCTTGCCGAGCGCATAGGCGCCGACCAGGTGGCAGCGTTCCGGGAACTGGGCCACCGAGCGCAGCAGGCGGGCGATCTCGCCCTTGTCGTCGGGGTGGCGGAACACCGGCAGGCCGAATGTCGCCTCGGAGATGAAGACATCGCAGCCGACGGGCTCGAAGGCCGGGCAGGTCGGATCGCGGCGGCGCTTGTAGTCGCCCGAGACCACCATGGTCAGGCCCTTCCAACGCACCACCGCCTGGGCCGAGCCCAGGACGTGGCCGGCCGGGACCAGCGTCACCTCGACCTCGTCGCGGGCGATGGTCTCGCCATAGGCGGCGGCCTGGGTCTCGTAGGCGAAGTCCTGTCCGTAGCGCTCGGCCATGATGGCGAGGGTCTCCGGCGTGGCCAGCACCCGCTCATGGCCCGCGCGCGCATGGTCGGCATGGCCGTGGGTGATCACCGCGCGCGCCACCGGCCGCACTGGGTCGATGTAGAAATCGCCGGGCGCGCAATAGAGCCCCTCGGGCCGGGGACAGAGCAGGGCTTCGGGCTTGATCATCCTTGCCGATATGGGGGTTGGTCTGACTTTAGGAACATTACAGAGTATTTAGATTGTGAAAAAGAGGTCATGACTAAGACTTAACGAGTATTCGAAAGAGAAGTTTCATATACCCCTCTCATCGGGTCGCGGTTGTCGCGGCCCACCAGAAATAGAGGGACACCGCCATGCACAAGAGCTTCGCCTTCAACGGCCTCGCCAACCTCGTCCTCGCCGCCACCCCGCTGCTGGCCGTCGCGCTCGCCGTCTACACCCAAGCCTTCACCGCCGTCTAAGGTGGAGACCTTGACCTTCCGTCACGTTGACCGATAGGCGGAGGCGCCTCACACCTGGGGGATGACCACATTCCCAGAGGCCCTTCGCGAGTTGGCTAGGAACATGGTGCAATCCGTGCCCCAGGCCGCCGCCCTCGGTTTCGAGCTTGTCACCGTCGAGCCCGGGCACGGCGCCATCTTCGCCCCCTGGCGCGAGGACCTGGTGGGGGATCCAGACACCGGCGTCATCGCCGGCGGCGTGGTCACCGCCCTCCTCGACCACTGCTGCGGCCTGGCGATCACCTCCTCGATGCTGGGCAACGTGACCGCCTTCTCCACCGCCACCCTCGACCTGCGCATCGATTATATGCGCCCCGCCGCGCCCCGCGCCGGCGTCACCGCCCAGGCCCACTGCTACAAGGTCACCCGCACTATCGCCTTCGTCCGCGCCCAGGCCTTCGACGCCGACCCGGCCGACCCAATCGCCACGGCCCAGGCGGCCTTCGTCCTGAAGCGGCCTGAAGAGCCAGCCAAGCCATGAGCGATCCCGCCGAACGCCTGCAGGCCTTCCTCGCCCGCGTGCCCTATGTGCGCTTCCTCGGCATGCGCGCCGAGCTGGCCGGGGACGAGATGACCGCCATCCTGCCCTTCGCTCCGCACCTGATCGGCAATGTCATGATGCCGGCCCTGCACGGCGGGGTGATCGGGGCCTTCATGGAGATGGCCGCCCTCTCCCAGCTCTCGCTCACCGCCCAGAGCGCGCGGGTGCACAAGACCATCGACGTCACCATCGAGTACCTGCGGCCCGGCAAGGCCCAGACCACCTATGCCCGCGCCGACGTGCGCAAGATCGGCCGCCAGATCGCCAATGTGCATGTGGAGGCCTGGCAGGAAGCCCGCGCCAAGCCGATCGCCGCCCTGCGCGGCCACTTCCTGCTGGCGGGCCTGTCCTAGGCCGCCGCCTCGGCGTTCTCCCGCTTGTTCATCGTCGCCTGGGCGGCCATGGCGATGTCCAGGATGGCGATGCCCGCGACGGTCGCCAGGGCCGCGATCGCGTATTTCCGGCGCGGATTGCCGCGATCCATGGCGCGGGCCAGGGCGGTGATGTCCATGACGTCGCCGCCGACCCGCATCCAGAACCAGGGGCCGGGCTTGACCGGCGACAGCAGGCCCGCCCCCGAGGCGATCTCGCGGGCCCCGAAGGCGCTGACCGCCTCGTCCTCGAAATTCAGGCCGAAGAATCTCGACACCCGCCGGGGCGAGGCCACGGCGATCACCCCCAGCCCAATTGAAAGCAGGCCCAGGGCGCGTTTGGCGATCAGCAGGTTCATAGGTGGCGTCCTCTCCGGCTGGGAGCCCGGTTCGGAGAGAATGACGCTAAACGGTAGCGGTCGGTTCCTCGCGACGAGAGATTCCTCCCACGTTCACGGGGGAGGGGGACCGCGCCGCAGGCGTGGTGGAGGGGGCGAGACCGGGCTCTGAGTGTGAGGCCGCCCCCTCCACCGCCTATCGGCGGTCCCCCTCCCCCATTCCCGTTGGTCATGTGGGAGGAAGAGGCGGCGCTATTTGCCCCAGCGCCTTCTTCTCAGCGGAAATCTTGGCGAGCTCGGCTTCCGCCGCGGCCGTGGCGGCGGCGTCGCCCTTGCGCTTGGCGACGATCAGCTGGCCCGCGGCCTCCATCTCGCGCACCGGCAGCAGGTGGCTGTCGTCGGCGCGCCTGAAGGGTCTGGTCTGGATGCGCTCGAGGATCTTGCGCTGGCGCTCGGCCTCCGCCCCCTCGCCGACCCCGTAGCTGAACATGAAAGCGTCGATCTTGGCCTTCAGCGCCGGGTCCAGGTCCTTGCGGCGGATCATCGGATCCTCCGGGATGGTCGGCGAGGTCCAGATCACCTCGACATTGGCCAGGGTGTTGCGGGCCATGTCGGTCTCGATCATGCCCAGCCGGTCCATGGAGGCGGTGTTGTTGGTGGCCGCGTCAAGCAGGCCTTGGGCCACCGAGAACAGGTTGGCCTCATGGTTGGCCGAGCGCAGGGTCTTGAAGCAGGCGTTGGGATCGATCCCGCGCGGCGAGAACAGATAGGTCATGGGCGCCAGGGTGCCCGAGGTCGACTTGGCGTCGCCCATGCCGAAGTCCAAGGTCTTGTCGCAGGCCAGCAGCTTCTCCAGCGTGATCCCCGAGCCCTTCTTGACGATGATCACCGCCTGGTAGCCGTCCGGCCCGTTGGGCTTCACGGAGCGGGCGAAGACCTCGCCATTGGCCCGGCGCACCGCCTCCAGCCCCGACTGGTTGGTGAACCAGCCCACATCGGTCTGCCGGAAGCGCATGGCCTCGATCAGCGAGGTGTAGTTAGTCCCGAAGAATGGCTTCACCGGAATGCCGATCTGCTTTTCCATCTCGGCCAGGAACGGACCCCAGTCGGCCATCATGGTCTGGCGGCCCTCGGTCGACATGATCGAGAAGTTGAGCACGGTGGGCGCCGGGGGCGTCCTTTCGGCCGGCTTCCCACAGGCGGCCAGCGCCAGGGGAAGGGCCAGAACCATGCGCCTTGCGATCATCCGTGACTCCTCGATCTTGGCCAACAGCTGGCCAAAGCGTCAGTGTCGGCGGCTTGCGTGAAACGCTCGCGACGGAGATGAGCCGAAAAGTCCGCTTGAGGCGAGCGGCTTAGGGCGCTAACGCCCGCCCATGTCCGTGACCAACGCCCTGCAAGGCCTCTCCCACCAGGCCCGCGACGCCAAGAGCTGGCCCTTCGAGCAAGCCCGCCTGCTGCTCGACCGCATCCTGCGCCTGCGCCTGACCGACGGCGAGCGCGACCTGGCCGCCAGCCTGATCGGCGAGGGCAAGGCCGCCGAGGCCGTGGCGACCTTCCCGGCCCTGCTGAAGCCGGTGGTGTTCGAGACCGGCTACGGCCCCTCGGGCCTGCCGCACCTGGGCACCTTTGGCGAGGTCGCGCGCACCACCATGGTCCGCGTCGCCTTCCGCGCCCTCACCGATGACGTCATCCCCACCCGGCTGATCGCCTTCAGCGACGACATGGACGGCATGCGCAAGATCCCGCCCAATGTCCCCAATGGCGAGCTGTTGGCCCAGGACCTCGACAAGCCGCTCACCGTGGTCCGCGATCCGTTCGGCACGCATGAGAGCTTCGGGGCGCACAACAATGCGCGCCTGTGCGCCTTCCTCGACGGCTTCGGCTTCGACTACGAATTCGTCTCCTCGACCGACTGCTATCGCGGCGGCCGCTTCGACCAGACCCTGCTGACCGCCTTGGCGCGGTTCGACGCCATCCAGAAGATCATGCTGCCCTCGCTGGGCGAGGAACGCCGCGCGACCTATTCGCCGTTCCTGCCGGTCAGCCCCAAGACCGGCAAGGTGTTGCAGGCGCCGACCCTCGAACGGCACGTCGATCGCGGCACGATCGTGTTCCGCGACGAGGACGGCGAACTGACCGAGGTTCCGGTCACCGGCGGCGGGGTGAAGATGCAGTGGCGGCCCGACTGGGCCATGCGCTGGACCGCCCTGGAGGTGGACTACGAGATGTCCGGCAAAGACCTGGTCGACAGCGTCCGGCTGTCGAACCAGGTCTGCAAGGTGCTGGGCGGGACCCCGCCGGCCGGATTCAACTACGAGCTCTTCATGGACGAGAACAACCAGAAGATCTCCAAGACCAAGGGTAACGGCCTGACCATGGAGGAGTGGCTGCGCTACGGCGCGCCCGAGAGCCTCGCCTATTACATGTACCAGTCGCCGAGGTCGGCCAAGCGGCTCTATTTCGACGTCATTCCCAAGGCCACGGACGAGTACCTGCAGCAACTCGACGCCTTCAACCGCGGCCGGGCCGAGAGCAATGGGCCGGCGATCGACAATCCGGCCTGGCACGTCCACGGCGGCGCCCCGCCGGCCAAGGGATCGCCGGTCAGCTTCTCGCTGCTCTTGAACCTGGTCTCGGCGGCGGACGCCTCGACCAAGGAGATCCTCTGGGGCTTCATTCGCAACTATATTCCGGGCGCTACCCCCGAGACCGAGCCTCTGCTCGACCGGCTCAGCGACTTCGCGATCAACTATTACGAGGACTTCGTGAAGCCCTCGAAGCGGTTCCGCGAGCCGGACGCCAAGGAGCGCGCCGCCATGGCCGACCTGGTCGCCCGCTTCAAGGCCCTGCCGGCGGACGCCGACGCCGAGGCGATCCAGAACGAGGTGTTCGAGGCCGGCAAGGCCGCGGGCTTCGAGCCCCTGCGCGGCTGGTTCCAGGCGCTCTACGAGGTGCTGCTCGGCCAGAGCCAGGGGCCGCGCTTCGGCTCCTTCGCCGCCATCTTCGGCCTCGACCGCACCGTGGCCCTGATCGAACGGGCCCTGGCCGGCGAGCTCGTCGCGTAGGACGTCCCGATCTCCGACCTGTGGTACTGATCCGCATCCGCGGAGGGACCCGATGCGACTGTTGCTCAACCTGCTTTGGTTCATCCTCGGGGGCTGGATTTCCGGGACCCTGTGGCTGCTGGCCGGGGCGATCCTGGCGATCACCATCATCGGCCTGCCGTGGACGCCCGCGGCGTTCCGCATCGCCGGCTTCAGCTACTGGCCGTTCGGCAAGACCATCGTCGACCGCGACACCGGCGCCACGAGCCTGCTGCTGAACATCCTGTGGTTCGTCTTGGCGGGCTGGTGGCTGGCCTTGCACCACATCGTCCTGGCGGCCGGACTGGCGGTGACGATCATCGGCATCCCCTTCGCCTGGCAGCATGTGAAGCTGGCGATCCTGTCGTTGACCCCGGTCGGCAAGGGCGTCATCGAGACCTGACCAGCCGCCGCTCACGCTCAGGTTACCGCCGATCACCTTGACGTAAACGGAAGCGTGGTTTTACAGTGTCAGGAATAGGAACACAGCGTCCAGGGAGGACGCCCATGCCCGCAGACCTGCGCCGGCCCAACCGCACCTTCACCATCCGGCAGCTCTGCCTGGAGTTCAAATGCACGCCGCGCGCCCTGCGGTTCTATGAGGACAAGGGGCTGCTGGCCCCGGCCCGCGACGGCATGAACCGGGTCTATTCCTACAAGGATCGCGCCCGGCTTCAGCTCATCCTGCGCGGCAAGCGTGTGGGCCTGGCCCTGGCGGAGATCGGCGAGATCCTCGACCTCTACGACCTGGACGACGGCGGCGCGGCGCAGAACGCCAAGTCGCTGATGAAATTCCGCGAGCGCATCGTGGCCCTCGAGGCCCAGCGCCACGACATCGACCAGGCCATCGAACAGCTCCGCCACGGCTGCGACGCCCTGGAGCGGCAGCTGGCCGCCACCCGGCCCGACCTGCTGCCCCGCGCCGCCGACTACGACCAGGTGCTGCGCGAGCGCCTGGGCGATCTGGAACACGCCAAATAGGCTTCGACGCCTCGTCGCGTCAGGCTATCCAGAGGGCTCGCGGCGCGCCGCGAGCCCTTTTTCGTCCAACGGAGCGGACATGCCCTACCAGCCTCCCGTACGCGATCACGTCTTCCTGCTGCGCGACGTGCTGCAGCTCGAGACCTATTCCAACCTGCCGGGCTTCCAGGACGCGGCCATGGACGTGGTCGAGCAGATCATCGAGGAGGCCGGCCGCTTCACGGGCGAGGTGCTGGCCCCGCTGAACGCGGTGGGCGACAAGCAGGGCTGCACCTGGAACCCTGACCACACGGTCACCACCCCGGCCGGCTTCAAGGACGCCTACGCCAAGCTGGTGGAGGGCGGCTGGCCGGCCCTGGGCGCCGAGCCCGCCTATGGCGGCCAGGGATTGCCACATGTTGTCAATCTGTCGTTCTCGGAGATGAGCTCCTCGGCCAACATGGCCTTCTCCATGTATCCGGGCCTGACCCACGGGGCCTATTCGGCGATCCTCAACGGCGGGTCGGACGCCCAGAAGGACCTCTACCTGCCCAAACTCGCCTCCGGTCAGTGGGGCGGCACCATGAACCTGACCGAGCCGCACTGCGGCACGGACCTGGGCCTGCTGCGCACCAAGGCGATCCCGAAGGGCGACGGCAGTTACAGGATCTCCGGAACCAAGATCTGGATTTCCGGAGGCGAGCACGACATGGCCGAGAACATCGTCCACCTGGTCCTGGCCCGCATCGAGGGCGCGCCGGGCGGGACGCGGGGCATCAGCCTGTTCATCGTGCCCAAGTTCATCCCCGACGCCGACGGCAAGCCGGGCTCCCGCAACAGCGTCTTCTGCGACGGCCTGGAAGAGAAGATGGGCATCCACGGCAACGCCACCTGCGTGATCCGTCACGAGGGGAGCACGGGCTGGCTGGTGGGCACGGAGAACCAGGGCCTGCGGCTGATGTTCGTGATGATGAACGAGGCCCGCATCGGGGTCGGCATGCAGGGCGTGGCCCAGGCTGAGGCCGCCTACCAGGCCGCGGCGACCTTCGCCAAGGAGCGCCTGCAGGGCCGCTCGCTCACCGGACCGAAGAACCCCGACGGCCCCGCCGACCCGATCGTCGTCCATCCCGACGTGCGCCGGATGCTGATGGACAGCCGCGCCATCATCGAGGGCGGCCGCGCCTTCCTGTTCTGGACCGCCCTGCATGGGGACCTGGCCCATGCCAGCCCCGACGAGGCGGTGCGCCAGAAGGCCGGCGACTACATGGCGCTGATGACCCCGGTGGTGAAGGGCTACCTCACCGCCAAGGGCCTCGACGTCTGTTCCGACGCCGTGCAGATCCACGGCGGCTCGGGCTTCACGGAACATTTCCCGGTCAGCCAGTACATGCGCGACGTCCGCATCGCGCTGATCTACGAGGGGACCAACGGCGTCCAGGCCCTGGACCTGGTGGGCCGCAAGTTGGCGGCCGATGGCGGCCGGGCGGTGATGAGCTTCTTCGCCGAGATCGACGGCTTCGTTGAGGCCAACCAGGCCGACGAGGGGCTGAAGCCCTTCACCGAGGGCCTGGCCGAGGCCAAGACCAAGCTGCAGGACGCCACCATGTGGCTGATGCAGAACGGGCTAGCAAACCCCGACAACGCCGGGGCGGCGTCCACCGACTATATGCATCTCTTCGGCCTGACGGCGCTCAGCTACATGTGGGCCCTGATCGCCAAGGCGGCGAACGCGAAGATCGCGGCAGGCGACGGCGATCCGTTCTACGCCAACAAGCTGGTGATCGGCCGCTATTTCATCCAGCGGATCCTGCCCGAGGCCGGCGGCCACCTGGCCAAGCTCAAGACCGGGTCCGAACTGATGATGGCCCTGCCGGCGGAGGCGTTCTGATGGCCGCCTATACCGCCGATATCGAATGGACGCTGAAGGATGGCGAGGACTTCGCCAAGGGCCGTTACAGCCGCGGCCACACCTTGAGCTTCGACGGCGGGACGGTGGTCCCGGCCTCGGCCTCGCCGCATGTGGTCGGCAAGTGGGCCGTGGAGGCCGCGGTCGATCCCGAGGAGATGTTCGTCGCGGCCCTCTCCAACTGCCACATGCTGACCTTCCTGCATAAGGCGCGGCTGGCCGGCTTCGCGGTCAGGGCCTATCGCGACCATGCCTTGGGGATCATGGAGGAGATCGCGCCGGGACGGATGGCGGTGACCAAGGTGACGCTGAACCCGCGGATCGAATGGGACGGCCCAGCCCCCGACCCGGCGGCGCTTGCCCACCTGCATCACGAGGCGCACGAGGAATGCTTCATCGCCAATTCGGTGAAGACCGCGGTCACGGTGGCCTAGATGGCGCGCTCCGGCACGCATGAGGCGGCCTGCGCCTGCGGCGGGCTGAGGCTCAGCCTAAGCGGCGCGCCGCGGCTGGTGTCCTCCTGCCATTGCCTGGCGTGCCAGAGGCGCACCGGCGCCCTGTTCGGATCCAACGCCTTCTTTCCCCGCGACCAGATCGTCGCCGTGGATGGCGAGGAGCGCATCTTCCAGCGGCAGGGCGAGAGCGGCGGAATCCTGACCTTCCACTTCTGCCCGACCTGCGGCTCGACGGTTTACTGGGACAACCCGCGCGTGCCCGACCTGGTCTGCGTCGCCGTCGGAGCCCTCGCCGACCCGTCGTTTCCGCCGCCCATCCGCACGATCTGGACGGCGGCGAAGCACGGATGGCTCAGCTTCCCGCCGGAGATTCCGCACTATCCGGAAAACGCCGGCTAGGAAGCGAGCAGGCCTACCAGCCGCGCCTGCAGGGCCGCGTCGTCCTTCAGGTCGCACTCCCAGATCGTCTCGACCCGCCAGCCCCGGGCGCTCAGCGCCTCGACCGCCGCCAGGTCTCGGGCCTTGTTTCGGGCCACCTTGGCGAGCCAGTAGTCGCGGTTGGCCTTGGGCACGCGCGAGCCTCGGGCGCAGTCGTGGCCGTGCCAGAAGCAGCCGTGGACGAAGATCGCCAGCCTACGTCCCGGCATGACGATGTCCGGCGAGCCCGGCAGGTCCTTGCGGTTCAGCCGATAGCGGGCGCCCAGCGCCGTCAGGGCCTTGCGGACCTTGAGCTCGGGCGTCGTGCCCTTGCCCTTCACCTGGCGCATCACCGCCGAGCGCTTCTCTGGCGGATAGACGTCGGTCATCGGCCTAGAACCATCCCGCCGACTTGAGCGCCGGCGCGTGGCTGCGGCTGACCGGAACGCTGAGGCCGCCGGCCAGGCGGGCCTCCCCCGCCCCGCGTCGCCAGCGCACCGCCTCGATCGCATCGGCCGCCACCCACCAGGAGCGGTGGACCTGCAGTCCGTGGGCGCCGGCCAGTTCGGCCAGGGCGTCGGCGAAGCGCAGGGTGACCAGGTCGGGGCCGGCGTCGGTGTGGACCCGGAGATAGTGGTCGTGGGCCTCGATGGCGATCAGGCGGGCGGCGCGGCGGCGGGCGGAGAGCCGGCGGCGGAAGGCGGCCTCGGCCTCCGGCAGCGGCGGAGCCACGACGACCCGGGTCTCGACCACGGTGCGCGGTCGCCGCCAGACCAGGGCCCGTACCGACATGACCAGGAGGCTGATCACCAGCACCTGCCAGAGCAGGTGCGGGAAGTGCGGCGGCTCGAAGGGCTGGGCGTACATCTGGCCCGGGATCAGGATGACGTAGGCGGCGACAAAGGGCGTCATCAGCAGGCTGACCGCCCCGACCCGACGCCAGAACGCGCCCAGGCGCAGGCCCAGGCTCTCGTCGATGATGATCCCGATCACCCCGCCGCCAACGATGCAGGCTGTCCAATAGCTATAGCGCGCGGCCGCCGGCATCGCGTCGCTGCCGAAGGGGCCCACCGCGCCCATGAACAGGCCGAGCGCCACCAGCAGGGCGATGTCCGCGGCGATACGGCGCCAGGGTGCTTGCTGAACGAGAGGCTTCATCGGCGGGCCTTCGGTTCCATTCACGCAGATTTGGCGCCGTTCGCGGACCGCCGCTAGCGTGGCCTGGAGACCGCGGCAATCTCGCCCCGAACCGGAGCGAACCCCATGACGCGACTCATGACCCGACCCTTGACCCGCATTCTCTGGGGCCTCGCCGCCTTCCTGAGCCTGGGCGTGGCGATCTTCTCCTACCGCTACCTGCCGCGCCTGGGCCTGATGGACCCGGGCATCGTAGCGAACCTGTTCGCCAGGCCCTGGCTCGACGTCCACGTGGCCGGAGCGGCGACGGCCCTGCTGCTGGGGCCCTTCCAGTTCCTGCCCGGCCTGCGCGAGAAGCACTGGCGGCTGCATCGCTGGATGGGCCGGACCTACGTCGTCGGCTGCCTCGTCGGCGGGGTCGGCGGCCTGGTCATGGCCTTTGGCAGTACGGCGGGACCAGTGGCAGGCGTCGGGTTCGGCGCCCTGGCGGTGTGCTGGATCACCGCCAATGTGCAGGCCTGGCGCATGGCCCTGGCGCGGCGCTTCGTCGAGCACCGCGCCTGGATGATCCGCTCCTTCGCCATGACCTTCGGCGCGGTGACGCTTCGGCTTTACCTGCCGTTCTTCCCCCTCGTCGGCGTGTCGCCGGAGGATGGCTATGTGGCCACCGCCTATATCAGCTGGATTCCCAACCTGATCGTGGCCGAACTCTATCTCCGCGGCGCCTTCGCCCGGCGAGTCGCCTACAGGCCGTCGAACAGCGCCGTGGACAGGTAGCGCTCGGCGAAGCTCGGGATGATCGCCACGATCAGCTTGCCCCGGAACTCCTCGCGGCTGGCCAGGTCGAAGGCCGCCGTAAGCGCCGCGCCGGAGGAGATTCCGACGGGGATGCCCTCTTCGCGCGCGACCCGGCGGGCCATGGCGAAGCTGTCGTCATTGGAGACCTGGATGATCTCGTCGATGATCCCCCGGTCGAGGATCGAGGGCACGAAGCCCGCCCCGATCCCCTGGATCTTATGCGGCGCCGGCTGGCCGCCGGACAGCACCGGCGAGGACTCGGGCTCCACGGCCACCATGCGCACCGAAGGCTTGCGGGCCTTCAGCACCTGGCCGACCCCGGTGATGGTGCCGCCGGTGCCGACCCCGGAGATCACCGCGTCGACGCGGCCCTCGGTGTCGTTCCAGATCTCCTCAGCGGTGGAGACCCGATGGATCAGCGGATTGGCCTCATTGTCGAACTGCTGGGGCATGACCGCGCCGGGCGTGGCCTCGACGATCTCCCGGGCGCGGGCGACGGCGCCGGCCATGCCGCGCTCCGCCGGGGTCAGCTCCAGCTTTGCGCCCAGGATGATCAGCATCTTGCGGCGCTCGATCGACATGCTCTCGGGCATGACCAGGGTGATCGGATAGCCCTTCGCCGCGGCCACGAAGGCCAGGGCGATGCCGGTGTTGCCACTGGTCGGCTCGACGATGGAGCCGCCGGCCTTCAGCAGGCCCTTGGCCTCCAGCCACTCGATCATCGAGACCCCGATCCGGTCCTTCACCGAGGCCAGGGGATTGAAGAACTCCAGCTTGGCGACCACCTCGCCCTTGGGCTCCAGCGCCGCGGTCAGTCGCGGCAGGCGGACCAGAGGGGTGTCGCCGATCAGGTCGAGGACGGAGTCGAAGATCTTGCCGCGTCCGGCGCGCTTGTAGCGGGCGGCGTCATAGGTGGTGGATCCGGCGTCGGCCATGGAATGTCTCTGGCTGAAAGGGTCAATTGCGGGAGAACTTAGGCCCGTGGCCGGGATTTGGAAGCGCACTTCTTCTGGGGGTGGGCGGCAGAACGTCTATTCGGCGGCGAGCGCGGCGCTGGATGGTAGGAGCAGCGGCTCCAGGATCTCGGCGGCAAGCCAGGCCACCACCGGAACTACGACGCCGTCGCCCATGACATGGAGCGCCGATGTGGCCGAGGCGGGCGTCACATAAGTCTCGGGCAGGCCCATGAGCCGGGCGGCCTCCCGCCCCGTGACCAGGCGCGAGTGGACGCTGTCGCCCTGCACGACGATCAGGGTCTGGCGCGATGAGCCGCCGCGCGGCGTACGCAGGCAGCCGGCCAGGCCATCGAACCGCGCCTCAGCCCGCTGGACCCGGACCCCGTCCTCGACCCGCATGCGCTTGAAGACCGCGCCCACGGAGCGGACGCCGGACGCCTGGACCGCCGCCAGCCGCCGCCGGTGGAGGGGCGACATCAGCTCGATCAGCCGCGCCGTCCGCGCCGACCCGTGCCAGGCGACCGCGTCGTCGGCCTCCAGCAGGCTGGCCAGGTCGGTGTTGCGCGCGGCCGGCGCCTCACCTCGCCACCAAACCCAGCGGGCGGCGAGTTCCAATGGTAGGCGGGCATGGGCCTCTCGCACCAGCCGGGTCTGGAAGGGACTGTCGCCGATGAAGCGAGCCGGCGGGGTTTCCCTCGTGGCGATCACGAACACCCGCGGCCGCGATTGCGGGACGAAGCGGGCTGCGTCGATCTCCAGGGCTCCGAAGCCGTAGCCCTGTCGCGCCAGGGCGGCGCACAGGGCGGTGAAGTCCGCGCCACCGCGCGAGGTGAGCAGGCCGCTGACGTTCTCGATCACCACGCAGCGCGGGGCGTCCGGCCCAAGGGCCTCGATCAGTCGCCAGAAACCGAAGAAGGCCGAGGACTTGCCGCCCGCAAGGCCGGCCCGGCCGCCGGCCAGGCTGAAATCCTGGCAGGGCGAGGAGGCCCAGGCGAGGTCGGCCCCTTTCGGAAGATCGGCCGGATCGAGGGTCCAGACGTCGCCTTCGTGGAAATGCGCCGCGGCGTCCTCGAAATTCGCCCTGTAGGTCGCCGCCTTCACCGGATCGAAGTCGTTGGCGAAGGCGCAGGACCAGCGCGCGCCCAGGCCCAGCCGGGCCATGCCGCCGCCGGCGAAGAATTCCAGAAACATTAGCGGGCTATTCCGACTCATCGGGCAGGAGTCTAGCCTGCCCGCGCCGCCGTGAAAGGATCGCCGATGCGACATGGTCTCCCTTGGACGCTTGCCGGCGTACTGTCCGCCGTGATGCTGGCCGCCTGCCAGCCGCAGTCGCCCGACGGCAAGGCCGCGCCGCCGCCGGCCGACGCGCCCGACGCCCCCGAGGCGCCGGAACCTCCCGAAGAGCCGGACGAGCCCGCGGCGTCGAAGGAATTCACCGGCGATCTCGACGCGCGCGGCAACGAGCCCTTCTGGGCGCTAGCGATCCGCCCCGACAAGATCAGCTTCACCCGGCCCGATCCGGAGCCGCCGATCGTCGTGGCCAATCCCGGCGTCGGGGTCGACGACGGTCAGCACGCCGTGTGGTCGACCACCGACAACGGCAAGACGTTCATGGTCAGCCTGGCCGAGGAAGAGTGCTCCGACGGCATGTCGGACCTGAAGTACCCCTATCTCGCCGTGGTGACCCTGGGCGACCAGACTTTCCGAGGCTGCGCCTTCAAGACCGGCCAGCAGCCCCGCGAAGGCGGGAAGTGACGCTAGGGCGCCCTTGACCTGACCCCGGTCTGAGGCGGCTAATTCTTCCAAAGAGTATGGGAGAGACGGCCATGGAGAAGGCCTGGGACCTGGTCTTCCGCGGCGGGACCGTGGTGGATGGAACCGGCGCCGCCCCGTTTCGCGCCGACGTGGCGGTCAAGGACGGCCTGATCGCCCGGATCGGCGAGGTGGTCGGCCGAGGCGCCGAGGAGATCGACGCCACGGGCAGGATCGTCACTCCCGGCTTCGTCGACATCCATACGCACTATGACGGCCAGGCCACCTGGGACCACCATATGCAGCCCTCGGCCTGGCACGGGGTGACCACCGTGGTGATGGGCAATTGCGGGGTCGGCTTCGCCCCCTGCAAGCCGCAGGACCACGACCGGCTGATCCGCCTGATGGAAGGCGTCGAGGACATCCCCTTCCCGGTGCTGACGCAGGGCCTGCCCTGGAACTGGGAGAGCTTCCCCGACTATCTCGACAGCCTGGACCGGCGGTCATTCGACGTCGACATCGGGACCCAGCTGCCCCACGCAGCCCTGCGCGTCTATGTGATGGGCGAGCGCGGCGCCAACCGCGAGGACGCCACGGCGGCCGACATCCACGCCATGGCCGCCATCGCCAAGCGGGCGGTGGAGGCCGGGGCGCTGGGCTTCTCCACCTCGCGGACGCTCAATCACCGCACCAGCGACGGCCAGCCGACGCCGACCCTGACCGCCTCCGAGGACGAACTCGCCGGCATCGCCATGGGCCTGGCCGCCGCCGGCAAGGGGACCCTGCAATTCGTCTCCGACTTCGCCGATCCGGAGGCCGAGTTCGCCATGCTGCGCCGGCTGGTGGAGCGCTCGGGCCGGCCGCTGTCCTTCTCCCTGGTGCAGAGCCCGCGCGATCCCGACCAGTGGAAGCTGCTGCTGGACCGCCTGGCCGAAGCCTCCGCCGCCGGGCTGGAGATGCGCGCCCAGGTCTGCGGGCGGCCGGTGGGGATCTTGTTCGGCTTCGAGCTGACCCTCAATCCGTTCAGCGCCTATCCGACCTATCAGGAGATCGCCAAGCTACCCTTGGTCGAGCGCCTGGCCCACCTGCGCGACCCGGACTTCCGCGCCCGGCTGCTGGCCGACGGCGCACCCGGCGGGCCGGGCTTCGCCGCCAACATGACCCGCAATTGGCACATCATGTTCCTGATGGGCGAGACCCCGGACTATGAGCAGACCGCCGACCGCACCATAGCCGCCCTGGCGGCCGCCCAGGGCGTGACGCCGGAGGAACTGGCCCTGGACCACATGCTCTCCAACGACGGCAAGGGCATGCTCTACCTGCCATTCCTCAACTACGCCAACGGCTCGCTGGACCCCAGCCACGCCATGCTGACCCATCCCGACACCGTGCCCGGCCTCTCGGACGGCGGGGCGCATGTGGGGATGATCTGCGACGGCTCCTTCCCCACCTCGAACCTGACCCACTGGACCCGGGACCGCACGCGGGGTCCGAAGCTCAGTCTCGAGGCAATGATCCGTATGCAGACGAACGACACGGCCAAGGCCGTCGGCCTGCACGACCGGGGCCTGATCGCCGCGGGCTACCGGGCCGATCTCAACGTCATCGACTATGAAAACCTGACCCTCAAGGCGCCCGCCGTGGCCCACGACCTGCCGGCCGGCGGGCGACGGCTGGTGCAGCGCGCCGACGGCTATGTGGCCACCATCGTCGCCGGCCAGGTCACCTATCGCGACGGCGAACCCACCGGCGCCCTGCCGGGGCGCCTGCTGCGCGGCGCTAGGGCGGCGCCAGTCGCCATGGCCGCGGAACAGGGGGGCCCGCCATGACCCCACGCCTGCTGGAGACCGCCTGCGAATGGACCGCCGACGATGTCGCCGATCCCGCCACCTGGACCGAACAGCTCTCAGCTCCGGAGATCGCCGAGCTGGAGGCGGCCATGGCCGTCGCCCGCGCCAGGTCCGACGACTTCCTTGAGATCGGCAAGGCCGACTTCCCCTTGCCGACCCTCGGCGCGCGGCTGAAGGCCATCGAGAGCGACCTGATGGACGGCCGCGGCTTCGTGCTGATCCGCGGCCTGCCCCGGGACCGCTGGACCAATGACGACATGTGCCTGGCCTATTGGGGGATCGGCGCGCATCTGGGCCGGCCCTGGCCGCAGAACGCCAAGGGCCATCTGCTGGGCGACGTCACCGACCACGGCAAGGCGCTGGACGACCCCACCGCGCGGGGCAACGAGCTGGGCCAGATCGGGCTGGACTATCATTGCGACGGCTCGGACCTGGTGGGACTGCTGTGCCTGCGAACCGGGGCTTCGGGCGGACTCTCGACGGTCTGCAACTCGGTGTCGCTGCACAATCGGCTGGTCCGCGAGCGCCCAGACCTGGCGGCCGAGCTCTACAGGCCCCAGCCCTTCGACTATCGCGGCGAACAGGCGCCGGGGCGGGCCGGCTGGTACCTGATGCCGGTATTCACCGAGCATGGCGGACGTCTGTTCGTCCGGCTGATCGCCCCCTACATCCTGGCCTCGCAGCGCCACGATGACGCCCCGACCCTCACCGACAAGGCCCGCGAGGCGCTGGACTGGATGAAGGCCGAGGCGGACTCAGGCCGCCACGCGGTGATCATGGATTTCCGCCCCGGCGACATGCAGTTCATCAACAACCACCACGTGCTTCACGGGCGGACGCCCTATGTGGACGACCGCGCCGCGGGCAAGATCCGCCACCTGAAGCGGCTCTGGCTGGAGACCGAGGTCCTGGCCGAGCGACCGGAGATGTTCACCAACCGCATGGGCTCCCACTGGGCGCAGAAGCGGGTGATCAGCCGGCTCGACGCCGTGAGCTGAGGGCGTCTTGCTGCGGAAATGCTGCGCAGCATGGGCTGCAGCAAAACGCAGCCGCGTCGCATTGCCTCTTCGCCTGCCGGGCGGCGCACGCCATATAGCGCCCTATGCCAGCCTCACGTCTTGATGAGGCGCGGGAGATCCTGCGCCGCACCTTCGGACATGCCGAATTTCGTGGCCGCCAGGCCGAGGTGATCGCCGAGATCCTGGGCGGGCGCAGCGCCATGGCCGTGCTGCCCACCGGTGGCGGCAAGAGCGTCTGCTACCAGATCCCCGCCATGATGCGCCCGGGCCTGGGCCTGGTGGTCTCGCCGCTGATCGCGCTGATGGCCGACCAGGTGGCGGGGCTGCAGCAGTCGGGCGTCTCCGCCGCGCGGCTGGACTCCACCGGCGAGGCCTGGGAGCGGGCCGACACCTGGGAGAAGATCGAGGCCGGGACCCTGGACCTGCTCTACATCTCGCCGGAAGGCCTGATGCAGCCCTCCATGCTGGATCGGCTGTCGCGCAAGCCGCTGGCGCTGATCGCCATCGACGAGGCCCACTGCGTCAGCCAGTGGGGCCACGACTTCCGGCCCGAGTACAGGATGCTGGGACGGCTGGCCGATATCTTCCCGAAGGTCCCGCGCCTGGCGGTCACCGCCACCGCCGACGCCCGCACCCGCGACGACATCCGCGCCGAGCTCAAGCTGGAGGAGTCGGCCGAGTTCGTGGCCTCCTTCGCGCGGCCGGAACTGGCCCTGTCGGCCGAGCGCAAGCGCGGCGCCGCGCACCGGCGGGTCGCCGAGCTGGTGGCCGCGCGGCCGGACCGGTCCGGAGTGATCTATGCCGGCTCCCGCGACGGGACCGAAAAGCTGGCCGAGCTGCTGCGGAGCGAGGGCGTGCCGGCCCACGCCTATCACGCGGGCCTGGAGAAGGGTTTGCGCGCCCAGCGGCTGGAGACCTTCCTGGAGGCCGACGCCGCGGTGATGGTGGCCACCATCGCCTTCGGCATGGGGGTGGACAAGCCCGACGTCCGCTATGTGATCCACGCCGATCCGCCGGCCTCCATCGAGGCCTATTGGCAGGAGATCGGCCGCGCCGGGCGCGACGGCGATCCGGCCGAGGGCATCACCCTCTATGGCGCCTCCGACATGGCCTGGGCCTATCGGCGGATCGACGGTCGCGAGGTCGACGACGGGGTCAAGCAGGTCCAGAGCCGCAAGGTGCGCCAACTCTATACGATGCTGGACGGGACCACCTGCCGCGCCGCCGGGGTGCGGCGCTATTTCGGCGAGGAGGGGGTGGACGCCTGCGGCGTCTGCGACCTCTGCCTGGGGACCGTCGAGACCATCGACGCCACCGAGGCGGCGCAGAAGGCCCTGTCGGCGGCGCACCGCATGGGAGGCCGGTTCGGACGCGGACGCCTAGTGGAGCACCTGCTGGGCAAGACCAAGGAGCCCTCCAGCTTCGAGGCCGCCCTCACCACCTTCGGCATAGGTAAGGAGTTCAGCCCCACGGGCTGGCGCGACCTGATCGACCAACTGCTGTTCGACGGCCTGCTACGCGAGGATCCCAATGACGGGCGCCCCCTGGTGGGGCTGGGCGATATC
Organism: Phenylobacterium sp.; assembly: GCF_030697925.1. Taxonomy (GTDB): domain Bacteria; phylum Pseudomonadota; class Alphaproteobacteria; order Caulobacterales; family Caulobacteraceae; genus Phenylobacterium. The sequence continues at coordinate 7,151 of NZ_JAUYOJ010000141.1, read as the reverse complement.
GAAGGGGTCAAGGCGGTCTATCGCGGCGAGCGCCGGGTGGCCCTACGCCAGGGGCTGGAGGAGCACGACCCGACCACCAAGTCCGGTAAGCCGCGCAAGAAGACCCGCGCCTCCACCGCCGCCACCGCCATCGGCCCGCACGACCAGCCGCTGTTCGAGGCCCTGCGCGCCTGGCGTCGCGACGAGGCCCACCGCCAGCACCTGCCGCCCTATGTGATCTTCCATGACCGGACCCTGGCCGAGATCGCGGTGAAGAAGCCCGCCGGCCTCTCCACCCTCGCCGCCATCAACGGGGTGGGAGAGGGCAAGCTGGAGCGCTACGGCGAGGCGGTCCTCGCCGTGCTCCGGGGCATGGACGCCTAGCTAGGGCGGGCGGCCCTAGTGGAGCGTCTGACTATGCTCGCCGCCCGGCTGGGTGATGCCGCTCAAGGCCTCGCCCGCCTCGGCGTCGTGGCCGCTGCAGGCCAGGTCGGCCAGGGACACGATGCCGACCAGCCGCTTGTTGCGGTCAAGAACCGGCAGCCGACGGATCTGCTGCTGGCTCATATTGCGCAGCACGTCGTCCACATCCTCGTCGTCGTAGCAGTAGAGGACCTCGGTGCTCATCAGGTCGCGGACCTTGGCGTCGGGGCCCAGGCTCATGGCCACGCCGCGGATGGCGATGTCCCGGTCGGTGATCATCCCCACCAGCCGGTCGTTCTCGCTCACCGGCAGGATACCGGCGTCGAGTTCGGCCATCCTCGTGGCGGCTTCGGCGGCGGTTTCGTCCGGATTGGCCATCCGGACATCACGCGTCATGCATTCGCTCACACGCATATCGAACCTCATCGGGACAGGTGGGCCCCCGCATGAGGGGAACGACGGCCCGGGGCCGTTGTTCCTGCGCGACCTAGAACTTCGCCTTCACCTCGACGCCGAGGGTGCGCGGGTCGTTGACGAAGCCGGTCAGGTTGTTGAAGTCGATGCCGCCTTCCAGGCTTTCGTCGTCGGTGATGTTGCGGGCGAAGACCGCCGCCTCCCAGCCGGCCGCCGCGGCGTAACCGAGGCGCAGGCCGCCTTCCAGCAGCCGGTCGTCGGTGAACTCGGCGGACTGGTAGAGGAAAAAGTTGATCTTCGAGCGGTAGGCCCAGTCGGTGAAGGCGAAGAACTCGCCGTCGCCATAGGGGATGGCGTAGCGCGCCGTGAAGTTGGCGATCCAGCGCGGGGCGTTGGGCAGGCTGTTGCCGTCGATCCGCACCGTCCCGGCGATCGGGCCGGCCGGGTCCAGCACCGTGCAGCCGCCGCCGCAGGGCTGGGTGAAGAGGTTCGGATCCTGGATTTCGGTGTGATTGTAGGAGAGGCCCGCGGTCAGCAGCAGGTGCTCGATCGGCGCGGCCTCGCCGTTGAACTCGAAGCCGTAGCCCTCGGCCTTGGCGGCGTTGATGAGCTGGTTGAAGTTGGCCCCGCCGCCCACGGCGGTGAGCTGCATGTCGTCGACCTTGTAGAAGAAGACGTTGGCGTCGACCCGGGCGCGGCGGTCGAACAGGTCGGCCTTGAAGCCGGCCTCGTACGACATCACCGTCTCCTTGTCGGCCACCGATATGCTCGAACCGAACAGCAGCCGGCCCTGGATCGACGGCGCGCGATAGCCCTTGGCGATCCGGGCGTAGAGGTTGACGTCCTCGGTCACCGCATAGGTGGTGTTGAGGTTGAAGCTGATCTCGTCGCTCTCCGGCGAGGCGCGCAGGACGCCAGGCGGGACCGGGGCGAAGGGCGGAGTGATCAGCTGGGCGGCCATGAACTCCTTGCTGTCGTCGGAATAGCGCAGGCCGCCGCCAACGCTCCACTGCTCGGTCAGCTTGTAATCGAGGTTGCCGAACAGGGCCCAGGAGGTGGTCTTCTGGTGCTGGATCGCGAAGCCGTTGCGCACCCCGCCGCCCAGGGTGTCGTAGTTGATCGAGTCGATCTTCACGTCTTCGAAGAAGTAGAAGGCGCCCAGGGTGTATTTCAGCGCCCCGGCGTCGCCGGCCACCCGCAGCTCCTGGCTCCACTGGGCGTGATAGGGCATGCCGTCGGCGCTCTCGGCGGTGAACGGGATGAAGCCCGGACCCGATGGCGGGGCGAAGACGGCGCCGAAACCGCCGTCGATGTCGCCGCGCGAGAAGGCGGTCACGTGCTCATAGGCGGTGATCGAGGTTATGACTGGCCCGCCCAGGTCGTAGGTCAGCTTCAGGCTTGCGCCGGAGGCCTCAACCGTCTGCCCGGAACGCGACTCGGCGTCCTGGAAGATGGTCTCGCGGTCGAAACCGGGGACGAAGTCGTTGGTCCCCTGGGTGATGATATTGGCCCGGAAGATCTGCGGCGTGCCGTCCAGGTGCATGTAGTGGGCGTTGAACAGGGCGCTGATCGCTTCGTTGGGCGTGAACAGCAGTTGGCCGCGGAAGGCGTGCTCGTCATAGCCGCCGGTGGCGTTCTTCTTGCCGGTGAAGCCGTTGTCCACCCAGTCGTCGCGGTGCTGGTAGAGGGCCGAGAACCGGCCCGCCAGCACGCCCTCGACGATCGGGCCGCCGACCGCGCCCTCGGCGTTGATCGTCCCGAAGGTGGCGTAGGAGACCTGGCCGTATCCGCCGAAGGTCTGGCGGGGCTTGGCGCTGTCGAACTTGAGCACCCCGGCCGGGGTGTTGCGGCCGAACAGCGTCCCCTGCGGCCCGCGCAGCGCCTCGACCTGGTCGATGTCGAACAGCGGGAAGCCCTTCAGCACCGGGCTTTCCAGCACCACCTCGTCATAGACGAAGGAGACCGGCTGGGAGGCGTTGAGGTCGAAATCGGTATTGCCAAGGCCGCGGATATAGGGTCGCGGGAAGGTCCGGCCGAAGGAGGATTCCAGGGTCACGCTGGGGATGCGGGCGGAGAACACCCGGATGTCGCCGCCGGACGAGCGGATCACCGCCAGCTTCTCGCCGGAAACAGCGGTCACAGAGAGGGGTGCGTCGTTGAGGCTCTCGGCCCGCTTCTGGGCGGTGATGATCACCTCTTCCAGCTCGGTCCCGGCGTCTTGGGCGAAGGCCGCGCCCGGGGCGAGCACCGCCACGAGCAGGGCGGCGCGCGCCGCATGTTTCATGAGGCGCGTACGGGTGAGCCGCGGCATATCGAAATCCTCTGGGCTGGAATTGCTCGCGCTCTAGGCGACTCCGCGCCGTCATGAAAGCGCAACCGTCCCGTCACGTGCACGACATCGTCCGCCTGTGTCCCTGGCGCCGCGAAACGCCCGGAAATCGAGCGTCCGCGCCACATCCACACCCTGGCGGCGGCGGCGAGGCCACACTTGCCCGGTGAAGTTGGTGTCGGTGGGATCAAAATCGCCTCAGAAGTCTTATCGGACTCGGCGGCCGGTTGGCGCCGGTCGGGAATCCGAGATGCAACATGCCCCCAAGCCAGTGGCCGCCCTGGCGAACGACGTGAGCCCAGCGACTGTGGCCGTCCTCAAGAAGGCCCAGGACGCCTTCCACGAGCGCGAGCTGCATCTTAGGGCGCTGCTGGACGCTCTGCCGGCGGCCGTCTACACGACCGACGCCGAGGGGCGGATCACCTTCTATAACGAGGCCTGTGTGGCTTTCGCCGGCCGGCGACCGGTGATCGGCAGCGATGAGTGGTGCGTCACCTGGAAACTGTACCGGCCCGACGGCACGCCCCTGCCGCACGACCAAGGTCCGATGGCGCTCACGCTGAAGGACGGTCGGCCGGTGCGCGGCGCCGAGGCCGTGGCCGAGCGGCCGGACGGCAGCCGCATCAGCTTCACCCCCTATCCGACGCCGCTGCTGGGGCCTGACGGCCAGATCACCGGCGCCGTCAACGTGCTGGTCGACATCACCCATCGCAAACAGGCCGAGGAACGGGTGTCGCTGCTGGCCAACGAGGTCAATCACCGGGCCAACAACCTTTTATCGATCGTCCAGGCTACCGTCCGCCTGACCCAGGCCGACAATGTCGAGGACTTCCGCGACACCCTCGACGGGCGGATCGGCGCCCTGGCCCACGCTCACAGCCTGCTGGCCAAATCGCGCTGGACCGGGGCCGACCTGTCCCAGCTGGTGCAGCAAGAGCTCGCCCCCTATGTCGGCGGCCAGACGCCGCGGGTGTGGGTAAGCGGCCCGTCCCTGCCGCTGCAGCCGGAAGCCGCGCAGTCCCTGGCCATGGCCTTGCACGAACTGGCCACCAACGCCGCCAAGTACGGCGCCCTCTCGGCGACCGGCGGCCGGGTCGAGGTGAGCTGGGTGATCACGCCCAACCAGACATTCGAACTGCAGTGGCACGAGACCGGCGGCCCAGCCGCGACCCGCCCGCTGCGGTCCGGCGTGGGCGGCAGCGTGGTCAAGCGCGCCATGCGGCACTTGGCCGGATCGGCGGAGTTCGACTGGCTCGAGACCGGCCTGCAGTGCCGCCTGACCGGCCAGGTCGGGCTGATGATCGCGCCCGCGCCGGAGGCCGGCCTTCCGCTCTAGCGCTTTCAGGCGAAGTGGGGCCCGGTTCGCCGCCGGAAAGCGCGCCGATCCAAAAGTCTAGACGTCGACCTCGGCGTCCAGGGCGTTCTCCTGGATGAATTCGCGGCGCGGCTCGACCAGGTCGCCCATCAGGCGGGTGAACATGTCATCGGCGTCGTCGGCGTGGTTGACCTTGACCTGCAGCAGGGTGCGGGCGTCGGCGTCCAGGGTGGTCTCCCAGAGCTGGTCTGGGTTCATCTCGCCCAGGCCCTTGTAGCGTTGGATCGCCAGGCCGCGTCGGCCGGCTTCCATCACCGCGGCGAACAGGTCCAGCGGGCCGCGCACCTTGGCCGAGCGGTCCTTGCGGGTGAAGGTCCCCACGCCCTGGAAGGTTTCGGCCATGGCGGCCGAGCGTTCGGCCAGGCGCCGCGCATCGGCGGCGTGGAGCAGCAGGTCGTCCAGCACCACGCGCTCGGACACCCCGCGACGGACGCGGGAGAAGGCGAAGCCGCCGGTCGCCGCGACCTCTCCGGTCCAGTTCCCGTCGCCTTCCTCGGCATAGAGGTCCATGCGGGCCGCGGCCTTGGCCATGTCGCCGCCGCCCTCGTTCAGCAGGCCCGCCAGGGCCGCCTGTTCGATCGCGATGGCCGGCGCCCGGCTGGAAAGCCGCTCGATATTGGCCTTGGCCCCGCGGGCGCTCTGCAACAGGGCCAGCAGATCGGCGCCGACCAGCCGCTCGCCGGATTCCAGGTCCAGGGTCGCGCCCTCGACCCCCTCGTCGATCAGGTAGTTCTCGAGCTCGGAGTCGTCCTTGAGATACCGCGACTGGCGGTTTTTGGTCGCCTTATAGAGCGGCGGCTGGGCGATATAGAGGTAGCCGCGCTCGATCAGCTCCGGCATCTGCCGGTAGAAGAAGGTCAGCAGCAGGGTGCGGATGTGGGCGCCGTCGACGTCGGCGTCCGTCATGATCACGATCTTGTGGTAGCGGAGCTTCTCGATATCGAACTCGTCGCGCCCGATGCCGGCGCCCAGCGCCACGATCAGGGTGCCGATCTGATCGGATGACAACATCTTGTCGAACCGCGCGCGCTCCACGTTGAGGATCTTGCCGCGCAGGGGCAGGATCGCCTGGTTCTCACGGTTGCGGGCCTGCTTGGCCGAGCCGCCGGCGGAGTCGCCCTCCACCAGGAAGATCTCGGACTTGGCCGGATCGCGCTCCTGGCAGTCGGCGAGCTTGCCGGGCAGGGAGGTGATGTCGAGGGCCGACTTGCGCCGCGTCAGTTCGCGGGCCTTGCGGGCGGCCTCGCGGGCCATGGCGGCCTCGGCGATCTTCTGGACGATCAGCTTGGCCTCGGTGGGGTGCTCCTCGAACCACTGGCCGATGCCCTCGGAGACCAGGCCTTCCACGGCCGGGCGCACCTCGGAGGAGACCAGCTTGTCCTTGGTCTGGGACGAGAACTTCGGATCGGGAACCTTGACTGACAGCACGCAGGTCAGGCCCTCGCGGGCGTCTTCGCCCGACAGCGAGACCTTCTCGCGCTTGGTGGCGCCGGAGCTCTCCGCATAGCCGGTGATGATCCGGGTGAGCGCCGAGCGGAAGGCGGCCAGGTGGGTGCCGCCGTCCTTCTGCGGGATGTTGTTGGTGAAGCAGAGGACGTTCTCGTGATAGCCGTCGTTCCACCAGAGCGACATGTCGAGCTCGACGTTCTCCTTCTTGCCGCGGATCACGATCGGGGTCCGCAGCAGGGGCGTCTTGGCCTTGTCGAGGTGGCGTACGAAGGCCTCGATGCCGCCCTCGTAGTGCAGCAGCTCGACGAAGGGCTCGGCCTCGCGGTTGTCCTTCAGCCAGATGGTCACGCCGGAATTGAGGAAGGCGAGCTCACGCAGGCGGTGCTCGAGGGTCTTCCGGTCGTATTCGATGAAGGCGAAGGTGTCGGTGGAGGCCATGAAGGTGACCTCGGTGCCCGACAGGAACTCGCCGTTCTCGCGCAGGGGCGCGTCGCCGGTGGCGATCAGGGGCGAGACCGCGTCGCCGCGGCGGAACTCCATCTCGTAGGCCTTGCCGCCGCGATAGATCTTCAGCTTCAGCCAGTCGGAGAGCGCGTTGACCACCGAGACGCCGACCCCGTGCAGGCCGCCGGAGACCTTGTAGGAGTTCTGGTCGAATTTACCGCCGGCGTGCAGCTGGGTCATGATGACCTCGGCCGCCGAGACGCCCTCGCCCTCGTGGATGTCCACCGGGATGCCGCGGCCGTCGTCGGTGACGGTCACCGAGCCGTCGGCGTTGAGGATCACCTCAACCCGCGTCGCCCAGCCCGCCAGGGTCTCGTCGATGGCGTTGTCGACCACCTCATAGACCATGTGGTGCAGGCCCGAGCCGTCGTCGGTGTCGCCGATGTACATGCCGGGGCGCTTGCGCACCGCGTCCAGGCCCTTGAGCACCTTGATCGACTCGGCGCCGTATTCGGCTTGGCCGTTGTTCTCGGGCGTGTTGTCGGGAATCTGCGTCTCGTCGGTCATACGGTGTCCAGAATCGCCAGGTTCGAGCCATCCACATGGACGCCCTGGGCCCGGCCCTTCAAATCCTCGAAGAGAAGCTCGTCCGTGCCGGTCAGGAACGCCTGCAGCTCGAGCGCCTCGATTTCGTCGAACAGCGCGGCCCGCCTGCGGCGGTCCAGATGCGCTGCGACC
>NZ_JAUYOJ010000139.1 GCF_030697925.1 Phenylobacterium sp. | reverse complement strand
ACGTTCGCGCGCATCTATAATGCGCCGTCAGATCAGATCAAAGGGTGGGACAACGTCAACCTGACCCTCACGCTGGTGAACGACGGGATGGGGCTAGAGATCGTCGGCTTCATCAAGAACGTCACCAACGAGAAGGTGATTGCCGACATCCACCTGCACGACGAAAGCGCGGGCTTGTTCCGCAACAGTTTCTACACTGACCCGCGCACCTATGGCGTCTCGCTGAAGAAGCGCTGGTAGTCCGGGTAGCCGGCGAACTGGCGGGGGGCGGACCTGCGCCAGTTCGCCGGTGGCCGATCGAGCTGTTGTGGGCGGTCGAAGGCCATATAGGCCTTGGGCGAGCGACGATTGCCCTATCGACCAGTTTCGCATCCCCCTGCCGGCGGCCGGTTCATGGCGCGCGGGCCGGGGGCGGCATCCTGGCCCTGGTGGTCGTGGTGGTGATGAGCGGCGGCTCGGCGGACGGCAATCTGGCGACCTCACCTCCGACCGCCTCGGTTGGTTCCGAAAGCCCTGGAACGCAGGACGCATCATCGGTCCGAAGACGCCGCTGAAGCCTAAGCACATCTGGGCGATCCGCCAGCAGCTGAAGGTCAGCAACCGACGACGAGACTTGGCGATGTTCAACTGCGCCATCGACGCTAAGCTTCGGGCCTGCGACCTCGTGCGGCTCACCGTCAGCGACGTCGCGCCTGGCGGCGTCCTTCGCGCCCGTTCCACTGTCATTCAGCAGAAGACTGGGCGGCCAGTGCCCTTCGAGATCACCGAACCAACGCGTGAAGCCCTTGGGCCTGGCCGCTCGCCACCAGCGGCGCAGCAGCGCCAGCAGGTCGGGCGAGAGCATCACATAGCGGTCCTTGCGGCCCTTGCCCTGCTCGACGCGGATCAGCATGCGGGCGCTGTCGATGTCGCCGACCTTCAGGTGGACGATCTCCGAGACCCGCAGGCCGCAGTCATAGGCGACGCTGAGGGCCGCCTTGTGCTTCAGGCCCGGCGCGCAGTGCAGCAAGAGCGCCACCTCCTCGGGGCTCAGCACCTGCGGCAGACGGTCTTCCTTCCCCACCGTCGCCAGCCGCTCGCCGAAGCCTGGCCTGGCCAGCGTGACCTTGAAGAAGAACCGCAAGGCTGAGACCGCGGCGTTCATCTTGGCGGGCGAGGCGCCCTCGGCGGCCAGATGCAGCTGGTATCGTCGCAGATCCTCCGGCTCGGCCTGGCCCGGCGAGCTGCCCAGGAACCGGGCGAAGTCCGCCACCACGCGGACGTAGTCGTGCTGGGTCTTGGGCCCGAACTGCCGGATGGTCATATCTTCGATCATCCGCTGGCGTAGCGGGGTCGTGGGCGCAGAGGTCATGGGAACACTCCTGTC
>NZ_JAUYOJ010000121.1 GCF_030697925.1 Phenylobacterium sp. | reverse complement strand
GAACTCCTCGAACGAGCCCTCGTCCAGCAACAGCTCCAGACGCTCGCGCGCCGTCAGCTTGCCCTTGGCGTGCTGCGAGGCGATCCGACGCTCCCCGCCCCCAAGACGCGCCTCCGAACGACGGCGCTCTAGCTCTTCGAGGATCTGCTTCACGCCCGGCCTCCCACAGTGGAGGCCAAGGGGTAGTCGGACGAATTGGCCGGCGCAACCATGTCGCGCGCTCAGAGGCTCGGCCGGATCACCGCCAGGCCGCTCAGGGCCTCCACGGCATGGTCCAGGAAGGCGCGGACCTTCCTGGAAACATGCCGGCTGGGCGCCACCAACTGCACCGGCAAGGGCTCGGGCTCGAACTGCGGCAACAGACGCACCAGGGCGCCGGAGGCCAGATCCTCGGCCACCTGGTAGGAGAGCGGCCGGCCGATCCCATGGCCGGCGCGCAGGGCGATCAAGGCTGCGTCGATCTCGTTGACGCTCAGCCGGGGCGTCAGCCGCACCGCCTGGCCTCGGAACCGCCACTCCGCGGCGCCGGTCAGGACGCCGGAGAAGACGATCTCGTGATCCGTCAGGTCCGTCGGCTTGGCCGGGGTCCCGCGCCGCGCCAGATAGGCCGGCGAGGCCACCAGCATGCGCCGCACCTCCCCGACCTTGCGCGCCACCAGGCCGGAATCCGCCAGGGCGCCGATCCGCAGGGCAAGTTCGATCTGGCCCTCAATCATGTCGAGGTTGCGGTCGTGCAACACCAGATCGACGCTGACCTGGGGGTGGCGGTCGAGGAAGCTCGCCACCACCGGCGTCACGTGCCGGCGGCCGAACACCAGGGGCGCGGTGAGGGTGATCAACCCCCGCAGCGGGCCGTCGTCCTCCGGGGCCAGGGCCTCATCATAGGCCGCCAGCAAGCCGCGCGCCTTCACCGCCAGGACGCGGCCGGCCTCGGTGGGGCTGAGCTTGCGAGTGGTGCGCTCGATCAGCCGGGCCCCGGCGCGGGCCTCCAGCCCGGCCACGATCCGGGTCACGGCCGGCGGCGAGCGCCGCAGCTTGCGGGCGGCCGCCGCGAAGCCGCCGGTCTCCAGCACGGCCACGAACACCGCCAGCTCGTCCAGCCGATCCATGATTAATTCCGTCAAATGGAATAGTCTATTGCCAAGTAGCACCATTCACCCGGAATTCCGCAATAGATAGCTTGGCGCTCACCATTCCACGGAGACGCCCATGTCCAAGATCCGCCTGCACGGAACGCCGCTGTCCGGCCACGCCCATCGCGTGGAGCTGATGCTGCGCATTCTCGGTTTCGATTTCGAGGTCGTGGAGGCCTCCGCCGCCGTTCGCGCCGCGCCGGAATACGCCAGGCTCAATCCCCTGCGGCAGATCCCGGTGCTGGAGGACGGCGACCTGATCCTGGCCGATTCCAACGCCATCCTGGTCTATCTGGCCAAGCGCTACGATCCCGACGGCCCCTGGCTGCCAAGCGATCCGGTCGCGGCAGCCCACGTCCAGCGCTGGCTCTCCATCGCCGCCGGCGAGGTCATGCACGGGCCGGCCACCGCGCGTGTGGTGACCCAGTGGGGGATGCCCGGCGACATCGTCCGCGCCAAGCATATCGCCGAACGGTTGCTGGCGTTCATGGACCAGCACCTGGCCGGCCGAACCTATCTGGCGGCCGACCATCCGACACTCGCCGACCTCGCCTGCTATTCCTATGTGGCCCATGCGCCGGAAGGCGCGATCCCGCTCGAGCCCTACCCCGCCGTGCGAGCCTGGTTGGCCCGCGTCGAGGCCCAGCCGTGGTTCAAGCCGATGCCGGCCTCGCCGATCCCCGAACCGGCCTGAGCCGTGGACCGCGATCCCTTCCACGCCGGCGAGCGCGAGGCTCAGCGCCGCGCCGGCCTGGAGACCCTTCCGGCCAGCGCCGGCATCCGCGATTTCATGCCAGACCAGCACCGCGCCTTCTTCGAGAGCCTGGCCTATGTGTTCGTGGGGACGGTCGAGGCCGACGGCTGGCCAGCGGCCACCCTGCTGACCGGCGCACCGGGCTTCATCGCCAGCCCCGACGCGCGCATCCTGCGGCTGGCTGTCCAGCCCGATATGGAGGATCCCGCCCAGGCCCTGCTCCGGCCGGGCGCTCCGGTGGGTCTGCTGGGCCTCGACCTCTCCAAACGCCGCCGCAACCGGGCCAATGGCCGTATCGCAACCGTCGACGACGCGATCATCGTCGAGGTGGCACAGAGCTTCGGCAACTGCCCCCAGTACATCCAGACCCGCACAGTCGAGACCGCGCCTCGCACGCCCGGCGCGCTGGAACGCTTCGTGGGCCTCGATGCGGAGGCTCGAGCCGCCGTGGCCGGGGCGGACACCTTCTTCGTCGCCACCGGCGCGCAGGGCGAAAATGGCGGGGTCGACATCTCCCATCGCGGGGGGCGGCCGGGCTTCGTTCGCATCGAGGGCGACGTCCTGACCATCCCCGACTTTCGGGGCAACCGGTTCTTCAACACCCTGGGCAACCTGCTGGCCGAGCCCCGCGCGGCCCTGCTGTTCCCCGATTTCGCGACCGGCGACCTCACCCAGCTCCAGGGCCGCGCCGAGGTGCTCTGGGACCAGCATGCGGGGCTGGAGGGAGCCGAGCGCCTCTGGCGCTTCACCGTCGAGCGGGGCTGGCGCCGTCGCGCGGCCATTCCGCTGCGCTGGACATTCGGCGACTATTCGCCGACCACCTTGGCCACGGGAACCTGGGGCTAGGCGACATGAACGTGCGACTTGGCCCGGTCCTGCGCGAGCAGGAGCCGGTGCTGCAGAACCTGATGCAGCTCTACAACCACGACTTCTCGGAATTCTGGGCCGGGACGCCGAAGGGCGACCTGCAGGCCGACGGGCGCTTCGAGCCCTATCCGCTCACGTCCTACTGGACCGATCCGAGCCGCAGCGCCTGGTTCATCTGGCGCGACGACGTCCTGGCAGGGTTCGCCCTGGTCAATGACCACGCCCATTCCGGCCAGGCCATCGACCAGAGCGTCGCGGAGTTCTTCGTCCTGCGCAAACACCGCGGATCGGGCGTCGCCGTTCAGGCCGCCCACCTGGTCTTCGCCACCCGCCCGGGTCTCTGGGAGGTCGCCGTGGCGCGGAAGAACGCCGCCGCCCTGCGGTTCTGGCGTAAGGCGGTGGCGGCCACGCCGGGCGCCGCCGATATCCGCGAGATCGACCTCCGGACGCCGGAATGGGACGGCCCGATCATCCTGTTCCGGCTTGGCGCCTAGCCCAGCGCCCGGAACCAGCGGTCGAGCATCTTGGCCTCCTCGAGGAGCCGCGCGGTGCGTTCGGCGGCCTCCTCGTCGATCCCCCACTTCTCTTCCTGATAGGCCTCGTCCAGGCGTGACAGTTCATAGGCCTGCTCGCCGTTGAGCCAGCCGCGCTGCAGGGCGAAGGCCAGGACCGCCGAGCCGAACAGGGACGTCCCGAAGGCCAGGCCCGCCAGGGCGAAGTCGTCCAGCTCCAGGGCCAGGGCCTTGACCCGCGCCAGGGTCTCGCCCGGCTGGGCGCGGTGGACGATGCCGATGGTCCGCAGGAAGACCAGCTCCAGCTCGCGGTCGGCGCGCTCCAGCACCGGAACCCAGTGCTCCAGCTGACGCGCCGCCAGGGCCTCCGGCTCCTCGGCGTAGTAGCAGAGCAGGTCGGAGCCGGCGAAGTCGGCCACTTGCTGGGCGACGCCGTCGCGGGCCGGCGGGATCGCCTCCAGGGCGGTGAAGGCCAGGCGGGTGACGTTCATCTCCGCCAGCTCGATCACGTCGGTCTGGGCGGCCCATTCGGCGGCCACGAGATCGGCGAGCGCCCGGGTCGGCAGGACCAGCACGCCGCCCTTGGGCGAACGGACGTTACGCCCGTCCAGCTTGACCTGGAACCCGCCGGGCTCGGCAATCACCGAGACGTCCTTGTAGAACCGCCTGGGCTTATCGCCGGGCTCGTGAAATCCTTTTTTCAACCGCGCCTCCAACCGCCCGCGACGGAAATCCGCGGGTCGCCCCGTGCAATGGGGACGGAAGTGGAAATGCGCAAGGAGCCAGTTGTGGCCGACCGCGATCTGGACGCCGCCATCGCTGTCACCCGCTTCGGCCTGGGGGCCAAGCCGGGAGAGATCGCCGGGGCCCGCAGCGACCCCAAGGGCTTCCTCACCGCCCAGATCCGCCCCTCCGGCGCCGACCAGCCGCGGACCAATGGCGAGACCTCCGCCCAGCGCATCGCCGGCTTCCGGGTCTATCAGCAGGACAAGCGCGGGATGAAGCGCGCCGCGGCCGACGGCGAATCCGTCCCCGACGCCCGCGACCCGGTCAAGATCGCCCAGAGGATGCTACGCGACGACGTGGCCACCGACTTCGTGGCCCGCGCCCAACTTGGCGCGGGGACCGAGGCGGGGTTCCGCGAGCGCTGGACCCTGTTCTGGGCCAACCACTTCACCGTCTCGGCCAACAAGCTGGTCACCGCCACCGTGGTCGGCCCGTTCGAAAACGAGGCCATCCGCCCGCACGTGTTCGGCCGCTTCGCCGACCTGCTGTCCACGGCGACCACCCATCCGGCCATGCTGCTCTATCTGGACCAGGTCCAGTCGATCGGGCCCGGCAGCCCGGCGGCGCAGTACCTGTCGCGACCGCGGCGCGGCGCGGGCGCCGGGGCGCCGCCCGCCGGACGCAAGTCGGCGGGTCTGAACGAGAACCTCGCCCGCGAGATCCTGGAACTGCACACCGTCGGGGTCGACGGCGGTTACAGCCAGGCCGATGTCACCGAGTTCGCCCGCGCCATGACCGGCCTCTCCGTCGGCGGTTTTCGCGAAGATCCGGAGATGCCGGGCCGCCCGGTGTTCCGCGCCGCCGCCCACGAACCCGGCGCCCGCATGGTGATGGGCGTCCGCTACGCCCCCGGCGGCAAGGAACAGGTGCAAGCGATCCTCACCGACCTTGCGCGCCACCCGGCAACCGCCCGCTTCATCTGCACCAAGATCGCCCGGCATTTCGTGGCGGACGATCCGCCGCCGGCTCTGGTCCGCCGGCTGGAATACGCCTGGGTGGAGAGCAGCGGCGAACTGGACCACGTGGCCCGCGTGCTGATCGGCGCGCCCGAGTCCTGGACGCCGCAACCCGCCAAGTTCAAGACGCCCTATGAGTTCGTTGTCTCCAGCTGGCGCGCGGCCGGTGGCGCGCCGCGCGATATCGCCCGCCTCGCGCCGGTGCTGAACGCCATGGGTCAGAAGGCGTTTTCCGCCCCCTCCCCCAAGGGCTGGCCCGAGGAGGCCGCCGCCTGGGCGACCCCCGCCGCCCTGGTCCAGCGGATGAGCTGGGCCCAGGCCTTCTCGGAGGCCGTGGTGCGCGATCGCGACCCGAAGGCGCTGGCCGCCGAGGCCCTGGGCGCGCGGCTCTCGCCCCCCACGGCGACCGCTATCGCCCGCGCCGAGTCCCGCGCCGAAGGCTTCGCCCTGCTGCTGATGAGCCCGGAGTTCCAACGCCGATGACCGCTCACCTCACCCGCCGCCGGGCCCTGCTGGCCGCCGCCGGTCTTGGCCTATCCGTCGACCTGCTGGCCCGCCCGGCCTCGGCGGCCGCGGGCGACCTCGCCAACCGCAAGCTGGTGGTGGTGATCTGCCGGGGTGGACTGGATGGCCTCTCCCTGACCCCGCCAGTGGGCGATCCCGACTATCAGGGCCTGCGCAGGAACCTGGCGCTCGGCGACGACGCCCTGGGCCTGGACGGGACCTTCGCCCTGCATCCGGCGCTGGGCTCGGTCCACCACCTCGCCAAGGTCGGCCAGGCGCGGATCGCCCCGGCGGTCGCCACGCCGGACCGCGCCCGCTCCCATTTCGAGGCCCAGGACGTGCTGGAGACCGGGGCGGCGGTGGTCTACGGGACCTCCTCCGGCTGGCTGAACCGCGCCGTGGGCGGCCTGAAGGTGCAACGCAAGGTCGAGGCCCTGTCGGTCGGTCCCACCGCTCCGCTGATCCTGCGCGGCCCGGCGCCGGCCTCGTCCTGGTCACCCGGGCGCGGGATCGACGCTCAGGCGCGGCTGCCGACCATGCTGCAGGACCTCTACAAGGACGATCCGGTGCTGGGCCCGGCGCTGGCCCGGGGCCTGGCCACCGAGACCATGGCCCAGGCGGCGATGAGCGGCCTGGCCGACGGCGCCGAGACCCCCGGCATGACGATGGCCACCGGCCCCGGCGGCGGGGTCGAGGGTTACCTGCGCCAGGGCCAAGAGGTTGCGCGCAAGCTGGGCGGGACGTTGGCCGGCTTCATGCGCGAACCCGGCGGCCCACAGATCGCCGCGCTCAGCCTCGACGGCTTCGACACCCACGCCAACCAGGGCGCGGCCAAGGGGCAGCTCGCCAACCGCCTGGGCTATCTGGACGCCGTGCTGGACGGCCTGCACACCGGCCTCGGGTCCGAATGGAGCAACACCGTGGTGGTGGTGGCCACCGAATTCGGCCGCACGGCACGGGTCAACGGCACCGGCGGCACCGACCACGGCACGGCCTCGACGGCGCTCATCCTCGGCGGCTCGTTGAAGCCCGGCGGCATCGTCGGTGACTGGCCGGGGCTGAAGACCGCCGCTCTCTACGAGAACCGCGACCTGGCGCCGACTCTCGACATGCGTGGCCTGTTCAAGGGCGTGCTGGCTGACCATATGGGCCTGGACCGCCGGGCCCTGGAGGCGACGGTCTTCCCCGACAGCACCGCCGCACGGCCGGTGACGGGGCTGGTTTAGGGCGCGCGCCTCGGCGATCCTTCGGCATGGCCGATGAGATTCTGACCCAGCGCGACCTCAACCGCATCCTGCTGGCCCGCCAGATGCTGCTGGCGCGGGAAGCGATCTCGCCCGTGGAGGCGATCTCGCGGCTGTTCGCCATCCAGGCCCAGCTCCCGAGAGCCTCCTTCATCGGTCTCTGGGCACGGCTGAGCGGCTTCAGGCGCGAGGACCTGCTGGCGGCGATCCACGACCGCAAGGTGGTGCGTTCCACCTTCCTCCGCGGCACCCTGCACCTGGCGACGGCGGAGGACATCCTGGCCTTCCGCACCACCGTCATGCCGGCGCTGGACATCACCCTGCCCGGCGGCGGCCGACCGAGCCCGGCCCTGGTCGACCAGGCCATGAAGCTGGCCGAGCGTCATTTCGCCCCCGGACCCAAGGACTTCGAAAGCGTCCGCCAGGTCTTCGCCGAGGCGGGGATCGAGGACGTGCGGCAGATGGCCTGGGGCGTGCGGGTCTGGCTTCCGTTGGTGCAGGCCGCCAGCGACACGCCCTATGGCCACGAACCCGGCGGCGCCTTCACCCTGGTCAAGACCTGGCTGGGCAAGGACGAGGACCCCAAGCCCGATCCCCAGGGCCTGGTCCGGCGCTACCTGGCCGCTCACGGCCCCAGCCTGCCGGCCGACGTCGCCGGTTGGTCGGGCCTGAAGGGCGCCGCGGCGCTGCTCGAATCCATGGGCGACGAACTGGTCACCTTCCGGGACGAGAAGAAGCGGGTGCTCTTCGACCTGAAGGACACGCCCCGGCCGAGCGGTGAGACCCCCGCCCCGGTCCGCCTGCTGGCCGACTTCGACGGGGCGGTCCTCAACCGCGCCGACCGCACGGGCGTCATCCGACCGCAGCACGTGAAACTGGTGGCCAGCAGGAACCTGATCGTCTCGCCCACGGTGCTGGTCGACGGGGTGGTCGTGGGGACCTGGCGCGTCGAGACCAAGCGCAAGACCACAACCGTAGCCGTGCGGCTGTTCGAGACCCTGAACGCCAAGGACCGCAAGGCCGTCGAGGCCGAGGCCGTCTCGGCGGCGAAGTTCCTGGCGCCGGAGGCCGAGGCGGCGGTGACGTTCGAGGCGGCTTAGCTCCTACCTCCGTCGCCTCTTGAACGGCTCCGGTTCGGCCTCGTGCTCGTCGAAGCCGAAGCGCTTGAAGCCGGCCTTCAGCTCCTTGCCGATCGGGGCCTCCAGGATCAGCGTGCCCCGCGAGGGATGCGGCAGGGTCAGGCGCCGCGCATGGAGCTGCAGCTTCAGGTCCCCCGACAGTTCGCGGGCCGCATCGTTGGTGTATTTCGGGTCGCCCAGGATCGGGTGGCCCATGGCCAGCATGTGGGCGCGCAGCTGGTGGGTTCGCCCGGTGTGGGGCCGCAGCGCCATCCAGGTCACCCGGTGCGCGGCGCGGGAAATGGTCACGAACTCGGTCTCAGCAGGATCGCCATTCGGGTCCTTGGGATCGGTCGGCACCACCATTTCGCGGTCGCCGACGCCCTTCTTGACCAGGTGCAGCTCCATCACGCCCTCGGCGGGCTTGGGCGCGCCATGGACCAGGGCCCAGTAGGTCTTCTCCGCCCGGCGCCGGGCGAAGGAGCCCGCAAGCTTGGCCGCCGCCCCGGGGGTCTTGCCCAGCACCAACACGCCGGAGGTGTCGCGGTCCAGGCGGTGGACAAGGCGCGGCCGTTCCAAACCCTCGCCCCAGGCGCTGAGCAGGCGGTCGATGTGCTTGAGCGTCTTGGTGCCGCCCTGGACGGCGAGGCCGGCGGGCTTGTTCAGCACCAGCACCTCCTCGTCCTCGTAGAGCACCAGGGACTTGGCGAAGACCTTCTCCTTGGCGTCCAGGCCGGGTCCCTTGTCGCCGGGCTTGGGGGCGTCGGGCAGCGGCGGAACGCGCACGGTCTCGCCGGCCGCCAGGCGCTGGTCGGGCTTGGCCCGGCCGCCGTCGACGCGGATCTGGCCCGAGCGGGCCAGCTTCTGGACCTGGATCTGGGACACGTGAGGCCAGCGGCGGCGGAACCAGCGGTCCAGCCGCACCCCGTCCTCGCCTGGATCGACCTGGATGTTGCGGACCTCCCTCACGCAAACACCCGTCGCGCCAATAGGAGGCCCAGGAACAGCGCCGAGATCGACAGCAACACCGATGCGGTCGTGTAGGCGAAGGCCTCGCCGTACGCGCGCTTGCCGATCATCAGGGCCGCCTCCAGCGAAAAGGCCGAGAAGGTGGTGAAGCCACCTAGAACGCCCATCCCCAGCAACACGCGCAGCCGCTCCTGGTCGGCGCCGCCACGGTGGGCCAGGTAGCCCGCCAGCACGCCCATCAGCAGGCCGCCCACGACATTCACCGCGAAGGTTCCATAGGGCCAGCCCGAGCCCCACAGCCGCAGGGCCTGCACGCCCACGCCATAGCGGGCCACCGCGCCCACCGCGCCGCCGGCGGCCACCAGAAGAACCTTTTCCATTCCGCCCTTATGCGACGTGATGTCGCTTCGGAGAAGCCCCCGCCCGCCACTCAACGCCTGGTTAAGCCGTGGGCGTCATCATGCGGATCAGGTTCAGCTTTCCGGGTTCGGGGATGGTCGGGAATAACGCCTCTGCGCACGAAGCGCCGCCCGAGCCCATGCTGGCCGGCGGCTTTGCGACCTTCGTCACCGCCGAGAAGCAGACGCTGGGTATCGATTTCCTGGTCGAGGACCTTGTGCACCTGCGTCACCAGGCGGTCGCCGCGCGCCGGCTGGAGCCCGTGATCACCCACCTGAAGAGCGGCGTGGTCATTCCCGCCCGCGCCTTCTCCCGGCTCTCCGACGACGATGTGGAGACCATCGATAAGGCCACCACCGAATTTGCGGCGACCCTGGTGGGACCCGACGGCGCCTCGGCCCTGCCGGTGATCCTGCCGATCTCGTTCCGCACGGCCTCGGGCCGTCGGGGCCGTGGCCATCTGGCGAACGCCACCGAGGGTTCGCCGGCGGCCTTGAAGAAGCGGGTCATCGTCGAGCTGATCGACATAGACCGGGGCACGCCGACCGGCCGGCTGACCGAGGTGGCGGGTCTGCTCAACGCGGTCTGCCGCAGCGTCTTCGCCCGGCTGCAGCCCAGCCGCGACGTGGTCTTCCCGATCCGCGACGCCCGGCTCCAGGGGGTCACCCTGGACGGATCGGACCTGGCGACCTCCGACGGCGAGGCGGCCGGCCAGCTGCTGGAATTCGCCGAACAGGCGCGCGGCCTCTCGCCCTTGCTGGTGGCGCAAGGGCTTCCCGACGAGGGCTATCTCGCGGTGGCCGAGGTGGCCGGCTTCACCCACGGCGCACTGAGAGTCCCGGGCTAGACCCGAGCGCCGAGGTTGCGGCGGATCTCGCGGGCGTCATAGGCGTCGCGGTCGCTCGGACGCGGGCCTTTGCCCATCAGCACCTCGATGGTCTGGGCCACCGATGGGCCGCCGCCAAGATTGAAACTGGTCCCGAGCCCGATCCCGACGCCGCTGCGGCGGTAGCCGCCGCTGCCGCCGCCCGCCCCGATGGAGACCCGTGGGCCGCTGTCGGATCCGGCCTGCATGGTGACGCGGTCAGCGACGCGGAACCAGTCATAGCCCTCGGCGATGGCGAGGTCCGCGGCGCGCAGCAGAGCGTAGTCGGACACCTGGGCGATCGGCACGCCGGGCCCGCCGCGGAAGGTGATGCGGTAGCGGCCGGGCTCGATGCGATATTCCGAAAAGCCAATCGCGTTCGGACCCGCCGCCGGCGCATAGACGGTGGGAGCTGTGGCGCAGCCGCCCAGGGCGATGCAGGCGGCCAACAGCACAAGGGCGCGTTTCATCTCCGGGATCCTCCGCAAGCCATTGGACTTGCAATCCTTGTCCGAAGAACGGCCCAGCTCCGGCCGGCGTTCCGCCTACAGCCCCAGCGCCGCGATCAAGCCCGCCATGTCGACCGGGACCTCGGCCTCGATCTGTTTCGTCCCGCCCTCCGGATGCGGGAACGAGAGCGCCTGGGCGTGCAGCATCAGCCGTGGGACCGGCAGGCCGGCCACGGCCAAAGCTCCGCCATAGCGGGCGTCGCCGGCGATGGGACGGCCGATGGAGGCCAGGTGCACCCGGATCTGGTGCATGCGCCCGGTCTCCGGCGCCAGCTCCAGCAGCGCCGCCGCCGCGCCCTTCGACACGGTTCGATAGCGGGTGCGCGCGGCCTCGGCGTCGGGGTGATCGGCCGCGCAGACCCGCATATAGGCCTCGCGGCCCTGCTCGTCGCGGCGGAGGGGGACGTCGATGGCGCCCTGGGCGGGCTCCGGCGCGCCGGGGGTGACGATGGCCCGGTAAGTTTTCGAAAAACGCCGACCCATCATATGCTTGCCGAGGAAACCTGCGGCCGGTTTGGTCTTGGCGGTGAGGATCACGCCGGAGGTGTCGCGGTCCAGGCGGTGGATCAGCCGCGGTCGCGCCTTGCCCGGCTTGGCGAAAGCCCAGAGCATCTCGTCCAAGGTATGGACCTGGCCGCGTCCGCCCTGGCTGGACAGGCCCGAGGGCTTGTTCAGCGCCAGGAGCTGGGCGTCCTCATAGATCACCAGGCCGCGGACGAAGGCGATCTCCTCGGCGCTGAGCAAGACGGGATTGTCGCCGGGCCTGGGCTTGGGCTGCAGGCGCGGCCTCATCCTTTGCGGTTCCGCTGCTCGGCCCAGCGCTCCAGGCGCTCCTTGATCCGCGCCTCGTTCCCTTCGCCCCGGGGCCGGTAGAAGGTCTGCCGCGCCATGCCTTCGGGGAAGTAGTTCTGGCCCGAGAAGCCGCCCTCGACATCGTGGTCGTAGGCGTAGCCCTTGCCGTAGCCCAGATCCTTCATGAGCTTGGTGGGCGCGTTGCGGATATGGGCTGGCGGCACCAGCGAGCCCGTCTCCTTGGCCGCGCGCTGGGCGGCCTTGAAGGCGGTGTAGACCGCGTTGGACTTGGGCGCCGCGGCCAGGTGGATGACCAGCTGGGCGAGCGCGATCTCCCCCTCCGGTGAGCCCAGGAAGTCGTAGGTGTCCTTGGCGGCGTTGGCGAGCACCAGGGACATGGGATCGGCCTCGCCGATGTCCTCGGCGGCCGCCCGGATCAGCCGGCGGGCCACGAACAGCGGGTCCTCCCCGCCGGCCAGCATCCGCGCCAGCCAGTAGAGCGCCGCGTCGGGGTCCGAGCCCCGGATGGACTTATGCAGGGCCGAGATGAGGTTGTAGTGCTCCTCGCGGTCCTTGTCGTAGGCCGGGCTGCGCTTCTGCAGCACCTCGCCCAGCTGTTTCGTGGACAGCGGCGTGGCCGAGCCGATGTTAAACAGGGTCTCGGCCAGGGTCAGCAGGTAGCGGCCATCGCCGTCGGCCAGGGCGATCAGGGCGTGGCGGGCCTCGTCCTCCAGTGGCAGCTTGCGGCCCTCATGGGTCTCGGCCTTGTCTAGCAGTTGGACCAGGGCCTCGTCGTCCAGGCGCTTCAGCACATAGACCTGGGCGCGGCTGAGAAGCGCGCCGTTCAGTTCGAAGGAGGGGTTCTCGGTGGTGGCGCCAACCAGGGTGACGACCCCCTCCTCCACGAAGGGCAGGAACCCGTCCTGCTGGGCGCGGTTGAAGCGGTGAATCTCGTCGACGAACAGCAAGGTCGCCTGGCCGGCCGAGCGGCGCATCTTGGCCTGCTCAAAGGCCTTCTTCAGGTCCGCCACGCCGGAGAATACGGCCGAGAGCTGTTGGAATTCGTAACCGGCCTCCTTGGCCAGCAGCCGGGCGATGGTGGTCTTGCCGGTGCCGGGCGGCCCCCAGAGGATCATCGAGGCCAGCCGCTTGGCCTCCGCCATCCGGCGGATCGGCCCCTCGGCACCCAGCAAGTGGTCCTGCCCAACCACCTCGTCCAGCCGCTGCGGCCGCAGGCGGTCGGCGAGCGGGGATGGGGCGTGGGGAGTCATCCCCGCGGCTTCGAAGAGATCGGCCATGGGCCCGTTCTAGCAATCCCTCCCTTGGATGGGGAGGAATAAGCCTAGGTGCGGAAATTCCCAGTTATCTCCTGGCCGCCGCGCTCGATGGTCACCTGCCATTGGTTGCCCGCGCCGGCGCCGAGGACGCCCATCAGCTCGCGCACGGTGCCGACCTCGCGGCCGTTGATCTTCTTGACCAGGTCGCCCGGACGCAGGCCGGCGTTCATGGCGAAGCCGCGGCTGATATTGGTCACCAGCACGCCGCGCCCCAGGAACGGATCGAGGCCCAGTTCACCGGCCACCGCCGGAGACAGGTTCACCACCGTCGCCCCGTCGAACGGATTGCGGCCGGAGATCAGCTGCTGGTCCTTGGCCGGGGTGGCGGGCGGCGCCTCGGCCCGCAGCGTCAAGGTCTCCTCCCTCGCCCCGCGCCGCACGCCCAGCTTGAGGCTCTCCCCCGGCCGGCGCGAGGAGACGGCGTAGGAGACCGCCGCGGCGTCCACCGCCGGACGGCCGTCCACCGAGACGATCACATCGCCCTGACGCAGGCCCGCGCGGGCCGCGGGGCCGTTCGGCCAGATGTCGGCCACCAGGGCGCCCTGGGGCGTGGAAAGCCCCATGCTGCGGGCGATCTCGCCGGTCACGGTCTGGGTCCGCGCGCCCAGCCAAGGGCGGATCACCGCCACCCCGCCGCCGGCCGCGGTCTCGACCACCCTGCGCACGATGGCGGCCGGCACGGCGAAACCGACGCCGGACGAGGTGCCGGAGCGCGACAGGATGAAGCTGTTCACCCCGATCAGGTCGCCGTCCATGTCGACCAGGGCGCCGCCGGAATTGCCGGGGTTGATCGCCGCATCGGTCTGGATATAGGCGTTGGCCGCGTCGCCACTGGGGTCGGTGGTGCGGTTGAGCGCCGAAATGATGCCGTTGGTCACCGTCTGGCCGACGCCGAAGGGGTCGCCGATGGCCAGCACCAGGTCGCCGACCTGGGCCTCGCCACTGTCGTCGATGGCCAGGACCGGCAAGCGCTCATTGCCCACGTCGATCTTCAGGATGGCCAGGTCGGTGCGCGGATCGGCCAGCAGCACCCGGGCGGTGAACTCGCGCCGGTCGGCCAGCGCCACGGTGATCTCCTGGCCGCCTTCCACCACGTGGTTGTTCGTGACGATCACCCCGTCGGCGCGGACAATGACCCCCGATCCCAGCGAACCCTGGATGCGCTCGCGCGGCGCGCCCATGCCGAACATCTCCCAGAACGGATCGGCCCGCTGGCGGACCAGCCGCTTGGACGAGATGTTCACCACCGCGGGCGCGGCGCGCTTCACCACGGGGGCGAAGGACGACTTCATGGTCAGGGCGTCGCCCGGCGCAGCGCGGGTCGGCTGGGCCAGGGGCGGAACCTGGGCGGTCGACTTGGCCACGGGGTCCGAACAGGCCGCGAGGAGGGCCAGGGCGGGGATCAGGACGCGGTAGGCGCGCATGCGGTCTCCAGACAGTCTAGGTCGCCCGGACATCGCGGAGTTTTCGGGCGCAATGATGGCGGGGGTTTAGGCCGTATCGTCGCGCGCGGGAACATCGCGCCCATAGATCGCAATGAGCAGCCAGGCCGCCGCGCTCAGGCCCGCGCCCAGCAGGATCGGCGCGCCCGACAGGCCTGCGGGCATCCCCGGCGCGATCGCCCAGGCGAAAGCCTGGGTGAAGAGGATCGGGCCGAATAGTCCGGTCAGGCTGGAAATCCCGCCCATGGCCCCCTGCAACCGCCCCTGCTCGGTCTCCTCGACGCGGGCGGTCATCATCGACTGCAGGGACGGCCCCGCCACGTTGCCGAGCGCGATGGGCAGGTTGGCGATCCAGAACAGGCCGGCGCCGGGGGCCAGGCCCACGGCCGTGAACCCCAGGACCTGTGCGGCCAACCCCGCCAGCACGGTGCGCCGCTCGCCCAGCCGCTTGGCCGCACGCCCGGCAAGCTGGGTCTGCACCACGATGTTCACCGCCGCCAGCACGCTGAAGAACACGCCGAGCTGCATGGTGCTCCAGGCATAGCGGTGGTCGGTATAGAGCACGAAGACGCTGTGGAGCGCGTGGATCGCCAGCCAGAGCAGGGTGAGCACGATGGCGAACAGCATGAGGCCTTGGCGCGACGCCAGTAGGCTGAGCGACCCCCAGGGATTGGCGTTGCGCCAGACCATCGGCGTGCGGCGATCCGCCGGCAGGGATTCCGGCAGCACGAAGAAGCCATAGATCCCGTTGGCCAGGGCCACCGCCGCCGCCGCCCAGAACGGCGCCCGCGGATCGAGGGAACCCAAGACGCCGCCGAGGGCCGGCCCCAGGATCACGCCGGTCCAGGCCGCCGCGTTCAGCCAGCCATAGCTCTTGGCCCGGTCCTCTGGCGGGGTGATGTCGGCCACATAGGCCATGGCGGCGGCGTAGCTGCCCGCCGTCAGGCCGCACAGCAGCCGTCCGATCAGCAACCATGCCAGGTTCGGCGCCAGGGCCATGATCACCAGATCGATGCTCAGCCCGAAAACCGAGATCAGTATCACCGGCCGCCGGCCAAACCGGTCCGACAGCATGCCGATAACCGGCGCGGCGAAGAACTGCGCCACCGACCAGGCGGCCACCAGCAGCCCCACCCAGCGCGCGGCGGCGGGCAGGTCTCCGCCCAGCAGCTCCTCCACCAGCTTGGGCAGCACCGGATAGACGATGCTGTGGGAGACCACGTCCAGGCAGATGGTCACGGCGATGAAGCCCAGCCCCGCGCGGCGGCGCGGATCGAGACGGGCGTGCGGTCCCACAGACGGGGGCGGGTCGACGGCGAAGATCATGGGATGTCTCGAGAGGCCAGGCCGCCAGGGCGGTCGGCTTGAGGAAATGGCGCTGTGTGGAAAGCCGGCGAAACGCCAGCGTCCAGGACCTAGGCCCTCATCTTCCCGATCATCCTCGTCATGACGTGCGCGATCCTAGAAGCGCGCCGGCGAAACGCAAGCCATGGTTTAGGTCACCCCGGAGCACCCGTGGCGTCGGTCTCCGCCAGGAACCGGTCAAGGATCTGCGCGAAACGGTCGGGCTGGTCGATGAACACGGTGTGGGCGGCGTTCTCCACGATCGCGATCTGGCCCTTGGGCAGGATCGTGACCTCGTCGCGCTGGGCCTGCAGCTCGGGCGAGGTCGCCGAGGCGACGATCAGGGTCGGCCGGTCCAGCTTCTTGAGCGCCGGGGTCAGGTCGGCCCCATAGAGGTCGGCGACCAGGGCGGCCGAGCCGATGGCGGTGGGGACGGCGGCGATGTCGGCCGCCAGCCGGTCGGTCTGAGCCTTGTCCAGCGGGCGGCTGATGATCGCCCCCAGCATGCCGCGGGCATAGGCCTCGGGCTGGGCGGCGTAGATGCTGAGGAAGCGCAGCGTCTGGGCCGCCGCCTGGGGATCGCGCAGGACCGCGCCGGAGCCCGACGAGACGGCGGCGTCCACCAGCACGACGCCGGCCAGCTTCCGCGTGCCGAAGCCGTCCACATAGGCCGCCACGTCCTGCACCCCCTGCGACCAGCCCACCAGATGGACCTTGTCGAGGCCGAGCTGGGTCAGCACCGCGTCCAGGTCGCGGGCGCGCTGGGCGGGCGTCATGCCCTGGGCCGTCACGGTGGACCGGCCCTGGGAGCGCGGATCGAACGAGACCACCCGCCGGGTCCTGGCCAGGCGCTGCGCCTGGTCGCGCCAGATGTCGGCGGTGAATCCCCAGCCGGTGATCAGCACCACGGGCGGCCTGCCGTTCCGCGGCCCCTCGTCGACGACCCGCAGGCTCACCTCGGGCGTCACCGCCAGCCTGCGTTCCTCGGCCGCCGCGGCCGTCGTCAGCACACAGAACGCCGCCAGGGCCGCGATCGCGCGGCGTAGGCCGCAAGGAAACTTCGACATGTCGCGATCCTCCGGTGGATGAGGTCGAACCTCTCAGCAGCCGGCGAAGACGCGCAAGCCCGTGGCGCAAATGTAGCTGCGGAGCGACCTCAGGCCGGAGCCCGAACGGCCTCGGGCGCTCGCCCGATCTTGAGCGCCAGCAGGAAGGCCAGGACCAGCAGGCTGCTCGCCAGATAGATGGCCAGGCCCGGCTGATGCATCACACCGGAATGGCGGATCGACCAGGCGAATGTCAGGCCGAACACGATGGGGCCGACGACCGAGGCGATGCCCTGAAGACTCTGGTTGGCGCCTTGCAGCTGGCCCTGGGCGGAAGGCCCGACCCGCCGGGTCATCAGCCCCTGCAGGCCGGGCTGCAGGAAGTTCATCAGGGCGAAGACCGGGATGCCGGCGATATAGACCCAGC
The DNA here is from genome assembly GCF_030697925.1 of Phenylobacterium sp. GTDB lineage: Bacteria > Pseudomonadota > Alphaproteobacteria > Caulobacterales > Caulobacteraceae > Phenylobacterium. The sequence goes on along the minus strand of NZ_JAUYOJ010000121.1, from coordinate 5,339 downwards.
CATTGGGCGCGAAGCCGTAAACGGCGAAACCGATCGCTCCGGCCATGGCGCCCAAGAGCAGGGCCCCGCGCTCGCCGATCCTGGCCACCACGGGTCCGATCAGCAGCATCTGGACGAGGACGCCGGCCAAGCCGGTCCCCATCATGGTCAGGCCCATGAATCCGGGGGTCCAGCCGTAGCGATAGCCCGTGTAGAGCACGAAGATCGACGGCAGGACGGTGTGAGCGAGCTGGAACAGGAAGCCGATGCTGGCCAGGCCCAGCAGGTCGCGGTGCGAGCGCAGGAACACCAGCGAACCCACGGGATTGGCCCGCCGCCAGTCGAACTTCGCCACACGGCGCTCCACCGGCAGGGATTCCGGCAGGACGAAGAAGCCGTAGAACCAATTGATCGTCGTCAGCCCCGCGGCCACGAAGAAAGGAAGGCGCAGATCGATGTCGCCCAGGAACCCGCCCAGGGCGGGGCCGACCAGGAAACCGAAGGAGAAGGCCGAACCCATCCAGCCGAAGGCCTTGGCCCGCTGGTCCGGTGGCGTGACATCGGCCACATAGGCGTTGGCGGTGGAGAAGCTGGCCGCGGTCAGGCCGTTGATCACCCGGCCCACGAACAGCCAAGCCAGGGTTGGCGCGAGCGCCATGAACAGGAAGTCGATAGCCAGGCCGGCCAGCGAGATCAGCAGGATCGGCCGGCGCCCGAAACGGTCCGACAACATGCCCAGGATCGGACCGCAGAACAGCTGCATCAGCCCCCAGACCGTGGCGAAGACCACGTTCCACTCCGAGGCGGCGGCCGTGTCGCCGCCGGTGAACTCCTTGATCAGGTTCGGCAGCACCGGGATCATGATCCCGAACGACACGGCGTTGATCACCGCGGCGATGAAGATGAACCGGAAGGCGTGCGTCCACTGGCGGCCGGCGGGCTCTACGGGCTGGTCGGACATGGCTTCATTCCCCCTCGCACAATGAAACAAAGCAAGAACTATCGCAATACGGTCAGGCCGACCGGTCGCGATAGGAGGCCAGCAGGACCTGCCACCACTCGGCCAGCCGCATCAGCAGGGCCTCGTCGGGGAAGCCGTGGCGCGCCGCGCCCTCAGGCACCTGGTCGAAGCCGCGATGCTCAACGCTGACTCGCGTCTCTTCGCCAACCGCCTCGAAGCGCACCTCGACCTCTGTATGAAGTTCCAGCGGGAAGTTGGCCTGGCGCCAGGTGAATTCCAGTCGTGCGGGAGGCTCCCATGCCGTGATCCTGCCGATCTCGAAGACCTTGCCATTGGCCAGGGTCTCGGTCAGCCGACCACCCTGCCCCGGCTCGAAGGCCAGCACGCCCGGCGCGCGCGGCGTGGTCTGGAACAGGCCATTGGGCCGCCACCAGGCGCCGATCTCCTCGACGAAGGCGGCGAAGGCGCGTTCAGGCGTCGTCTTGACCCGCAGCGAGACAAAGACCTTCGATGTCACGGCCTTTTTCCTCCCACGTTTACGAGGGAGGGGGACCGCGCGTAGCGTGGTGGAGGGGGCGAGACCGACCTCGGCGCTTGAGGCCGCCCCCTCCACCGCCTAACGGCGGTCCCCCTCCCCCATTCCCTTTGGTCATGGGGGCGGAAAAGGTCAGTCGACGTCACGCGTCACGCTCGACGTGGGCCTTGAAGGCGGCGAGCTGCTCCGTCCACAGCCTTTCGCTCTCCTCCAGCCAGCGCAGCAGATGGACCATGGGTTGCGGCCTCAGGGCGTAGATGCGCACCCGCGCATCGAACTCGGGATGGCTTTCCTCGACCAGACCGCTCTCGCGCAGGGTGCGCAAGTGACGGCTCATGGCCGGCGGCGCCAGGCCCAGCTCGCGGGCCAGCTCGCCGGCCTGGCGCGGACGCTGGGCCAGCAGATCGACCACCTGACGGCGGTTGGGATCGGCCAGGGCCGCGAGGGTCCGGTCCAGGTGAGCGGGGGCCGCGCTCATATCCAGCCGGTGATCTTCAGGCCGCTGGCCGCCTCGGCCTCTTCGCGGCTGACGGTCTTCACGGTCTGGGAGACGGTCCAGATGTGGCCCTCGGGGTCTCGGCAGCGATAGGTACGGTCGCCGTAGAACTGGGTCTCCGGCTCGGCGACGATCTCCGCCCCAGCCCTGCGCGCCCGCTCGCAATGGGCGTCGATATCGCCGTCGAGCTGGATGCTCACCGTCTGAGTGTTCTTGCCGCCGACCGATTTGGGGCTCTTATGGTCGGCGCTCCATTCCTGGCCGATCATCACATAGTCATCGCCGAAGCTCATCTGGGAGTGGGCGAGGTTGCCCTCTGCGTCCTCCAGCAGCATGGAGAGCTCGAAGCCGAAGGCCTCTTCCAGCCACTTCAGGGCGGCCTTGGGATCCTGGTAGAACAGGGCGGACCGGAAGCCGGCCATAGGCGTCTCCTCTCAGCTGGTGATCTCGCGGCCGGTGGCGGCCGACATTTCCTCGGGCGTCATGACCTTGACGGTCTGACCGAACGACCAGGGGTGATCTTCGATGTCGCGGCAGGTGAACACCCGATCGCCATAGGGCTGGTCGGCGGGCTCGCGCTCGACCTTGGCGCCCAGGGCCCGGGCGGTCTCACAGCGTTCATCCAGCCCGTCCTGGAGCTGGACGTGGACCGACTGGGTCGACCGGCCGCCGAAGGCCGCGGGGCTGACCGCGCTGCCTGTGGGCGGCCCGACCACCATGATGTAGCCGTCGCCCAGGCGCAGCTCGGAGTGGATCACCCCGCCCTGCCCGTCATCGACGATCATCCGGGTCTCGAAGCCGAAGGCCTTTTCGAGCCAGGCGATGGCCGCGCGCGGATCGCGGTACCACAGCAGGGGCCCGATGGTGGGAACGTCCATGCTCATGCCTCCTTCAAGGAATTGCGTACCTTCAGGCCGGTGAGCTGGGTCATGGTCCCGGCGGAGGCGCGATAAATCCGCGCGCCGAAAGCCTGCCCCGACCAATGCAGGGCCGCCATCGGATCCTTGTAGAAGGCGGTGGCGGTGATCGCAGCGTTCTCGACCATGGCGCTTATCCTTGTCATTTCCGACAATATTTAACACATAACGCAACTATATCGTCAACCATCTTGGATGGGACGCGTCCGACCTAGGGCGCCAGGGCCGCGGAGAGTTCGTCGAGGTCCCCGTCATTGGGTTCCGGCCGCACGCCGACCAGCTTGGCCACCAGCGAATAGACGTCGAAATTGTCGAAGTCCGGCAAGGCGACGCCCCGGCGGAAGCTCGGCCCGGCGCCGATGAACACCGCGCGCATTTCCCGCGCGAACGGGTCGAAGCCGTGGTTGCCCGGGGCGATTGGGCGCTTGGCGACCCAGGCGCGGGTGGTGATCTCCCACCCGGTGTCCGGCAGGCAGAAGATCGGCGGCACGCGCCGGTGCGCGCCATAGTGATAGCGCTCCGGGATCTCGCCCTTGCGCCAGCATTGCATGTGCGGATGCGGCTTGAGCAGGGCCTGCTCGACCTCCTCTTCACGGCCCGCGGTCGGATAGGCGTTCATGAAGGCGCCCATGGCCAGGGTGCGCGCCGTCCCGTCCGGCAGGATGTCCTCCAGGTATATGGTGCGCTGCGGACTGGTCGGCGCCATGCCGTGATCGGCGACGATGACTAGGTCCGCGGCCAGGCCCCGCGCCGCCAGTCCAGCGCTCAGACGCGCGAGCGCCGCGTCGGTCTTGGCCAGCGCCGCCTTCACCTGGTCGGAGTCCGGCCCGCCCCAATGGCCAGCCGTATCGACCTCGTCGAAATAGAGGGTGATGAAGGCCGGCCGTTCGCCCGCCGGCAGGTCGAGCCAGGTCAGCACCTGGTCGACCCGCGCCACGGCCGGCAAGGCCTGGTCGAAAGGCCGCCAGTAGCTTGGCCGCACCCCCTGGATGGCGGCCTCGGAGCCCGGCCAGAACATGGTGGCCGCCTTGACCCCGGCCCGTTCGGCGCTGACCCAGATAGGCGTTCCGTCGTTCCACCAGCGGGCGTCGGCCACGGCGGCCTTGTCGGACAGGCGGAAGGTCACACCGGGGATCAACGGATCTTCCATGTTGTTGTCGACGATCCCATGCCGGTCGGGCCTCAGGCCGGTGACCAGGGTGTAGTGGTTGGGGAAAGTCTTGGACGGGAACGACGGCCGCATCGCGCCCCGGGCGCCGTTCGCCGCCAGCCCCGACAGATGCGGCGTCACCCCGCGATCGAGATAGTCAGGCCGGAACCCGTCGATGGAGACCAGGATCGTCAGGACGGCCGGCCGCGCGGCGCGGTCGGGAGCCGAGGCGCAGGCGGCCAGGGTGGCGAGGAGGAGAAGGGCGCAGAGGCGCGAGAAGCGAGTCATGGCGCCGAGCCTAGCCGCAGGCCGTGACGGGCGCACAACGCAAAAGCCCCGGACGTCGCCGTCCGGGGCTTTCGAATGACGGGAGAGGACTTCGACTATTCGTCGCCGAAGGCCAGTTCCTGGACCGGACCGGAGTCCTTGCCCTTTTCCGACGGGTCGCGGTCGACGAACTCGATCACGGCCAGGGCGGCGTTGTCGCCGTAGCGGTAGCCGGCCTTCAGGACGCGGATGTAGCCGCCCTGACGTTCCTTGTAGCGCGGGCCCAGGGTGGCGAAGAGCTTGCCGACCTGTTCCACGTCACGGACGTGGCTGATGGCCTGGCGGCGGGCGTGCAGATCGCCGCGCTTGGCGAGCGTCACCAGCTTCTCGACGATGGGCCGAAGCTCCTTCGCCTTGGGAAGGGTGGTCACGATCTGCTCGTGCTTGATCAGGCTCGCCGCCATGTTGGCGAACATCGCAGTGCGGTGGGCGGTCGTACGACCCAGTTTGCGGTGGGATTTACCGTGGCGCATTTCAAATCTCCTGGGCTGTCTGGCCCGCCGGCCGTCCCCATCGGGAACGCGCCATTTCCTGATCCAGTCCCAGCCTGCTCCCGCCTGGGTCAACACGAAGCGCCGGAGCCCTCCACCGCTGTAGCGGCTTCATCGGGCCCTGACCGCGCAAGCGGTCCGGAGTCGGCGCGAAGGCTTTACATCTGGTCTTCGAACTTCTTGGCCAGCTCTTCGATGTTTTCGGGCGGCCAGTTCGGCACATCCATGCCGAGATGCAGGTTCATGCCCGCGAGCACTTCCTTGATCTCGTTCAGCGACTTGCGGCCGAAGTTCGGGGTGCGGAGCATCTCGGCTTCGGTCTTTTGGATCAGGTCGCCGATATAGACGATGTTGTCGTTCTTCAGGCAGTTGGCCGAACGGACCGAGAGCTCGAGCTCGTCGACCTTCTTCAGCAGCGCCGGGTTGAACGGCAGTTCCGGCTTGGCCTCGCCTTCGACCTTCTTCTTCGGCTCTTCGAAGGTG
>NZ_JAUYOJ010000113.1 GCF_030697925.1 Phenylobacterium sp. | reverse complement strand
GCCACCAGGGCGTCACGGACGCCGGCGAGCAGGGTGTCGACGAGGGTCTTGGCCTGGGCCTTGGTGAGGTTGGGATCGCTGGCGGCCAGACGGTCGGCGAGATCGGCGGTGTTCATGGACGGGCTCCAGGAGGGAATCAGGGATGTGAACCATCCTGGCGTGCGCGGCCGATGTCCACCACCGCGTCGCGCGGGGCGCTGGTTTGATTTCCCAGACGAATGTCGGGGACCCGCTGGAACGTTTCTCCGATTGGGCCTTAACCTTTGGCGGGGCGGTCGGGATGTCGGGCGTCGGCGACCCAGAGGCGCCCCACAGTCCGGAGCCGGCGGAGGGGCGGCCGATGCAGACCTACGAGCTCTATATCGAGGACTCCCGCTATTCGGTCCCGACCTTGGTCTTCGTCATGGCGGCCATGGACGGACGCGCCAAGGCCCGCGCCACCGAAGTCCTCCTGCAATCGCCCTGTCATGCCAGCGTCGACACCTGGAAGGGTGGGCGGCTGCTGTTCACGGTGAGGGCCGGACGTCGGCAGGCGCCGGCCTTGGGCGACGTCATCTCCGCTCGGCTGTCGCCCTCACGATAGCCGCCGCCGCCGAGGCGTTCCGAACCAGGGTGCGCCAGCGAGCCCTGGGCGCCTCTGGCGACCCAGGGCTCTAGCGCGCCGCCATTGGGACCACGGCGCTGCGGCGATGGGCTCGTCCGCTGCTCGACTGCATCAGGTCGTGGATAGGGCGTCCAGCGAACTCACCCGCGGCACGAACGTCGCGTGGGAAGGTTCGACGCCCGAGGGGCCGCCCGGTCAGTCCAGGGTCTTCAGAAGCGCCTTGCACCGGTCCTTCAGCGCGCTCGGTGGGGGGCGCGTGGCCAGCCAGTCGCCAAACGCGACGATCCTGGCCTCGTCCGGCTTCGACCAGCCTTCCGTGCGCGCCAGGTCGGCGAAGATCGCTCGGGCCCTGGCGTGGGGATCGGGCGCGCTCGTCAAGGTGCGGACCATGGCCTTTGCGTTGGCCAGGGTCGTGAGGCGGCTGCTGGTCATTCGGCTCTCAAGTTAGCTTGCCTCACTGGCCAGGTTCGGGCCGGATGTCAAAGGTGCGCCACGGCGGTGTCGCAAGAGCGACAGGCCCGCCAGGCCGGCCAGTCCCAAGCCGACCAGGAGGAGGCTACGGGTGCGATAACGTGGCCGAACGGCGAAACGGTGGAACAGGCGCTCGTCGGCCGCCCACCAGGCGCCAGAGGGCTTGTGGAATC
>NZ_JAUYOJ010000112.1 GCF_030697925.1 Phenylobacterium sp. | reverse complement strand
CGGCCCTCCGACTGGACAGCCAACAATACGGACGATAGTATGACGCAAATGTCGATTCAAGTGTTCAATCGTCGCCCCTGATGCGGGCTCCGGCAGCTCTCCGAGACGAGGAAATATCATGACCCCAACGACGAGCCGTTCCGCGGTCGAGACGTCGTGGACCGACGAGGCGTTGATTGCCGCGGCTCTCGACCAGGCCAACCTCAACGCCTTGCGCATGGCGCTCTACCAGCAGACAGGCGATCCGGACTTGGCGGAGATGCGCGCGGAGCCGAGGCCTATCCGGGGCGGGGCGATGTTCATCCCGGCCCTCGCCCGAGAGGAGCGGTCGATCGTCAAGGCGAAGGCGCTCGCCTATCTGCGCCGCGGCCCGGCCACGCCTGCGCCGCAGCCGACGCTCCAGGAGACCCAAAGCCTGCTCGCCATATTCGGAGCTCCGGCCGAAAGTCTCTCGGCCGCGCGTCTGGCGTTCGAGGAGCTGGCGTTCGAGGACATGCCCAGGACCCTCGCCTGGACGCACGCTCCCAGTCCCCAGGTGCTTGCCCGATATAAGGTGACGATCATCGGAGCCGGTATCAGCGCGCTGTCAGCCGCCATCAGGCTCAAGGCGTTGGGAATACCCTTCGAGATCCTCGAGCGTCAGGCTGGGATCGGCGGCACCTGGCATTTGAACGACTATCCGGAGGCCCGCGTCGACGTCAGCAATTTCGTCTACCAGTTCAAATTCGAGAAGAACTATCCCTGGCAGGGGGCCTTCGCAGCCCAGCCGGAGATCAAAGCCTATCTCGAGTACATCGTCGACAAGTATGGCCTCAGGGACTTCATCAGGCTGAATACCGAACTCACCGAGGGAAACTGGGACGAGGACCGCCAGCAGTGGGCGCTTACCCTACGGGGACCCGACGGACGCGAGCGAACCGCCACCACGAAGATCCTGGTGAGCGCCAGCGGTCTTTTCAGCACTCCAAACCTTCCGGAGATCGAAGGCATCGAGACCTTTAAGGGCAAGGTCTTTCACACCACGAGCTGGGACCACGGCTACAACTTCAAGGACAAGCACATCGCTCTGATCGGGACGGGCTCCAGCGGCGCCCAGCTGATGCCCAGGCTCGCCCGCGACGCCGCCAGTCTCGCCGTCTTCCAGCGCACGCCCAACTGGGTCTTGCCGGTGGAGGCCTATCGCGACCCGGTCACCGCCGAGCAGCGGTGGCTGTTGAACAACATGCCCTACTACTGGAACTGGTTCTGCTACGCGGCCTTCCTGACCGACCTACAGATCGAGCCGTTGCAGGTTCTGGACGCCGACTGGGAGGGCGCCGGCGGCGGCGTCAATGAGCGCAACGACCTGTTGAAGGCCTTCCTCGAAAACCACCTCGAAGAGAAATTCGCCGATCGCCCCGACCTCATCGAGAAATGCCGGCCGAGCTATCCGCCGGCCGCGCGGCGACTGGTGATCGACAATGGCTGGTACGACGCCCTGTTGCAGCCGAGTGTCGCCCTGGTCAGCGAGCCGATCGCCAGGATCACCGAGGACGCCGTCGTCACACGTGACGGCCAGACGCACGCCGTCGACATGATCGTCCTGGGCTCGGGCTTCAAGACTTCCCACTACCTCTGGCCCGCGAGGTATGTGGGACGGCACGGCCGTACGCCGAACGACCTTTGGGCTGCCGACGGTGCGCGGGCCTACTTGGGCATGACCATGCCAGGGTTTCCGAACTTCTTCATGTTCTATGGGCCGAACGGCCAAGCCCGTGCGGGCGGCTTCCACGGCTGGGCCGACACCTGCGCCTGCTACATCCTGAAGATCGTGACCGCCATGATCGAAAGGGGTGCGGACTCGGTGGATGTCCGGGAGGACGTCTTCCGCGACTACAACGCCCGCCTCGACGAAGCCATGACCCCGCTTATCTGGGGCGGTCGCGGGGCCGGAAGCTATTACCTGAACGAACATGGTCGATCCGGGGTGAACATGCCCTGGACGGTGCAGGAGTACTACGCTTGCGTCATGGAGCCGGTCCTGACTGATTTCGAGATGAGATAGGTCGTCAAGAACCCGATCTGCCGGCTGGCAATGCGCCGTCACCACGCTGATGGCGCTCCCTTAACCATCCATGCTTGCGTGGATGGCCGACTCCCATCGACTTTCGCTCAACACGGTCGAGCCGACTTTCGATGCGGAGACAGTTTCAGTCGCCGAAATTGCAGGAAACCCGCTGGGACATGGTCGGCCAGGTCCTGGAGTTCGCGCTTCCGCGAAGCCCGGGCTGGCGCGACAGGCTCTCGGTTGAAGAGGCTCGGCCGACCCAGCGTGCGATGGGCTCGGTTCAGGCCGGCTTCTGCCCGGCCGCTTGCACGGCGCGATCGAGCTGAGCGATGGCTTGGCGCAACGAGTCCACCGGGATCGGCAGGTGGCGTTCGACGTCGGCGACGAGGGTGAGATAGTTCGCGCTCGCCCTCTCGAAGGCCTCCCGCCCTTCTGGCGTCAGCTCGACCAGGAACGATCGCCCGTCCGCGGGGTTGGGGATCCGCTTCAGATGACCACGGGCGTCCATCCGCGAGATGTAGGCGGTCAGCGTGCTCGGCCGCATTCCGACCCACTGGGCCAGGCGCGTCGGCGTGGTCGGACCCTGCACGACGCACAGGCTGTACATCGCAAAGTCGTCGCCGCTGAGCCCGGTGTCGGCCAGCCGCTCGTCGACCGCTCTCCGCACCCGGTGCGAGACCAGCCACAGGTCGAACAGAGACGTGTGCTTGGCCGCGCCTTCGATCATGCCGGTGACCTATCCGTTCGGCGCGGCGCTGACGAGCCCGATTTCAGGCGGCGGCCCGCCCTGCGGCGATGGGGGCAGGATCGAGCGCCAACCGGAGCCGCGGCGAGTACCTCGGCGCGTCGCCTTGATCGTGGAGATAGAAGTCGATGTCCAGGGTGAGGGCCTCGACGTCGTATTGTGCGTTCCACAGCGTCCTGATCATCGAATCCGGCGCCGCGGGAAAGCGCACCGCCGCGGCGGCCGCGGCGATCTGCGCCGGTGTCAGCGATCCCTCGGAGGTGAGCTCGGTCAGCACCCGCATCCGTCGATAGGTGTCACCTTCGCCGGCGGTGTCCGGCAGCTCGGCGACGGAGGGGAACCGGGTCAGCTGGTGGTTGGTCACCACCAGGGGCGCTTCGGCGCCGGCCACGACGGCCGCCCGTCCCGGCGCAAACGGCTCCCACACCGCCGACGCCCCGCCGCGGTCGCCGAGGATGTAGTGACAGCCGAGCGAGGCGGCGTAGTGCTCGATGCTCGCCAGCGCCTCCAACGCCTCTTCGACGGTGGCGCAGGTCTCGAGCAGGAAGTGACCAAGCTCCAGCTCGTTGAGCCCGACGCGCACGCCCCAACTCGGGGGCGCGCCGCTGGCGTCGAGGTCGGCCAGCAGGGCGACTGTCAGGCCGGCGCTGTTGACCCCGTCGAGGCAGCCGCCGAGCAGGTCGTAGGCGCGGACCAGCAGGGTGGCGTGGCCGGTGTCGGGATAGCACTCGATCACATGGGGCCGCGCCGTCATCGCCAGCTGTTCCGGAGTCGAGGCCGGTATCGGCGTCGCGGCGGCGCCATTCGCCGTGGCGAACAGGCCGGCGACGAATTGCGCCAGCGTGCCGGTGCTGAAGTCGTAGTTTCGGCTGAGGCGTCCGTGGCCGTCGATGGTGCGGCCTGGCGGGTGCCAGGCGACGGAACAGCCACCCAGCGACATGAGATAGGGAACCGCGCCGAGATCGACGCTGTCGTCCTCGTAGTCCACGCCGAAGGCGATCGCCGCTCCGCGCATTCGCTCGGCCTGAGCCGGCCAATGTTCCTCGAACCAGGCCCGACGGGCGCGCACCAGGGCCGCGTCCGGGGCCGGGGCGGGGCGCGACCCGTAGTGAGCCGCGCCCAGGGTGGCGAGATGTTGACCCATGTCCTGGTGCGTGCCGCTGAGCACGAGCCGTCGCGCTTCCGTGAAATCGGCCGGGCCGCCGGCGAGAACCGCATCGATTTCGATCATGTCGTCACCCCAAGAACTACGAACTCGAACTAACTAGTACGATATCGTATGAAGATGATCAAGGCTCTTGAGCTCGCGCCACTCTTGGCCAGCGTGTCGTGTACGAAGCAGGCCTGCATCGAGTTACCGATCAGCGCGCCGGGGCGCTTGAGCGGGTGGTCGTGCGGCTGACGATGCAAGCGCGCGATGAAACAACACTGATGGGAAGCGCGCGTACCTTATGCTTCTCCCGCGTCGTCGTCCGGCGGCTTTCACCTAGCGACGACGTCGTGCAGCGACTCCGGCCGTAAGTGGGTGTTGCGGCGCTGCGGCGACGGGCCCGTCCGCCTCTCGACGGCTGCCGTTGGTCGGTAGACCGTCCAGCGAACTCGCCTGCGGTACGAACGTCGCACGCGGGGATGGCTCCGGGGGTCTGGGGCGCTGTCCCGTCAGTTCGAGGTCTTCAGCAGCGCATTGCGCCTGGAGGCTAGCTGGCCTCGCGCGCCAGGTCGGGTGTCGACGTTGCGCCGCGCCGCCGTAGCAAGAGCGACAGGCCCGCCAGGCCGGCCAGTCCCAAGCCGACCAGGAGGAGGCTACGGGTGCGATAACGTGGCCGAACGGCGAAACGGTGGAACAGGCGCTCGTCGGCCGCCCACCAGGCGCCAGAGGGCTTGTGGAATC
>NZ_JAUYOJ010000109.1 GCF_030697925.1 Phenylobacterium sp. | reverse complement strand
GCGGCGGCTTGCCGGGCTCCGACGGAACCCGCAGGTCTTCGTCGGCCGAGTGGCGGCCCCTCAGGCGGCGTGATGCTTTCGACTTGGCCATGGGCTCCTCCTTTCCAGTCCAACGCGCCGCGCGTCGACGAGGGTCCAGGGCGGCGGTCGGCGGCGTCCAGCCGCCACCGCAACCTTCCGGCAGCGGACCGGTTCTGCAGGTCGCCAGAGGAGTTGCGAAGATGAGCCAGCCGCTGCCGCCGAACCCCATCCAGCCTCCGATTCCGCCTGAGATGCCGCCGGATGGGCCGACCCTCCCAACGCCGGAACAGCCGCCGGGCGTTCCGCCGACGCCTGACGACGGACGGCCGATCGCCTGATCCGATGCGCTGTGCGATCCACTCAACCATGATCTGACGCCGGCGGTCGGTCAGGCGACCCGCCGCCGCTCCTGTGAGCCGGCATCCGCCGCCTTGGGCGGGGCCCGGCAGGACAGCCCTGTACCGCACGGCGGGTTGCCGGCTGACGGAGCGGCCAGATTGCAGGCCGTGCCGGAACACGACCCGTCGTGCGCCGTTGGTGGTCGATACGAATCGACGGGAGGCAGCGCCATGCCGGATCTGGCGCACGAACGCGAACGAATGATCGAGCGGCAGGTGGCGCGCCGCGGCGTGCGCGACAGCCATGTGCTCGGGGCCATGCGCGAGGTGCCGCGCGAGGCCTTCGTTCCCGAAGGCCTGCAGGAGTTCGCCTATGAGGACACGCCGCTGCCCATCGGGGCCGGCCAGACCATCTCCCAGCCCTACATCGTCGCCCTGATGATCGAGGCGGCGGCCGTCCGTCCCGGCGACCATATCCTCGAGATCGGCGCCGGCTCCGGCTATGCCGCCGCGGTCATCGGCCGGATCGCCGAACGCGTCTACGCCATCGAACGGCACGAGACGCTGGCTCGGCTGGCGGCGGAGCGCATGGCACGGCTCGGCTATGACAATGTCGAGGTCCGCACGGGAGACGGCACCCAGGGCTGGCCCGAGGTCGCGCCGTTCGACGCCATCGTCGTCGCCGCCGGCGGACCCGCGATCCCGCAGACGCTGAAGGACCAACTCGACATCGGCGGGCGCCTGGTCATGCCGGTGGGCGACAGCCAGCGCGAGCAGCGGCTGGTCAAGGTGACCCGCACCGATGCGACCCATTTCGAGGAGGAGGACCTTGGCGGGGTGATGTTCGTTCCGCTGATCGGCGAGTACGGCTGGGCCGAGGACGCCCGGCCGCGTCGGCCCGCCGAGGCGCGCAGCTTCCGCGATCCGGCGCCGGCGCAGTCCATCCCCGAGCTGATCCGATCCGCCGCCGAACCGTTGCCGGATCTCGACGATCCGGCGTTCGGCGCCCTCTTCGACCGGTTCGCCGGCGCGCGTGTCGTCTTGCTGGGCGAGGCGAGCCACGGCACGAGTGAGTTCTATCGCGCCCGGGCCGCCATCACGCGACGGCTGATCGAGCAGCACGGCTTCAACATCGTGGCCGTGGAAGCGGATTGGCCCGACGCTGCCGCCCTCGACCGCTACGTCCGCGACCTCCCCGTGCCACCGAACACCGAACCGCCGTTCCGCCGGTTCCCGACCTGGATGTGGCGCAACACCGATGTCGAGGCCTTCCTCGCCTGGCTGCAGGTCTGGAACATGGCCCGGCCCCGCGACGCCCGCACCGGCTTCTACGGCCTCGACCTCTATAACCTGTCGGCCTCGATCGCCGCCGTGCTCGACTACCTCGACCGCGTCGATCCCGAGGCCGCGGCGGTGGCGCGGCAGCGCTACGGTTGCCTGACGCCTTGGGCCAAGGAGCCACAGGCCTATGGCCGCATGGCGCTCAGCCGCGGCTACGCGGCCTGCGAGGATGGCGTGGTCAAGACCCTGCGCGAGATGCTGGACAGGCAATTGGAATACACCGGCCAGGACGGCGAGAGCTTCCTCGACGCGACAGCCAACGCCCGCCTGGTGAAGAGCGCCGAGGCCTACTACCGGGCCATGTATTATGGCGCGGCGCAGAGCTGGAACCTGCGCGACACCCACATGTTCGAGACGCTCGAGGCGATCCTGAACGCCAAGGGCCCGGACGCCAAGGCAGTGGTCTGGGCGCACAACTCGCACATCGGCGACGCCTCCAAAACCGAGATGGGCGCCGTGCGCGAGGAGCTGAACATCGGCCAGCTCTGCCGCGAGCGGTTCGGCGACGCCGCCGCCCTGATCGGGTTCGGGACGCACACCGGCACGGTGGCGTGCGCCAGCGACTGGGACGCACCCATGGAGGTCAAGCCGGTCAATCCCTCACGCCCGGACAGCTATGAGCGCCTGGCGCACGACAGCGGAATCGGGCGGTTCCTGCTGGACGTCCGCGCGGGCGTGCATGAACCGCTGCGCCGGGAACTCATCGATCCCAGGCTGGAACGCTTCATCGGTGTGATCTACCGGCCTGAGACCGAGCGCTGGAGCCACTACTCGGCCTGCACCCTTCCGGAGCAGTTCGACGCCTATGTCTGGTTCGACGAGACCACTGCGGTGACGCCGCTGCCGACGAGGATGCGCGAGGGCCCGGAAGAGACCTGGCCGTTCGGTCTCTGAGGAGGCGAAAGCTCGGCATACGGACGTATCGCCGCGCGGCAGGAAAGGAAGCCGAGATGGAAATTCACGACACGCCGATCTCGACGGCGCAAATGCTCGTCCGCAGGCCGGTCGCCGATGTCTTCGGGGCGTTCATCGATCCGGCCGTCACGACCCGATTCTGGTTCAGCAGGAGCAGTGGGAGGCTGGAGGTCGGCAAGCGGGTCCGCTGGGACTGGGAGATGTACGGCGCCTCCACGAACGTCGACGTGAAGGCGATCGAAGCGAACCGGCGCATCGTCATCGAGTGGGACGGCTACAACTCCCGCAACACCGTCGAATGGACCTTCGCGCCGCGTGGCGGGAACGAGACCTTCGTGACCGGGAGCGAGCGGGGCTTCAGCGGCGATGGGGATCAGGTCGTGAAGCAGGCGCTCGACTCGACCGGCGGCTTCAACCTGCTGCTGGCGGGCCTCAAGGTCTTCCTGGAACACGGCGTCGAGCCCAGTCTGGTCGTGGATCACAACCCCGACGCCATCGTCGAGGCCACTCACCCGTAGGCGGCCGGCCATGCTCGAACAGGCCGAAACGGCTGAACGCCTACTTCGAGGCCTACCGGTCCGGCGATGAGTACGACACCGAGGCGATCACCCACGTGATGGCCTGCATCTCGCACTTCCCGGGCGCGTTCCTCGCCAAGAGCTCAGCGCGGCTGGCCAGCGAGGCGTTCAGCGCTATCCCGGCAGTCCGGATGCAGCCTTGATCTGCGCCTTGGTCATGGAACTGACCGCCGCGTCGCCGGTCGGGCTCAGGTTGAGGGTCGAGCTGGCGAGATTGACCGTCTTGCCGTCGACGTCGACGTTGACGGCGACCGCGGCGGCGCCGTCGGCTGTCTTGCCGACCCGGGTGATTGTGCCGACGGTGACCCCCGCGCTGTCCTTGACCACCATCCCCGCCTTGAAGCCGAGGCCGTCGCGGCGGCGTCCGCCGCCGGCGGCGCGGTCGCCGATGGCGGGTTGATCGGCTGGGACGCCGGACCCTGGGCCTGAGCGGCGAAGCCGGCCGAAAAGGCGAGGGCCGCGCTACAGGGCAGCGTTCGCATCATGGCGCATCCTCCAGAGACTCGCCCCGCCACCCTGTGAACCGGCGGCGGTTCAGCACAGTTCCCCCGCCCGTGGCTGACGTCGCGGCCGGCGCCAACAAGCCGCGCGCCGTCGCTGGCGGACCTCCACTGTTGGCGCCGGCCGCTGATCGGGTTTAGGGTCAAGGTTGAGACTTGGACGGGGAGGCGGCTGTGAGTGAAGTGGTCTTGCGCGTCCATCCCGCCGCAGGCGGATGGTGGGTCGATTGCGATCTTCCGATCGAGCCGACCTATTTCCGGTCGGGCGCCCGCGCGGAAGATGTCGCCCGATCACTCGCGATCCACCTCAGCGGCGCAGGTCACGAGGTGAAGGTCGAGATCAGGGACCGGTCCGAGCTGACGGTCGCCACGCAGAGGTATTTCGCGCTCTAGGTTCGACGAGCCCTCGTGGGCAAGACATGTGTTTTCGGGACGCCAGGGCGCCGGGTCGCCGAAAGTGCTCCCTGCATCTTCGCAAGCACATGGGAACGGCGGCGCTGCGAGCCCAGATGGACGTCCGCGCCGGAGGCTGGGCGCAGCAATCAACCGCGCGCGGTGCTCCGTTTGACGCTGCTTGCGGCGCGGCCGCCACCGCCTGACCGGCGATGGCTGTCAAATCTCCGCCGCGGCGGCCCGGCCGTCATCCTTTGGACGCCGCTGTTCAGCCTCTTCGACATCCTCCCAGAATGCCCGCAGGCTGCCTGGAAGCGCGCTGCGGACCTTGTCCAGCTGGCCTTTGGGCACGTGGCGCGAAAGAACGCGGAACACCGCCCCGACGGCCAGATTCGGATCGACCGGGCGGATGTCGGAGAGCCACTCAGCGACCTCTTCGACGAACGCCTCGAGCGTCTTGCAGTCGCTGGGCTGCCGGGCTGGCTGGTACTGGTCGTAGAACACCCCGCGGACCAGGAGCGGCAGCTGTGACCCGAGGTGGGCGGCGAGCTCGACGGGCAGGCGGTCGCGGAGCTTGTGCAGGACAGTGCTCAGCACCTTCCAGGCGATCTGCCGGTCAGGCCCCACCTCCTGCATGATCTCGCCCAGCCAGATGTTGGTTGTTTGCAGCGTCCTGTCGAAGATGTCCAAGCCGGTGGCGCTCATGGCCAACCTCCTGTTTGGGACCGGCGCGCCGACCTCCAACGCGAGAGGCGCCCGCGGGCCGGCAGGGTGGAACTTTTCGTGCGGTCATCAGTGCCGCGTCTGGGAATGCGCCCCGCCGGGCCGGGCGATGTCGCTCAGCGCCGTGCCCGCACGCGCCGTCGCGCCGTTCATCGCCAGGTCGCTCAGCGAGACGATGCCGACCAGACGCTTGTCACGGTTCAGGACGGGCAGCCGCCGCACCTGGAGCTCGCCCATCTTCCGCAGGACCTGATCGACGTCGTCGTCCTCGAAGCAGTACTGGACCTCCGCGCTCATCACCTCCCGGATCGAGGCGTTCGGCCCCTTGCCTTCGGCGACGCCGCGGACGGCGATGTCGCGGTCGGTGATCACGCCGACCAATCGGTCGTTCTCCCCGACCGGCAGCACGCCGGCGTCGCAATCGGCCATCATCTTCGCCGCGTCGCAGATGGTCTCCTGCGGGTTGGCGATCTTCACCTCGCGGGTCATGCATTCGCTGACGTGCATTGTGGGTCTCCCTGGGCGGGGCGCGGCCTTGGGCGGCTCGCGCCGGCTTCCAACGGAGAACCGACGTCTGCCGGGCGATGTTCCGCCTCACCGCGAGCGCGCGCCCGCGGCCTCGGTAATGACCTCGAGCCAGCGGCGGACCTGGGTGAAGACGAGGAAGTCGTCGTGGACGCGCTGCTGGGCGCGCCTCGCCAGGGCCTCGCGCCGGTGCGGGTCGCCCAACAGCTCGCCCAGTGCGCGGGCGATCTCGGCGGTATCCTCAGGGTCCTCGATCAGCCATCCGTCGAGCCCCGGACGGATCTGCTGGCGCAGGCCGGCGGCGCTCGAGCCCATCACGGCGACGCGCTTCCACATGGCCTCGGTCGCCGTCAGGCCAAAGCCCTCGCGCAGGGAGTTCTGCGCCACGACGTCCGAGCAACGCTGCAGGGCATTGACCATCAAGGCGTTGTGCTTCTGCGAGCGCATCGGCAGGGAGAGGATGGCGATCGCCTCCTGCAACGGCGGGTCCAATCGCCCATAGGCGTTGCCGATCTCCGCCAGCACCTCGCGAGCCTCCGGGTCGTCCGCGATCGACGCCGGGTCGGGGCCGGCCAGCACCAGCCGGCAGAGCTCGACCGCCCGGCGATGCCGCGTCGGCTGGCCGTCGCCGTCCTCGAGGCTCCGCTTGAGCGCGACGAACCCCTCCATGAGCGGCAGGAAGCCCTTAAGCCGGTCCCACCGCGAAACCTGGGCGACGATGGGCCGGAAGAGCAGGCCGATGTCATCGGGCTGAGAGGCCGGCGCCCAGCTTCCGTCCCGCTGCAGCCGCTGCGCCGGCTCGGGAAACGGCGACGTCAGCACCGGACCGAACGGGGGGACCAAGGCCGCATCGACCAGGATCCCGACCAGCTTGTGGATCGGCAGGTCGCGGTTCTTGTGGCTCAAGGGATCGATGGCCGGCGGGATGATCGTCGCCCGCCCGGCCAGGCAGGCGGGGATATACTCCGCCGCGGTGAACACCGCGCGGTCATAGGGCGCGGCGTACGCGGCGAGGAACGCCCAGGCGGCCTGGGTTTCCGGCGTGTCCCGATCGAACCCGATGTGGCACTGCCAGATCGCCGCGACCTCCGCCGTCTGGCGCAGGATCGCGCCGGCGCCCATCGGCTGCGGATCGTGGATGATGACGACGTCGCCCGGCGAGACGTGGCCCCGGACGGCGTCCGCCGTCTCCCGGCTCACCCTGTCGTAGAGCTCGCGCTCTGCCGGCCCGAGGTTCGGGTCCCCCTGGCCATGGATCAGGTTGTGCAGCCGTTTGGTCAGCGGGAAGAAGGCCGGTTCGGCGGTCTCCATCACCAGCCAGTTGGCCTCGACGCCGAGGTCACGCATCAGCCCGATGAGCGAGGGCAGCATCTCGGCGACCCCGCCGCCCTGCCGGGCGCTGTTGACCATCCACACGCGGCGATCCTTGAGGATCGGAACAAGCCGGCCGGCCTCCTGCCGCAGGTTCCTAACGGCGTCGCTTAGCTGAGCGACGCCCTCGTAGTCGTCCAGAGCGATGTGGCGCTGCAGTTCGACCAGTTGGGCCATGCCGTCGTCCGCCTGTTGTCCTGGAGCTTCAAGCCCCCAACACGCCCGGCGGTTCAATCGGCGCGTCGCCTAAGCCAGGGCCCAAGCGCAGCGAAGCCCGGCGTTCACTCCCTTTCGGGGGATCGCGTCGGGCTTCCTGGTCCAAATCGTCTCTCATTTCTGAGTGACTTTCAGGATCGGGATCTTGGCTTTCGCTTTCGATCCAAGATGACAACAAACATCGGGCCCGTGGGTTCCCGGCGCGCAATGGGAACCGCGGGCCGTCCAGGCCGCTTGCCGTGGCATGTACCTGATCGCCTTCGCGACGGACTATGACGGGACGCTGGCCCACCACGGCCTGGTCGACGCGCCGACCATTGCGGCCCTGGAGCGGCTGAGGGCCAGCGGCCGCAAGCTGCTGATGGTCACGGGGCGGGACCTTCCGGACTTGAAACGGGTCTTCGAGCGCTTCGACCTGTTTGAGGTCGTCGTCGCGGAGAACGGCGCGCTGCTCTATTTCCCCGCCACCCAGGAGGAGCGTCCGCTGGCCGCCCCGCCGCCACCAGAGCTGGTCCGGGCGCTGGCCGACAGGGGTGTCCAGCCGCTCTCGGTCGGCCGCGGCATCGTCGCCACCTGGGAACCGAACGAGTCTGCGGTGCTCGACTGCATCCGCGACCTTGGCTTGGAGTGGCAGATCATCTTCAACAAGGGCGCGGTGATGGTGCTCCCGCCCGGCGTCAACAAAGCCACGGGGCTGACGGCAGCGCTGCAGGCGCTGGACCTGTCGCCGCTCAACGTGATCGCCATCGGCGACGCCGAGAACGACCACGCCTTCCTGACCGCCAGCGGCTGCGCGGTCGCAGTCGCCAATGCGCTCGATGCGGTGAAAGCGACCGCGGACCTGGTCACGCGGGCCGACCACGGCGCAGGCGTGGCCGAGGTGATCGACGTCCTACTGGCCGACGAGTCCGCACTCGCCCGGCCCGCCGCCGAGCGCCGCAGGATCAGGCTCGGCGACGACGAGACGGCGACGCTTCAGGCCGACGGCGGCGCGGTGCTGATCGCCGGGACGTCCGGCATCGGCAAATCGACGCTGGCGACGGCGATCATCGAGAAGCTGGCGGCCCAGGGTTTCCAGGTCTGTGCGCTCGACCCCGAAGGCGATTACCACGACATGCCGGACGCGATCGTGCTGGGCGACGCCGAACACACGCCGGTCGCGAGCGAGGCGCTCGACATCCTGCGCAAGCCGGACACGCGGCCGCTGGTCGTCAACATGCTCGGCCTTCCGGTCCGCGACCGGCCCGGCTTCTTCGCGGCCTTGGTCCCAAAGATCTGCGAGTTGCGCGCGCGGTTCGCGCGGCCGCACTGGCTGGTGATCGACGAGGCGCACCACATGCTGCCGGCCGGCGCCGAAGCCGTCCCCGACGGCCTGCCGAAGGTCCTGTCGTCCGCGATCTATGTGACCGTGCATCCGGACGCAGTGCGGCCGGCCGCGCTGGTCAATGTGCGGACGCTGATCGGCGTGGGGCCGAAGGCCGGGGATGTGGTCGAGAGCTTCTGCCGGGCCATCGATGCGCGGGCTCCGTCGCTGCCGCCACCGGGCGGCGAGGACCAGGTGCTGTTCTGGGATCGCGCGTCCGGCGCGCCGCCGCGCTGGATCAAGGTCGATCGCCCCACGCAGGACCACCAGCGACATACGCGGAAATACGCGCAGGGCGAGCTGGGCGAGGACAAGAGCTTCTACTTCCGTGGGCCGGACGACGCGCTGCGCCTGCGGGCCCAGAACCTGACGATCTTCCTGCAGATGGCCGACGGGGTCGATGACGCCACCTGGCTGCATCATCTGCGTCGCGGCGACTACGCGCTGTGGTTCCGCGAGGCGATCAAGGACGACGACCTCGCCGACGAGGCCGAACGGCTGCAGGGCGGCGACGATCCCGCGGAGACGCGCCAGCGCATGCGCGAGATGGTTGAACGGCGCTACACGGCCCCTGTGAAGGCGCCTTGAGCCGCTCGGGACCTGGTCGTCAGGCCGCCGCAGTTCCCGGAAACGACTCGGCGACTCCGGGACTTCGCGCGCACGCTCGTTTCTGAACTCCGACCGGCTGCTGGACCTCGGAACGCCGTCCGCGCCCGGCGGTTATCGACCTGGCGGCGGGCGCGCCGCGCAGAACCAGGACGAGATCGATGGCCACCGAAACCTCACCCCATCACCTGATCATGACCAGCCGCGTGACCGGGACGCCGGTGTTCAACCCGGCGGGGGATCGCATGGGTCATGTCGAGGACCTGTCGGCCCACAAGGTCTCGGGTCAACTGATCTATGCGATCCTGTCGATTGGCGGCTTCCTCGGGATCGGCGATCGGCTTCATCCGCTGCCCTGGTCGATGCTCGACTACGACACCGACAAGGGGGGCTTCGTTGTGCCGCTCGACAAGTCGCAGATCGAAGCTGCGCCGTCGCTGAGCCGCGAAGAGTTGGAGGGGCTCGGCGCCGGGGACTCGTGGCGCACGCGCCTGTTCGACTACTACGGTCCCTATGGGGCGGTTCCGTACGTCTAGAGCCGCTGAGGCGAGGCCCCCCCCGAAGCCTGATCTCGCCGCCGTGCTTGTGAACGAGGCGACGGGCTTCGCTCAACGTCTCCTACGGGCCGGGTCGACGACGCCCGCTCAGGTCGAAATGGTCGGGCAGCCGCCGAGCCAGCGCTATCGGCCCTTCCACCGTCGTTCGCCGCTCGGCTATTGCGCGATCCAAGGGCAGGTCGGTCGACAGGATCCGCAGCAGGACATCGAAGGTCGTGTCGACCAGCACCTCACCGTGCTCCTCGCTGCGGCTGAGCGCGGACCCGCCTTGGCCACCTTCGACAAGGAACAGCGCGTCGGCGTCGCCATGGCGCACGCGCAGGCCGATCCGGTGCGCCGGGGTCGGGGTGCGCCGGAGCGCGGCGTCGAGGCCCAGCAGAACCCAGTCGGGCTCGAAGTGGTCGTCGGGCCGCATGGGGAAGAGGAAGCGCCCACCCCACCGGATCAGTTCGCGGATGGCCGGCTGCAACTCTCGGCCGCTCGCCGTCAGCTCATAGGCCTGCACGTTGAACGGCAGGGCGACGCGGCGCACCAGGCCGTTGTCGATCAGGGCCGCCAGCCGGGACGTGAGGAGGGCCGGACTGACTCCGGCGAGGCGTTCGGCCAGGTCGCTGAACCGTTTGGGCCCGAGCGGCAGCTCGCGGACGATCAGCAGGGTCCAGCGCTCGCCGACAATCTCGGCCGCGCCGGCCAGCGCACAGAACTGGTCGTAGCGGGTCGCGCTCATGAGGCCCTTTCGCAGAGGCCGGCGAGCCCAGTCAATTCCGATGCGCAAGTGCGATCAGCGGACCGGCGATCACGAACTGCAGCACGGTGAAGCCCGACTCGAGGACGACGAAGTCGGGAATGGAGGTCATGGGGTGCTTGAAGGCCTGCTCACCATCACGCCGGGGACCTACGCGCTCTTCGAGGAGGAGTACCGCGTGCCGCTGATCCCGCCGGAGCTGGCCGCTCATCTGGCGACCTATGCCGAGCATCTCTTCCCGACGCTCCTCGTGCTTGGGCTCCTGACGCGCCTGTCGGCCGCGGCCCTGCTGGGGATGACCTTGGTGATCCAGGTCTTCGTCTACCCCGACGCCTGGCCGACCCATCTCAGCTGGGCGGCGCTGTTGCTGCCGTTGATCGCGCGCGGCGGCGGCTCCCTGTCGCTGGACCGCCTCTTCCATATCAAACGAACCCAGGAGCATCCGTCGCATGAAACGACCCTGCCTGGCGGATCTTCGGAGGGCCTGGCGCTTGGATGGGCGCCCCTGATGGAGCGAGCTGAACGAACAGACTATGCGGCCAGCGACAACTCCGTAGGCACGCCGGTTCGCGGGTCAATGCGTCCGCTTCGCAGCCAGCGCGCGATTTCGTTGTCCGGTGTCTTCCCAATGCTGTCCATGACGACCTGGGAAATCCGTCCCTGCTGCTTGCGCAGGTGTCCGCCGAGCAGCCGGTCGCGGGTGATGTAGCCGGCGTTCACGCCCGGCAGAGAATGGTTCATCAGCAGATGGACATCGAGTTCGGAGACGCCGGCGATCTGAGCCAGGGTTCGATAGCTCTGGCGAAGATCGTTGCCCCACTTCGACAGCACCTTGCGATCTTCCTTGTGCTCGACCAGATGGCCGCTGACGCTGTCGGCCGGGAACAGCCAGAACTCCGCCTGTTCGGGATAGAATATCCGACCGAGCCGCATCGCCCGGATCATGCACAGGATCATCGGGCGCGAGAGTGGAATGTCGAACGCTTTGCGGACGCCACCCTTGGGTTTGGGGATATGGACGATCCGCTGGCGCAGATCGATATGCTCGATCCGAATGTGCTTGAGCGCGGTGGGCCGGGATCCGGTCAACAGGGTCAGCAAATGGAACTCGCGCCGGATAGCGTTGTCCAGGGTGTGCAGTTCATGCAACCACCGCCCCGTCTCGCGATCGCCCATGCCTGTGTCGCGGCGCTCTTCCGGGTTCCAATCGACGGCTTTAACCGGGTTTACCGGCGGCAGATCGGGATTGCTCCTGAGGGCGTGGTTGTAGATCGCCCGCAAGCTGCGCATGGCGCCATTGGCGATGTAGCGGCCATTCTCCTCGGAGATCTTCTCATGCCGCTCGGCGACCAAGGCCGGGCGTCGGCCCAGGCGG
>NZ_JAUYOJ010000107.1 GCF_030697925.1 Phenylobacterium sp. | reverse complement strand
AAGGCCCTGGCTGAAGAATTGAACGGGCCCATCCACGCCCTTTCGGTCAAGGCGCTGGCTCCTGGAGAGCCGAGCTAGAATTATTTCCTGGTTCGCCGGACTGCGGCGGCCCGCCTGGGGAGGCGACATGAAGACGACGATGACCGTCAATGGCGAGGCGAGGACGCTCGACCTCGATCCGCGCACGACGCTGCTGGACGCCCTGCGCGAGCACCTGCACCTGACCGGCTCTAAGAAGGGCTGCGACCATGGCCAGTGCGGCGCCTGCACGGTGCTGGTGGGCGGGGTGCGGATCAATTCGTGCCTAAGCCTGGCCGTCATGCACGACGGCGACGACATCACCACCATCGAAGGGATCGGGACCGAAGCGGCCCTGCACCCGATGCAGGTCGCCTTCCTGGACCAGGACGCGTTCCAGTGCGGCTACTGCACCCCAGGCCAGATCTGTTCGGCGGTGGGCATGCTGAAGGAGGCCGCCGACAACTGGCCCAGCCAGGCGACCGACGACCTGACCGGCGCCATCTCGCTCACCGACGCCGAGATCCGCGAGCGGATGAGCGGCAACATCTGCCGCTGCTCGGCCTATCCCCAGATCCTGGCGGCGATCCGCGACGTGGCGGGAGACGCCGCATGAGGCCCTTCACCTACGAACGCGCCGCCGACGCCCTTTCGGCCGTGAAGGCCGTGGCTTCGACCCCGGGGGCGAAGTTCCTCGCCGGCGGCACCAACCTGCTGGACCTGATGAAGCTCGACATCGAGCGCCCGACGCACCTGGTGGATGTGGGTCGTCTGCCGCTGGCGGGAATCGAGAGCGCCGACGGCGGCGTCCGGCTGGGCGGGGCGGCGACCAACAGCCAGGTGGCGGCCGACGCCACGGTTCGGGCCCTCTATCCCGTCCTCGTCCAGGCCATCGTCTCGGGCGGGTCAGGCCAGCTGCGCAACAAGGCCACGGTGGGCGGCAACCTGCTGCAGAGGACCCGCTGCGCCTATTTCTACGACACCACCAAGCCCTGCAATAAGCGCCAGCCCGGCTCGGGTTGCGGCGCCCTGGGGGGGCTCAATCGCAACAGCGCCATCTTCGGCGCCAGCGACCATTGCATCGCCACCCACCCCTCTGACATGGCCGTGGCGCTGGCCGCGCTCGGCGCCAGCGTGGAAACCCTTTCGCCGGACGGGTCGTCGCGGACCCTCGCGGTGCAGGACCTGCACCGCCTGCCCGGCGACACCCCGCAGATCGAGACTGACCTCGTACCCGGCGAACTGATCACCGCCGTGATCCTGCCGCCGCCGCCCAAGGGCGGGCAGGCCTACGCCAAGGTCCGCGACCGGGCCTCCTATGCCGGGGGCCTGGCCAGCGTGGCGGTGGCCGGCGGCCAAGTCGCCTTCGGCGCCGTGGCCCACAAGGCCTGGCGCGCCGAAAAGACCGAGGCCGCGCTGGCGGCCGGCGCCTCGCCCGCCGAGGCCGTCGAGGCCGAGCTGGCGGACGCCCGGGCCAACGGCCGCAACGCCTTCAAGATCGATGTCATCCGCCGGCTGACGGTGGCGACGCTCGCCGAGCAAGGGAGGGGCGCATGAGCTCCGTCAAGGATTGGGCCGCGCCCAACCCCATCACCGAGAACCGCGGCGGGCTGATCGGCAAGGGCGTCGACCGCTACGAGGGCAAGCTGAAGGTCACCGGGACCGCGCCCTACGCCTATGAGGTCGAGCCGCCGTCGCCACCGGCCTATGGCTATCTGGTGACCGCGCCGATCGCGCGCGGCCGGATCGCCCGGATCGACGCCGCCGTCGCCGAGGCCTCGCCAGGCGTCCACTTCGTCTGGACCCATCACAACGTGCCGGCCCAGGCATCCCGGGGCAGTCGGGCCAATCCCCGCAGCCAGCGGGCCTCCAATCCCGCCCTGGTGGGCGACCGGATCGAGTATTTCGGCCAGTCGGTGGCCTTCGTCGTCGCCGACACCTTCGAGAACGCGCGGGCCGCGGCCAACTTGGTGGAGGTCGAGTACGCGGCCGAGCCTGCGGTGGTGGATTTCGCCGCCAGCCTGGATCAGGCCGACCAGCCTCCGGGCGAGGAGGACGTCCATATCGGCGATTTCCCCGGCGCCTATGGATCGGCCCCCGTGACGGTGGACGAAACCTATGTCAGTCCGGTCCAGAACCACGTGCAGATGGAGCCGGTGGCGACGCTCGCCTGGTGGGACGGCGACAAGGTCACGGTCCACACCTCGATCCAGATGGTGAAGGGCGGCCAGCATGCCCTGGCCGAGACCCTGGCCATCCCCGGCGACCGGGTCCACCTGCTGACCCGCTATATCGGCGGCGGGTTCGGCGGCAAGGGCCAGCCCTATGACGACCTGATCCTCGCCGCCCTGGGCGCGCGGGAGCTCGGGCGGCCGGTGAAGATCGCCTATACCCGCCAGCAGATGTTCCACGGCACCATCCACCGCCCCGCCGTGATCATGCGCGTGCGCCTGGGCGCCGAGCCGGACGGCCGGCTGACCGCCTTCGCGGTTGAGGCGACCACCCACTGCGCGCGCAATGCGATCTTCACCGAGCACGCGGCCAATTTCTCGCGCAACCTCTACGCCGCGCCCAACCGGCTGACCGGCCACCGCCTGGTGAAGATGGACCTGCCGGGGGCGGGCCCCATGCGGGCGCCTGGCGAGGCGCCGGGCATGCTCAGCCTGGAATGCGCCATGGACGAATTGGCCGAGAAGCTCGGCATGGACCCCATCGAGCTGCGCATCCGCAACGAGCCTGACGTGGACCCGGAGACCGGCAAGCCGTTCTCCATCCGCCAGTTGGTCCAGTGCCTGACCGAGGGCGCCCAGCGGTTCGCCTGGGACCGCCGCAACCCCAAGCCCGGCCAAGTCCGCGATGGGCGCTGGCTGGTGGGCATGGGCATGGCCTGCGCCATCCGCGGCAACTTCCTGCTGCCGGCCAAGGCGGGCGTGCGGATCGACGCCGACGGGACCATCACCCTGCGCCAAGGCATGACCGATATCGGCACCGGCACCTATACGATCCTGGCCCAGATCACCGCCGAGACCCTTGGCGTCTCCCTGGACAAGGTGAAGGTGGAGATCGGCGATTCCGAGTTCCCGCCGGCGCCGGGTTCTGGCGGCCAGTTCGGGGCCGCCACCGCCGGCTCGGCGGCCTATGAGGCCGGGATGAACCTGCGCAAAGCGCTGACAGAACTGGCGGTGGGTGACCCCAACTCGCCGCTCTATGGCGGGCCGGCCGAATACGTCACCTTCGAGAATGGCCTGATCGGCATCGAAAACCGCACCGAGGCCCTGGCCGCCCTGGTGGCCCGCGCCGCGCCCGAAGGGGTCTATGTGGAGGGATCCATCAGCCCCGCCGCCGACGCCCGCGACTATTCCCAGCACACCTACGGCGCCCACTTCGCCGAGGTCGGGGTCGACACGGTCACCGGCGAGGTGCGGATGCGCAAGATGTTCGGGGTGTTTGCCGCCGGCCGCATCCTCAACGCCAAGACGGCCAAGAGCCAGATCACCGGCGGCATGATCTGGGGCGTCGGAACGGCGCTCACCGAGGGCAACGCCGTCGACCCGCGCTATGGCTCGTTCATCAACCAGGACATGGCCGGATACCTGGTGCCCAGCCATGCCGACATCGTCGACCTGGACGCCATCTTCCTGGACGAGGCCGACGACAAGGCCAATCCCATGGGGATCAAGGGGGTCGGCGAGCTCGGCATCTGCGGGGCCGGGGCGGCGGTGGCCAACGCCATCTACAACGCCGTCGGCGTCCGGTTGCGCGACTATCCGATGACCCCGGACAAGGTGCTAGCCGGGATGATCGCCAAGGGGCTCTAGCGCCGACGGACCTGCCGAGGCTGCGTCCCGCGATAGGTCGAGGGCGTCACCCCGTAGGCGGCGCGGAAGGCGGCGGTGAAGTGGCTGTGGCTGGAGAAGCCCAGGTCGAGGGCCAGGCCCGCGAGGTCCTCGGTCTCCGGCAGCAGGGCCAGCGCGCGGGTCAGGCGCAGCCGGCGCTGGTAGCGGCCGATGGGCGTGCCCTCGGCGCGGTGGAATATCTCGGCCAGATAGACCGGCGAGACCCCCAGCGCCCGGCCGATCCGCGTCAGGGACAGGGGTTCGCTGGCCTGGGCCAGCATCTCCTTGACGGCTGCGACCAGCCGCAGCGGCCGTGGCCCCACAGGATCGGTGCGGGACGGCGGCGCCCCGAGCGCCGAGCGCAGCAGGCGCAGGGCGGCGTCCTCGATGGTGAGGCCGTCCTCGCCCTCGCCGCGCATCAGGGCCGCGGCGAGCCGCTGGGCGGTGTGCGACGCCGGGATAGTCAGCGCGTCGAACCGGGCGAGTCCCTCGCCGACCAGCTCCTCCAGGTGTTCGTCGGACAGGGTGAGGATGATGGCGCGCACGTTGTCGTCGGCCAGGCGGCGGTCGCGGGAGACCAGCCCCGGCGTGATCATCAGCACCTGGTTGGGGTCGCAGATCGCCTCGCGACGCCCGGCCTTGAAATGGAAGGTGCTGGCGATGGGGACCAGGATCTGGCGCTCGTCGGAGAGCACCTCGGCCGTCCAGTCGGCGGTCAGGCCGTGGGCCGTGGCGATGTCGACGCGCAGGACGCCATCGGCAACACGCCGCCGCGTTTCACGGAAGGCGTCGGGGCAGGGGCGCTGGTTCACGGGGCGAGCATGACCCCTGGCGCAGTTGCGGCGCTATCGGAAAATTCAGGTCGGGCGACCTGAAGAACCTGAAAGCCCGGCCATCCCGCGGCCGCTAGGCTCGGGGCCCGAGACGCCAAGAGGACCGCCCATGGACCCGAAACTGATGAGCCTGTTCCTCGCCACCGCGGCGGTCTTCGTGGCCCCCAGCGTGGCGCGGGCAGGGCCGGAGGATGACCGCAAGGCCGTCGCGGCCCTCGATCTGGCCTACCAGGCCGCGGTGAAGCGCAACGACGCTGCGGCCATGGGCGCGATCCTGCACGACGACTTCACCCTGGTGCTGGGCGATGGCCGCACGATCTCGCGCGACGATCTGCTGAAGGAGGCGCGGGCCGGTTCGATCACCTACGAGCAGCAGGACGAGGACCCCGGCACCCAGGCCGTGCGGGTCTGGGGCGACACCGCTGTGGTGACCGCCCGCCTCTGGGTGAAGGGCGTCGACGCCGAGGGCGCCTTTGATCGCAGGCTGTGGTTCAGCGACACCTATGTGCGCACGCCCAAGGGCTGGCGCTACGCCTTCGCCCAGGCCTCGCTCGCCCTGCCGAAATAGCGGGGACGGGCCGGGCCGGCCTAGGTCGCCGCCTTGAGGACGGTGGTCTTGTTGATCCGGAACGGGATGCTGAACGTGGCGAGCCCGGGGACGCCAAACTCGGCGACATAGTAGGTGGTCAGCCGGGCGACCTTGCCGGCGGGGATGGTCTCCGTCGTGAGCGTGATGGTCACATCGGTCTTGGCGGTGGTGTCCAGGTGGCTCGTCACGATGGCCTGCGCCGCGGCTTGGGTGAGCTGCGGATCGATCAGCAAGGCGCGGTTGGCCCGCTCCATCGCGCTGCGGACGCTGGAGAGCCTGTGCTGCGTCCAGCCGAACTGCATGATGCCAAGAAGCAGCATGATCATGACGGGCGCCACCAGGGCGAACTCCACGGCCGATGTTCCGCCCTCGCTCGCCGCGGCCCGAAGCGCTCGCTGAAGCCTAGCGGACACGGACGACCGTCCTGTCGGTGACTTCGCGACCGTCGCGGTGCAGCGGCGCCGTGGCCGAGAGGGTCACATAGACCGCCGGCGGGCGACTGGCCGGACAGAGGCTGGCGCAGGCCACCACGACCTCGCCGCAGCGGCAGGCCCGCGTCGTCATGACGACGCCCGCCTCGGGCTTGTTGCGCCAATTGGAGCGGGCCAGGGAAGCGGCGACCGCGTCGTCGGATCCGCCGTTCATGTAGTAGTGGGCGCCGACCTCCAGCGCGCTGCGCATCTCCTGGCGGCCCTCGGCGAATTGCCAGACGGCGAAGGACGCCGCCGCCAGCAGGGCGATCGCCGGCGTTATGAGCGCGAACTCGATGGCCGCCACGCCGCGGCGGTCACGATGGAAGGCGCGGAGGAAGGTCCTCATGCCGTCAGCCTCACGAGATTGAGCAGGGGGATAGCGGTCATGCCGAAGGCGCTGCAGTCGACGCCGACGGTGGCGTTCCCCGTCCACTGGATGATGCGCGCCACGACCTGGGTACAGCCGTTCTGCCCGGAGAAGTTGCCCTGGTAGTCGACCTCCTGGGAGGCGTAGTAGATCGCCCCGGTCATCTGCGAGCTGGCGTCGCCGAGGAACTTGTTGTTCCCGCCCACGGTGTTGCGGTCACCAAAGAATAGGATGCCCGAATAGTCGCCGCTGGCCGGCGCGGTGAGGTCCACATGGGCCGAGCCGTTCATTTTCACGTGGCCGTCGTTCGTGGTGTAGATGGTCACTCCCGAGCCGGTGACACTGGCTGTGGCGTTCACCGTGAAGTCGCCCTCCACGTAGTAGACGCCGGGATTGAGGGTCAGGTTTCCCTTGGCGGTCAGGCCGCTGCAGTAGCGGCCCGGATTGAGCGTGCCGTTGGTCGGGACTGGCTTGCAACTGCCGCTAGGCGTCGGCGCCGGAACGTTCTTATAGGGGTCGGCGACCGGTGACTGCTCGGTCATCGGGGCGTCGCACTCACTCATGGTCAGGCCGGATGTGGCCGTGACCCCGCCCGCGGCGATGACGCAGTCCGTGGACAGCTTGGCCGAGCCCTGGACGTTGACCGCGTCCGCGGCCACGGAGTTCGACATGACGCTGCAGCCGTCGAGGGTCAGGATCGAGCTGCCGGAAAACTGCGCCGCCGCGCTGGCGGTCGGATCCAGGGCAAGGAGGCAGGCGCTGGCGGCTGAGTTGTAGGTCGCCACGGCGCGGCTCGACAGCCTCACCTCGTTCTTCAGGAAGAAGGCGCTGAAATATCGAGGCGCCTCATCGCGCAGGATCACCTCGACCTGGCCACCGCCGTTCTGGGCCGTCCGGGTCACCTGAATCGTGCCGGGCCCGATCTCGAAGCCGTTGTCGGTGACAGTGAGGTTGGCCACCGTCTGGATTTCTTCCTCCGACGAGCCCGACCGATCCTCGATCGCCGCCGCGTAGGCCGCGGCGTCCGCCGCCGACTGCATCGCCTGATACTTGAAGTACCAGGAGGTGGTCTCGATCCCGAGGGCCGATCCGCCGATCACCAGCGGCAGACCCAATGCGAACAGGACGGCGACGTTGCCGCGCGTATCCTGAGAGAACACCTTGCGTGTCGACATCCTCGCCCCCGGTTTCAGATCGTGAGCGCAGCATGCCGGACCGTGCTAAATCCTGGCCTAATCGAAAGAGTTAATTCGACGAAAACCCAAGAATCCTTTGAGAATAAGCGGATTCCCGAACCGCATTAAAGGTAATTAGGAAAAATGGATTCAGCATGCCCTGAGTAACGGCGTAGGAAATACTTTCGCTGCTAAATCAAAGCTCAAGCGCGGTGTGTCTCTGGGCGCGCGCGTTCGAGGCCGCCGCGCGCCGCCATCCGAGGCCGGAGGTCAGAGGACCTTGGCGCGGAGCTCGCCGAGAATCCGGGCCAGGTCGCCCTCGCGGAACGGTTTCTGCAGGACCATCGAACCCTTGTCGACGTCGCGCAGGCCGGCGTCACCGTAGCCGGTGGCGAAGGCGAACGGCGCGCCCCTGGCCCGCAGCAGATCGGCCAGGGGAAAGATCGGTTGTCCGCCGAGATTTACGTCGAGGACCGCGCAGTCCAGTTCGGCGGTGTTGGCCAGTTCGATCGCCTCGTCGAGCCGCGAGGCGGGACCCACGACTTTGCAGCCCAGGTCTTCCAGCATGTCCTCGATCAGCATCGAGACCATCATCTCATCCTCGACCACGAGGACTCGGAGGCCTGCTAGATCAGGAATTTCGCTCATTCTCGCTCCCAAACCCCGGAATTCTCCGGCGTCACCACAAGAGCCGCGCCGAACAGATTATAGTCAAGTCCGCGCGCCGGGGCGAGGCTGTCCGACGGACGACACCCCCAGCATCGTCCGTCGGACCAGAATCGCAATTCCTCGCGATCCACTGTGACGATTGAAGGCTTTCCACCAGCGGGTGTCTGTCGTCTTCCCGACCGTCAGACTTCAACGGTGTCCTGGGGCGGCGAGATGCGCAGGCAGGTGATCTGATTCCGTTCGCGCTTGACCACCTGGAAGCGATGGCCATGGAAGGTCCAGGTCTGGCCGACCTTGGGGATGGTCTGGGCCTCGTGGATCACCAGGCCGGCCACGGTGACGGCGTCGTCGTCGGGCAAGTTCCAGTCGAGCGCGCGGTTCAGGTCACGGATCGCCACCCAGCCGTCGACCATCACCGATCCGTCCGGTTGGGCGCGCACGCCCTCGAGCGCGCTGTCGTGCTCGTCCTCGATCTCGCCGACGATCTCCTCGAGGATGTCCTCCAGGGTGATCAGGCCCTGCAGGGAGCCGTACTCGTCCACCACAAGGGCGAAGTGGCTTTGGCGTTTGAGGAAGGCGTTGAGCTGGTCCTTCAGGCTGGTGGTCTCGGGGATGAACCAGGGCTCGCGCACAATGGCCGGGATGTCCAGCTTCTCGAAGGCGGCGTTGGAATCGGCCATGGCGACCAGCAGATCCTTGGCGTGCAGGATGCCGATGATGTTCTCGGTGTCGTTGCGATAGAGCGGAACGCGGCTGTGGCCGCTCTCCAGCATGGCCGTCACCAGCTCACGGGGCGGCAGGTCGGCGTCGATCATCGAGATCGACTTGCGGTGGACCATCACCTGGGTGACATCCATCTCCGACAGGTCCAGCACTCCGCCCAGCATGCGGCGGTCGCGGCTCTCCACCAGGCCCTCGGAGTGGTGGTACTCCACCGCGCCGCGGATCTCCTCGTGGGCCGCCAGGACGTCGGTCTCCATGGAGAGGTTGATGCCGAAGGGCTTGAGCGTCTGGCGCACGATCCACTGGGCGCCGTTGGCCAGCGGCCCGAAGATTCGCACCACCCAATAGGTCGGGATGGAGAGCGCCCGGGCGACGTCGTCGGCGCGCGCGATGGCCAGGGATTTCGGCAGGATCTCGGCGAAGATCACGATCAGCACGGTCATCACCGCGGTGGCGATCAGGGCGCCGATCGGACCGGGGAAGGCCGTGGAGAGGGCCAGGGTGGTCAGCGCCGAGGCGCCGATATTGATGACGTTGTTGGAGAGCAGGATCGCCCCGATCATCCGCTCCTGATCGGCGATGAGAACGTTCACCCGCCGGGCGGCGCGGTCGCCCTCTCGTTCCAACTGGTGCATCCGGCCGCGGCTGGCCGCGGTCATCGAGGTCTCGGCGGCCGATATCAGTCCCGAGAGGCCCAGCAGGACGACCAGGACCGGCGCCAGGCCGGCGAGGATCGCGATGATCACGGGGAAGCTCCTTCGGAGATCAGGAAGTCGTGGACGGCCTGGGCGGAGACATCCTTGGCGACGAACGCATCGCCCAGCGCGCGCGCCAGGATGAAGGTCAGCTTGCCGCCCTCGGCCTTCTTGTCCTGGCCCATGTGGCGGACCAGCGCGTCGGCGGCGAAGGGTGTCGCCGCAACGCCGGCCAGGCGGGTGGGCAGGCCGGCGGCGGCGATGGCCGCCTCGGCCCGCTGGGCGTCCTGGCTCGGGCAGAGCCCCTGGGCGGCGGAAAACCGGAAGGCGATGGCCGAGCCCGCCGCCACGGCCTCGCCGTGCAAAAGGCTCTCGCCGAAGCCGGTCTCGGCCTCCAGGGCGTGGCCGAACGTGTGACCGAGATTCAGCAGGGCGCGGCGGCCCGCTTCCTTCTCGTCCTCGGCGACGATCTCGGCCTTCATCTCGACCGAGCGGGCGACGGCGTGTCCCAGGGCCTCGGGGTCCCGCGCCAGGACCTTCGGCCCGTTCGTCTCCAGCCATTCGAAGAAGGCGAAGTCGCCGAGCAGGCCGTACTTGATCACCTCGGCGTATCCGGCGCGCATCTCGCGGTCGGAAAGGGTGGCGAGCACGTCGAGGTCGGCCAGGACCAGCAGGGGCTGGTGGAAGGCGCCGATGAGGTTCTTGCCCCGGGGGGTGTCGATGGCGGTCTTGCCGCCCACCGAGGAGTCCACCTGGGCCAGCAGGGTGGTGGGGATCTGCACGAAGTCGATCCCGCGCTTGTAGATCGCCGCGGCGAAGCCCGCGAGGTCGCCGACCACGCCGCCGCCGAAGGCGGTGACGACATCGCCGCGGTCCAGCTCCAGGGCCAGCAGGCGGTCGCTGACCTGCGCCAGACCCTCCCAACTCTTGGTCGGTTCGCCGGGCGGCATGACGATGGGATGGCAGGCGATGCCGGCCGCCTCGAGGGCCGTGGTCAGGCGCGCACCGTGCAGGGCCCAGACGGTCTCGTCGGTGACCACCGCGGTGCGCGGGCGCTTGAACAGGGGTCGCAGGCAGGTCCCGGCCAGGTCCAGCAGGCCTACGCCGATCACCACGTCATAGGCGCGGTCCTCCAGGCCGACGCGGACGGTGCGGCTCATCGGGGATGGTCCTGCAGATGGGCGGTCATGGCCTGGATCACCTGGTCGACGGTCACGTGGTGGGCGGCGTCGCCGGTCTCCACCACCACATCGGCCTCGGCATAGAACGGATAGCGCTCCGCCGCCTGGGCCTGTAGCACGTCCAGCGGGTCCTTGCCGGAGATGAGAGGTCGGTTCTCCTTGCGCGACACCCGTCGGGCCAGAACGTCGAGGTCGGCCTTCAGCCAGACCGAGATCGAGCGGGACTTGATCAGGGCGCGTGTCTCGGGGTTCATGAAGGCGCCGCCGCCGGTGGCTAGGACATGCGGCGGGTCTTCCAACAGGCGGGCGATCACCCGGCGCTCGCCCTCCCGGAAGGCGGCCTCGCCCAGGTCGGCGAAGATGTCGGGTATGGAGCGGCCGGCCGCGGCCTCGACCTCCGCGTCGGCGTCGCGGAACGGCAGGTCGAGCGCGCTGGCGAGCCGGCGGCCCACGCTCGATTTCCCAACGCCCATCAAGCCCACGAGGGCGATGGTCCGGGCGCGCAGCGGTGTGTAACGGTCCATGAACGGCGAAGGTCTACACGAGCAAGGCCCCTCGCGCCAACTTCAGGCGTTGAGTTAGGTTGAGGTGGTGATGGCTCGAAGGATCATCGGCGTGGCGCTCGGCGCCCTTCTGCTCTCCAGCGCGGCGATCGCGCAGGAAGTGGCCGTCACCCCCTTGGCCGCGCCGGACCATTTTTCCACGGCTGGCCGGGAGACCGGTCTGGGGCCGGATCTGTGGCGCGGAACCTCCCCCGGCATCGCGCGCGCGGTGATCGTCCTGCTGGCGACCAAGCCGCTGTCGCCGGCCGGCCGGGGCTTGGCCAGCCGGGTGCTGGCCACCGGCGCCACGGGCCCGGAGGGCGTCGGTCAGGACGCGGGACTGGCCGGGGCGCGGGTCTCGGCCCTGCTGGCCCAGGGCGCCGTGGCCGAGGCCAGCGCAATTCTCGACCGCTCCTCCGGTCTGGACCGCTCGCCCGAACTGGCGCGCGCGGCGGCCGAGGCGGCCCTGTTGGCCAACGCCCCGGACCGCGCCTGCACGATCGCGGCGCAACTGGCGACCGGCCGGGACGACATCTACTGGCTGCGCCTGCGCGCCTATTGCCAGCAGCAGGCGGGGGAGGCGGGCGCGGCCCAACTCACCTTCGACCTCGCCCAGAGCCAGGCCCGTGACGCGGCCTACGGTCGGCTGATGGGTGTGAAGCTTGCCGGCGGGGGAAATCCCGGCCCCGCCTCGCTGCGCAACGGCCTGGACTACACCCTGTCGCGCGACCTCTCCCTGGACCTCAGTCAGGCCAAGGCTTCGCCTGCGGTCGCCGCGGCCCTGGAACGCGGCCTGGCGGTGACGACGGCGCCGGACGATCCCGTCCTGGCCGACGCCGTCAGCCTGGTGAAGTCCGGACAGCCCGACGCCGCCACCCTGGCCCGGCTCACGGATCGCGCGGCGGCCGCCGACGGCAAGGCGCGACCCAAGGCCCAGAACGCCGCCCTCATCTTCGCCGCCCTCGGGTCCCCCGCCGACGCCAAGGCGCGCGGGGAACTCGCCACCTATACCGGTGCGGAGGCCAAGGCCTCGCCTTCGCGGATGCTGGCCCTGGACCTGGCGGCCGACCGAAAGCTGGTGGGCGAGACCGCCTTGCTGGCCCTGTGGCTCTCCGCCGACGCAGGGGCGGCCGGGCTGCCCACAGGCGACCGGGTCCGCATCATCCGGGCGCTGAAGGCCGTGGGTCTGGACGAGGACGCGCGGGCCTATGCGGCCGAGGGTTTGGCGGCGCAGCGATGAGCGGCTCGGGCTGGGTCGAGGCCTTCCTGGAGATGATGGCGGTGGAGCGGGCCTCGGCCCGCAACACCCTCACCGCCTACGGCAAGGACCTGGTCGACGCGCAAGCCTTCCTGGGCGCCAGGGGGCGTGACCTGGCCGCCGCCTCGGTCGAGGACATCGAGAGCTATTTCGCGGCCCTGAGCGACCGGGGCCTGTCGCCGGCCACCGCGGCGCGCCGCCGGGCCGCCGTGCGCCAGTTCTACCGTTTCGTGCTGGGGGAGGGCTGGCGCAGTGACGACCCGTCCCGCCGGGTGGAGGCGCCCAAGAAGGGCCGGCCTCTGCCCAAGGTGCTGAGCCGGGCGGAGGTGGACGCCATCATCGCCTCGGCCAGCGCCCGCGACGGGACCCAGGGCCTGCGCCTGGGCTGCATGGTGGAGCTGGCCTATGCCTCGGGGCTGCGGATCTCGGAGCTCACCGCCCTGCCGCTGGCGGTGCTGGCCCGCGACCCGGCCTATCTGATCGTCAAGGGCAAGGGCGGCAAGGAGCGGCTGGCTCCGCTGAACGCCGCGGCGCGCACGGCGGTGAAAGCCTATCTGGAGGTCCGCAAGGGCTTTCTGCCCAAGGGCGACGCCGCCAATCCGTGGCTGTTCCCCTCCCGCGGCAAGGGCGGGCGCCTGACGCCGCGCCGGTTCGCCCAGCTGCTGGACGAGGCCGCCGTCGACGCCGGGATCGATCCAGCCCGGGTCAGCCCCCACGTCCTGCGCCACGCCTTCGCCACCCACCTCCTCGAGGGCGGCGCCGACCTGCGGGTGGTGCAGAAGCTGCTGGGTCACGCCGACATCGCCACCACCCAGATCTACACCCACGTGGCCGGCGATCGCCTGGCCGAGGTGGTCGCGACCAAGCACCCCCTGGCCAAGAAGAGCTGAGCGCAAAAAAGGCCGCCCGCGTGAGCGGACGGCCTCTTGTCGCGGAAGCCGGCTAGCCGGTGATGCGGTAGCGGCCCTCACGGTCCGGGCAGACCCGGACGTAGCGGTACTCGTCGCCGCGGATGGGCGCAGGCGCCAGGCGGCAACGCTGGCGGCTGTAGTAGCTGTAGTCGTACTGGCCCGAGCGGCGACCGCGCTCATAGCGGCTCTCGCGGTACGGGATGGTCTGGTCGTAGCTGTAATAATAGCCCGTGTCGTCGCACTTGGCGTTCTCGTGGGCTCGGCCGACGCCGGCGCCGATGGCCCCGCCGACCACGGCGCCGAGCACCGCGCCCTCGGTACGGGCGTTGCGCGCCGCCACGTTGGAGCCGAGGGCCGCGCCGGCAAGCGCGCCGATCAGGCCGCCGGCCACGGTGCTGTTGTTACTGCGGCGATCCCGGCAGGGATCGACATATGTCCCCGAATAGGACGCATCGCGGCCATAGTCGCCGGCGGCCCAGATCGGCGGCGGGCCGTAGCGACGCTCATAGGCGCCCATGCCGTGCTGGCGGTCGTAGGTGCGGCGGTCGGCTTCGTACCGGCGAAGCTCGCGGTCGTAATCGTCGCGGCTCGACCACCTCACGCTCCGATAGCGGTCGCTCCAATAGGAGTCGTCCCAGGCGGGGGCGGGGCCGTAGACGCGGATATAGGCGCCGGGGCCATAGCGGGCGTCATAGCGGGCGCGTTCGCGCTCATAGGTTTCGCGACGCTCTTCATAGCTGGCGCGAGCCTGTTCGTACTGTTCGCGCCGGTCGGCGTAGTCGGCCCGGTCGTTCTCGTAGGTGCGCAGGTCGCGCTGATACTGCTGGGTCGGCTGGTACTGGGCGAACGCCGGCGCGGCGGTGGCCAGGGCGGCGGTCGCGACAAGGGCGATCTTGATGGCTCTCATAGTAGACTCCTGACGTCAGACGCTGAACGCGCCACTCTGCGAAGGGGAGCCTCCCGCCAGCCTCCCGCCGGACGTGGGTTCGGTTCGACCTCGGCTTCCAAAACGTTCCTCTAGGGTGGAGGTTGCACAGCGCGACTGGGGTCCGTCCAAGGCGATGAAACCACAAGCTGCTCGCCGGACTTGTTAGGCTGAAGGTTCCCGCCTAATTTCCGCCCCTTCCGCAGACGGAAGCGAAACAGAAGATTCCTCGAATGGCCGCGCACTACCTCGAGTTCGAGCGCCCTATCGCCGACCTCGAAGCCAAGATCGAGGAGCTCTCGAAACTGTCCGAGACCACGGGCTCCGGCGCCCTGGACGGCGAGATCGAGGCCCTGCGCGCCCGCGCCCAGGACATGCGCCGTCAGGCCTATTCCAAGCTGGACGCCTGGCAGAAGACCCAGGTGGCGCGTCATCCCGACCGGCCGCATTTCGTGGACTATGTCGGCGGGCTGATCGAGGAATTCGTGGAGCTGCGCGGCGACCGCAAGTTCGCCGACGACCAGGCGATCATGGGCGGCCTGGGCCGATTCCGCGGTCAGCCGGTGGTGGTCATCGGTCATGAGAGGGGCCGAGACACCGTCACCCGCGTGAAGCACAATTTCGGCTATGCCCGGCCCGAGGGCTACCGCAAGGCGACCCGGCTGATGGAGATGGCCGAGCGCTTCAACCTGCCGGTCATCAGCTTCGTGGATACGCCCGGCGCTTATCCGGGCCTCGGGTCCGAGGAGCGTGGCGTGGCCGAGGCCATCGCGCGCTCGACCGAGACATGTCTGATGCTGGGTGTGCCCATGGTGGCCGTGGTGACTGGCGAAGGCGGGTCCGGCGGAGCGATCGCCATGGCCTCCGGCAATCGCGTGCTGATCCTGGAGCACGCCGTCTATTCGGTGATCACGCCGGAGGGCGCCAACTCCATCCTCTGGCGTAGCGCCCGCACCGCCGAGGAAGCCGCCAAGGCGATGAAGATCACTGCCCAGGACCTGATCGGCATGAAGATCGTCGACCGGATCATCCCCGAACCGCCCGGCGGGGCCCATTCCGACATGGAGGCCGCCATCCAAGCCGTTGGCGACGCCGTCGCCCAGGAACTTGAGTCTCTGGCCGGGATGAGCGTCGAGCAGCTGCGCAAGCAGCGCTCCGACCGGTTCTACGCCATCGGCCGGTCCGGGCTGCAATAGCAAGATCATTGCTCAAACGGCTTGCCTGACGCCCCGGCGCCGGGTTCATTGTCTTCCAAACAGCTGTTTGGGAGAACGTCGTGGCTCTGAAGACCCGTTTCACCGAACTCGTGGGCGTCGAGCATCCGATCGTCCAGGGCGGCATGCAGTGGGTCGGCCGGGCCGAGCTGGTCGCCGCGGTCGCCAACGCCGGCGGCCTGGGCTTCATCACCGCCTTGACCCAGCCCACGCCGGACAAGCTGCGCGAG
>NZ_JAUYOJ010000100.1 GCF_030697925.1 Phenylobacterium sp. | reverse complement strand
GCTGAGCGATCTGCCGCCGGTCGACACCGGGCGTTGGGTCATTCGGCGCAAGGCCGAGGTGGTGGCCGCCGTGCGCGGCGGCCTGCTCACCCTGGACGAGGCGTGCGAGCGCTACTCCCTGACCAACGAGGAATTCCTCGCCTGGCAGAAGTCGATCGACCGCCATGGCCTGGCCGGCCTGCGCACGACGCGGTTGCAGCAGTATCGCTGAACCCTGAATCCCCCAGACGAAGGTTCGCGAGATCGCGGCCGCGCTGTCCCCCAGCGCGGCCGTTTTCGTTGTCAGCGCTGGTAGGGAGCCCCAAGCGCGCGGTCGGACATCTTGCGCACGGTGACCGTGATCGCCTCTCGCTCGCCCGCCCGCCGCTCCACCAGCAGCCGCGCCACCTGGGCGTCGTCATGGAAGGCGTAGCCCTTGATCGCGTCGAGGATGGCCTTGGCGAGGTTGTCGAGGTCGATCCAGGGCGGATCGCCGACATATTCCATTACGATGTCGACAGAAAACTCTCCCCAGGCCGGCCGCGAGCCGCGCCAAGCCTTGCGGAAGAACTCGTAGATCAGCGGCTTGTAGTATTTCGACTGGGTGGTCAGCCCATCGACCACCACCTCCATGAAGCCGTCGCCTTCGCGGGCGCGCACCTTTCCGTGCTGGGTCCAGGTCTCGTCCATATCCGTCCATAGTCCGGCGCCGCCTTGCAGTCTCCCGCCCGTTCGCTAAACCGGCCCGGAGATTTTCGCCGGAGATGAGACCATGACCGCGACCCGCACCGAAACCGACACCTTCGGCCCCATCGAGGTCGCGGCGGATGTCTATTGGGGCGCCCAGTCGCAGCGCTCGATCGGCAACTTCAAGATCGGCTGGGAGAAGCAGCCCAAGCCAGTGATCCGCGCCTTGGGCATCGTCAAGCGCGCCGCGGCCGAGGCCAATATGGAGCTCGGCAAGCTGGACCCGAAGATCGGCGCGGCCATCGTCGCGGCCGCCCAGGAGGTGATCGACGGCAAGCTCGACGACCACTTCCCCCTGGTGGTCTGGCAGACCGGCTCCGGAACCCAGTCGAACATGAACGCCAACGAGGTGATCTCGAACCGCGCCATCGAGATGCTGGGCGGGGTGATGGGCTCCAAGTCCCCGGTCCACCCCAACGACCACGTCAATATGAGCCAGTCGTCGAACGACACCTATCCGACGGCCATGCACATCGCCTGCGCCGAACAGGTGGCCAAGGAGCTGATGCCGGCGCTCGAGCACCTGCACGCGGCGTTGAAGACCAAGGAAAAGGCCTTCGCCCACATCATCAAGATCGGCCGCACCCACACCCAGGACGCCACGCCGCTGACGCTGGGCCAGGAGTTCTCAGGCTATCGCCAGCAGTTGGCCAACGGCGTGCGGCGGATCAAGGACACCCTGCACGGCCTGTATGAACTGGCCCAGGGCGGCACGGCGGTCGGCACCGGCCTCAACGCCCCGGTCGGCTTCGCCGAGCTTGTGGCCGCCAAGATCGCGGCGATCACCCACCTGCCCTTCATCACCGCCCCCAACAAGTTCGAGGCGCTGGCCGCCCACGACGCCATGGTCTTCAGCCACGGGGCGATCAACACCATGGCCGGCTCGCTGTTCAAGATCGCCAACGACATCCGCTTCCTGGGCTCGGGGCCCCGCTCGGGCCTGGGCGAACTGGCCCTGCCGGAGAACGAGCCCGGCTCCTCGATCATGCCGGGCAAGGTCAATCCCACCCAGTGCGAGGCCCTGACCATGGTCTGCACCCAGGTGTTCGGAAACAACGCCACGCTGACTTTCGCCGGCGCCTCGGGCCACTTCGAGCTGAACGTGTTCAACCCGGTGATGGCCTACAATTTTCTGCAGTCCTGCCGCCTGATGGCCGACGCCGCGACCAGCTTCACCGACAACTGCGTGGTGGGCATCGAGGCCCGCGAGGACAACATCAAGGCCGCGCTCGAGCGTTCGCTGATGCTGGTGACGGCGCTGAACGGCAAGATCGGCTACGACAACGCCGCCAAGATCGCCAAGACCGCGCACAAGAACGGCACAACCCTGCGCGAGGAAGCCGTTGGCGGCGGCTATGTGACGAACGAGGAGTTCGATGCCCTGGTCCGGCCGGAAAAGATGATCTCGCCGGGCTAGGCGTTTGCGGTTGGGCTTGGCCCATGGGCAAGGCCGAACTCAAGATCGAGATCGACGAAGATCTGCTGGCGCGAGCGAAGGAAAGCGGTCGTCCTATCAGCGCCTTGATCGAAGCTGGGCTCAGGGCGACCGGACCTTCGCCTAGCGGCGAGGAACGTGCGCGGCGATGGGCGGAGGAGAACGCCGAGGCTATCGCCGAATACAATCGGCGCATCGCTGAGCGCGGCCTGATCGGCGACAAACTGCGGAAGTGGTGATTGCGCCAGTTCGACGTCTATCGAAATCCCGAGACGGAAATTTCAGGCTACGCGCCCTACCTCGCCGTGCTGCAATCGCATCATCTGCAGGTCGTCAATAGCGTCGTCGTCGCGCCCCGGATCAATGACTCGCAGCGCGCACTGTCGCCAGTCGACATCGCCGTCGTGTTCCTGGGTTCCCCATTCATCCTGGCGGTCGCCGAAATGGCGGCCATGGATGGCCGCCGGCTTCAGCAGGTCATCGGCAGTGTCGAGGATCAGGAAGACGCGATCCGACGCGCCCTAGACCGGATTTTTACCGGCTTCTGAACCCTACATCCGCCGGCTGACGGCGAAGTCGGCGAGGTCTTCCAGGGCCGGGCGCCAGGCGTTGCTGGCGGCGAACTCGGCGAGTTGGGTCTTGGCGGCCACGGCGTAGTCGCTGGCCACGTCCAGGGTGGCGTCGTCGGCGCCGGACGAGGCGATCAGGCCGGACGCGCGCTCGAAGTCGCCATCCTGCTGGTCCAGCCGGTCCACCGTGCGCTGCCAGAAGCCGGCCTCGGCCGGGCCGGTGCGGGCGATGGCCAGCAGCAGCGGCAGGGTCGCCTTGCCCTCCCGGAAATCGTCGCCGGGGTTTTTGCCGAGGCTCTTGCTGGTCCCGCTGTAGTCCAGGGCGTCGTCCACCAGCTGAAAGGCCAGGCCCAGGTCCTGGCCGAAACGGCGCAGGGCCTTGCAGCGCGCCGGGCTCGCCCCGGCCGAGACCGCCCCGGCCTCCGCGGCTGCGGCGAACAGCTCGGCGGTCTTGGCGGTGATGATCTCCAGATAGAGATCCTGGCTGAGGTTGAGGTCGTGGGCGCGGGTCAGCTGCAGCACCTCGCCCTCGGCGATCACGCGGCTGGCGCGGGCGAGGATCTCCAGGGCCTGCATGGAGCCGGCCTCTACCATCAGCTCGAAGGCGCGAGCGAACAGGAAGTCCCCCACCAGGACGCTGGCCGGCGCCCCCCAGATCAGGTGGGCGGCGACCTTGCCCCGGCGCAGCTGCGAGGAGTCGACCACGTCGTCATGCAGCAGGGTGGCGGTGTGGATGAACTCGACCGCGGCGGCAAGTTTCAGGCAGGCGTCGTCCTGGGCGCCCGACACCCGGGCCGCGGCGATGGTCAGCAGGGGACGCAGGCGCTTGGCCGAACCTCCGATCAGGTGCTCAGCCAGGGCAGGGATCACCGAGACCGGGCTCTGCATCCGGTCGCGGATCAGCGCATCGACCTTTTCCATGTCCGGACGCGCAAGCTCCAGCAGCCCGTCGATCGAGGCCGGCTTTTCGCGGGAGATGGCGGCGCTGGCTGCGTCCAACTGCTTGTAACTCCTGTGCAGCCTGACGATGCGGGGAGGCGTCGTCATTTGCCGGGGACAATGGTCACGCGATAGGGCACGGTCAAGGCGGGCCTTGGCCCTCCGCGCCGAGCCATGGAAACCACGTCACACCCTTCCTCTCCCGAGACCCTCTCCGAGGATCGCCTGCTGGGCGGCCGGGTGCTGCTGCGCCAGGCGCTCGGCGGCTATCGGGCGGGCCTGGACGCCGCCCTGCTGGCCGCCGCCTGCGACGCCGCCGAGGGCGCCCGGGTGCTGGAGGCCGGCTGCGGGGCCGGAGGCGCCCTGCTGGCCGCGGCGGTCCGCCGTCCGGGCGCCCGCTTCACGGGCCTGGAGCGCGACGCCGCCGCCGCGGCGCTGGCCCGCGCGAACGTCGAAGCGAACCAACTCGCCGATCGCGTCGCAATCCTGGATGGCGATGTCGCGCGGCCCTTCAAGATGCTGGGACTTCCCCCCTTCGACGCGGCGATGGCCAACCCGCCCTTCTTCGACGATCCCGCCGCTCTGCGCGCGCCGGCGCCGGCCAAGCGCGACGCCTGGATGGCCGACGGCGGGCTCTCCACCTGGACGGGTTTTCTGCTGAAGGCGGTGCGCGAGGGCGGGACCATCACCCTGATCCACCGCGCCGACCGGCTGGCCGACATCCTGGCCCTACTGGCGCCCAAGGCCGGCTCCTTCCAGGTGCGTCCGATCCACCCCCACGCCGACGCCCCGGCCAAGCGGGTCCTGGTCCGGGCGATCAAGACCGGCAAGGCGCCGTTGCAGCTGCTGCCGGCCCTGGTCCTGCACCCGCGCGAGGGGGCCAAACACACCGCCGAAGCCGAGGCCATCCTGCGCGGCGAGGCGGATATAGCCTGGCGCTGAAGGAGGCACGGCACCTTGGACTTTAAAGCACTGTCCGAACGCGCCTGGGAGATCCGCAGGCTCTACGAACGCCTCGAAACCGAGAGATACGGCCGCGCCTGGACCCGTGAAGAAGTCGCCCTCGGCTTCATGGGCGACGTGGGCGACCTGATGAAGCTCGTGCAGGCCAAGGAGGGCGTTCGCGCCATTCCCGAGGCCGATGCCAAGCTCGCCCACGAGCTGGCCGACTGTCTGTGGTCGGTCATGACCCTGGCGAGGCTCTATGAGGTGGACCTCGAGGCGGCGTTCACCTCGACCATGGACGAGCTCGAGGCCGGCGTCTCAGGTCGCCTCAGCCCTTGAACCACACCACCTGGTGCGACACCGCCAGCAGCTGGCCGTCGTCGCTCCACAGCTCGGCGCTCTGGTCGTTGAAGCCGTGCTTGAACACCCGTGCGTCGCTGGTCGTCGCCAGGGGCCGGGAGCCCTGCCGCGCCAGGGCAGCCTCGTCGGCCATGAAATAGGTGGAGAGCGAGACCGTGGCGACCGGCGGGACGTCGCCGCGCACATTGAGGATCTTGACCACGAAGGTGTCGCTGAGCGCCGCCAGGGCG
The DNA here is from genome assembly GCF_030697925.1 of Phenylobacterium sp. Taxonomy (GTDB): domain Bacteria; phylum Pseudomonadota; class Alphaproteobacteria; order Caulobacterales; family Caulobacteraceae; genus Phenylobacterium. Next base: position 22,869 of record NZ_JAUYOJ010000100.1, on the reverse strand, counting down.
AGGTAGTCCAGGGGCCGGGCCGGGGTGTCGCGCACCCAGGCCTGGGAGAGCGCCGGCCCCGGCTGCTCGGGGGTCGCGCCGGCGCCGCGCATGGGTTCGCCGCGCGCGTAGCGGAACTCGTAGCGCTGCAGCCAGGCGTTGCGACCCTCGGTGGACATGACCCCCAGGTCGCGGGCAGGCGGCATCTGCGGCGGGCCCGCCAACGCGTGACTCCAGGTCTCGCGCTCGGCCCCGGTCACCACGCTGGCCGTGCTGGCCACGGTCTCGCCCTGGGTCATCTCGACGTTCCAGTGCTGGGTGGAGCGCCCGTCGCGCACCAGCCGCACGGCGACCTCGAACTCGCCCTGCGCCAGGACCGCGCAGAAGTTCACCGTCAGGGCCACCGGCCGGCCCCGCCGTTCGGGATGGTCGAGCACCGCCTTCAGCAAGGTCGCCGCCGTGGTCCCGCCGAACGGCCCGGCCATGTTCCAATAGTCCGGGGTCGTCGCGCCTTGGTACCGACCCACGCCCAGCGGCTCCAGCCTCAGGGTCCGGTCCAGGGGGTGTTCGGCGATCATCGTGTCGGTCATGCGGGCCTCGCGCGAGAAGTGACCGATCGTGCGCCAAATTCGTCGCGTTTGTCCATGACCTCTCAGGTAACGCCGAGATCCCGGGGCGTCACCGTGCCGCATCGGCAGGACAAGCGCCCTTCCCCATATCCACGCCTCACGCATCGGCGAGAGCGCAAGGCCGCGTAGTCGGCCAGCCATCGCCACGAGAGAAGAGGAAGCCCGCCGACGATGACCCGCGCCTTGGCCCTGCCCGCCGTCCATCCCGCTCGCGCCTGGCTCTTTCAGACCTGGCTCACCCTGGGCGCGGCGGTCCTGGCGGCGACCCTGCTGCATGCGGGCGCCCACGCCACCGGCTGGACGAGCGCTTCCCTGGGCGAGGCTGCGGCCCCCATGGTCGAGGCGGTCAACGCCAGGCTCGCGCCGCGGCCGGCGCCGGTGAAGACCGTGCTGGTCTGGCAGGGCGCCGACATCGACGGCGACGGAGAGGCCGACTTCGCCAACCCCACCGGCGCGGCGCCCCGCGTTCACGACGCCTATGGCGAAGGCCGCTTCGGAGCCTCGCGCGACGGCGGCGTCCGCGATCACGAGGGCGTCGACTACGCGGCGACCGCGGGTCAGGAGGTGGCCGCGCCGATCTCGGGTTTTGTCACCAAGATCGGCCAGGCCTATGCCGGCCATCCCGACCTCCGCTTCGTGGAGATCACCAATCCGGCGCTCGGCCATGTGGCGCGGGTCTTCTATGTCGATCCGATCGTCGAGGTGGGCCAGACCGTGCGGCTCGGCGACCCGGTCGGCCACGCCCACAGCCTGCAGGCGGCCTATCCCGGCGGCATGACCGACCATGTCCATCTGGAGATCATGGGCCCCGACCAACGCCGCTTCGACGCCACCCGGGTGATTACGGCCCACTACAAGCCGACACGGGCCGGCTAACGGCGATCTCTGCAATTGCGATTGACTTGCAATTAGGCCTCTGATTTCACCGCCCCCTGACATTCGTTGAGGGTCGCCGTGATACGCCGTTCCATTCTCGCCGCCGGAAGCGCCTGCGGCGCCCTGCTGATCGCCACCGCCGCCCAGGCCCAGGTCGCCGGAGACGCGGCGCCGGGCGACCAGCCGGTCGATATCGGCGAACTGATCATCACCGCCACCCGCTTCGAGGCGCCGCGCTCCACCGTGCCGGCCACCATCCAGGTCATCGACGAGGACGCCATCCAGTCCCAGACCGCGCTCGGCTTCTCGGCCGTGGAGACGGTGTCCAACCTGGTGCCGTCCTTCTCCCCCACCCGCCAGAAGCTGTCGGGCTTCGGCGAGACCCTGCGCGGCCGCTCCCCACTCTATCTGGTGGACGGGGTGCCGCAGTCGACGCCGCTGCGCGACGACAGCCGCGACGGCTTCACCATCGATCCCTTCTTCATCGACAAGGTCGAGGTGGTGTTCGGCGCCAACGCCATCCAGGGCATCGGGGCCACCGGCGGGGTGATCAACTACGTCACCGCGCCCACGCCCAAGGAAACCGAGGGCTTCACCGGCCGGGTCCTGGCCCAGACCAGCGCCGATCCCAACCGCTTCGGCGACAGCGCCGGCTGGAAGACCGCCGCCTATGTCGGCCGCGACTTCGGCCAGTGGGACTTCGTGGCCGGCGCGTCCTACGAGGTGCGCGGGGCCTATTACGACGCCGATGAGCGCCGCATCGGCTTCGACGGCGCCCAGGGCGAACTGCAGGACTCCAAGTCCTGGTCCCTGTTCGGCAAGGCCGGGGTCGATCTCACCGACCAGCGGCGGCTTGAGGTGATGGTCAACCACTTCGAACTCGAGGCCGACAACGACTACGTCACGGTCAATGGCAGCCGCGCGCTCGGGATCACCACCACCGCCGTGCGCGGCCGCACCCCAGGCCTGCCCACCGTCAACGACGTCACCTCCGCAGCGGTCACTTATCGCGACCGCGGCCTGTTCGGCGGCGTGCTCACCCTGCAGGCCTACGCTCACGACTATCAGGGCGTGTTCGGCGGCGGGACCTTCGCCGATTTCCAGGATCCGCGCATCGCCCCGGTCGGGACCCTGTTCGACCAGTCGGCCAATAATTCCGAGAAGCAGGGCTTCAAGATCGATTACGAGCGAGGCTTCGCCGCCCTGCCCGGCTTCAGGATGCTGGTCGGCCTCGACGGCCTGCGCGACAAGACCTTCCAGGCCCTGGCGCTCACCGGCCGCTTCTGGGTGCCCGAGACCACCTACAAGAGCCTCTCGCCCTTCCTGCAGCTGCGCCAGTCGGCGCTGGAGGGCCGCCTGAACCTCGCCGCCGGGGTGCGCCGCGAGAACGCCACCCTGGAGGTCGACGACTACACGACCCTCTATGCCTATGGCCCGCGCCAGGTGGCCGGCGGCGAACCCAGCTTCGAGGAGACGCTCTACAATGTGGGCGCAACCTTCGAGATCGTCGACGGCCTGACCGCCTACGCCTCCTACGCTCAGGGCTTCACCATGCCCGACGTCGGCCGCGTCCTGCGGGCCATCAACACGCCGAACCGCGACGTCGACACCTACCTCGACGTGACCCCGGTGGTTTCCGACAATATCGAGTTCGGCCTCGACTACGGCTCCGGCCCGCTCCAGGTTCAGGCGGCCTGGTTCCGTTCGACGTCGGATCGCGGCTCGCTGCTGGTGCTGAACGCCGGCGGCAATTTCGAGGTCCAGCGCCAGCGCACCGAGGTCGAGGGGATCGAGCTCTCCGCCCGGTTCGCCACCACCGACTGGCTGACCATCGGCGGCGCCTACGCCCACCTGGAGGGCCGCACCGACTCAAACGGCGACGGCTCGGTCGACCGCGACCTCAACGGCGCCAACATCGCTCCCGACCGCCTGCTGCTCTACGCCGAGGTCACCCACGGCGACTGGTCGGGACGCCTGCAGGCTCAGCAGTTCTACGGCCGCGACTTCGAGGGTGAGGTCGCCGCCAACAGCTTTGAGGGCTACGGCCTCGTCGACGCCGTCGTCGCCTGGAAAGCGCCGGCCGCCACCCTGACGCTCGGCGTCCAGAACCTGCTGGACGAACACTACGTCACCTATTTCAGCGACACCCAGGGCCCGAGCGACAACGCCCGCTACTTCGCCGGCCGCGGCCGGACCCTGGCCTTCGGCGTCACCAAGGACTTCTGATGGGCGTCCTGCGCGCCGTGCACGCCTGGGCTGGCGCGCTGCTCGCCCTGCAGCTCGTCGTCCTGGGGCTCTCGGGCTCCCTGCTGGTGCTGAAGGACGACTGGCTGCGGGCCACCCTGCCGGCCGCGCGACAGGTGGTGACACCGACTCCCCAGGCCCTGGGCCAGGCGTCCGAGGCGCTGGAACGGGCCTATCGGGGCGAGATCAGGACCCTGGTCTTCGCCCGCCCCGATCTCGGCGTCCACCGCGTCTATCTGGCGCGCGAGGGCTCGGCCTATGCCGACGGGTCCGGCGGGGTGATCGCCACCTGGCGCGGGAACGCCCGGCTCGAGGCCTGGATCTTCGACCTGCATCACAAGCTGCTGGCCGGCGAGCCGGGCAAGATGATGGTCGGGATCATCGGCCTGGCCGGGGCCGTGCTGACCCTCACCGGCCTGATCATCTGGTTTCCGTCCTGGCGCGCCTTCGCCTGGAAGCTCTGGCCGCGCTCGGCGCGGCGCCGCGACCTGGTCGGCGCCCACCGCGACACCGGCATGATCTTCCTGGTCCCGGTCTTCGCCCTGTGCCTGACCGGCGGGGCGATCATCTTCCACGAGCAGAGCCAGGCCCTGATGACCGCCGCCTTCCCGGGTGGGACCAGGCCGCCCAAACCACCCAAGGCCGGCCAGGGCGACATCGACTGGCCCCGGGCCCTCGCCGCAGCCCAAGCCCGTTTCCCCGACGCCGCCCTGCGCATGGCCGCCTGGCCGGCCAAGCCCGGCGCGCCCGCCACCATCCGCCTGCGCCGGGCCGGCGAGTGGCACCCGAACGGGCGCACCCTGGTCTATATCGACCCGGCGACCAGCCAAACGATCGGGACGCTGGACAGCCGCGCGCTCGCGCCCGGCATGCGGGCCTATAACGCCTTCTATCCCCTGCACGCCGCCTCGGTGGGCGGACGGGGCTACGACCTGGCGATTTTCCTGTCGGGCCTGGCCCTGGCGGGCCTGGGCGGGGTCGGGTTCTGGTCGTTCCTGGTCAAGCCGCGACAAGGCCGCGCGGCCTCGGCTTAAGGCCTCATCAACCCAAACCCGGCTCCACTGGCGCCGAAGGTGGGCGGGCCGCGCCCGCGGGGGCGAGAACCATGGCCAGGACCAATCCAGCAGTCGCACGGCCGCCGCCGAGCGGAACGGCCTCCAAGCCCTGGGACCTGGCGCGGGCGCCGCGCGTGCCCGTGGCCCGGCCGCGCCTCGTAGAGCTCTCCGCGGCCCTGCCCTATCTGAGGTCCATCGACGCCAGCCGCACCTATTCCAACTTCGGTCCGCTCAACACCCAGTTCGAGACCCGCCTGGCCGCCCAGTTCGGCCTGGAGCCCGGCCACGTCGCCACCTGCAGCAACGCCACCAGCGGCCTGACCATGGCCTTGCAGCGGGCGGCGGCCAGGGGTGGCCGCTACTGCTTGATGCCCGCCTGGACCTTCGCGGCCACCGCGCATGCGGCGCTCGCCGCGGGCCTGACGCCCTACCTGGTCGACGTGGACCCCGCCACCTGGGCCCTGACCCCGGGGATCGCGCTCGAGGCCCTGCCGCGCATTTCCCACGGGGTCGCCGCCATCGTGCCGGTCGCGCCCTTCGGCCTGCCGCTGGACGCCGCCGCCTGGGACGCCCTCCAGGCCAGGACCGGGGTGGAGGTCGTGCTCGACGCGGCGGCGGGCTTCGACGCCCTGACGGTCGGCCGGGCGGCGGCCGTCGTCAGCCTGCACGCCACCAAGATCCTCGGCATCGGCGAGGGCGGTTTCGTGATCAGCCGCGACCCCGACCTTATCGTCGACATCCGACGCCGCTCCAATTTCGGTTTCGACGGCAGTCGCGACTCCAGCCTGATCGGCGGCAATGGCAAGATCAGCGAGTTCGCCGCCGCCTACGGCCTGGCCGCCCTCGACCACTGGAAGCTGCAACGCGTCCAGTACCAGTCGGTGCTCGGCTACTATCGCGCCGCCCTGGCCGATACGCCGGACCTGAGGATCGCGCCGGGCCTCGGGGACGACTGGATGGCCTCGACCTTCAATATCGAGGCGCCGGAAGAAGCCATCCTCGAGATCGAGATGCGCCTGTCGGAGGTCGAGATCGCCACCCGCCGCTGGTGGGGCCATGGACTGCAAGGGCATCGGGCCTTCGCCGACCTGCCTCGGACGGCCCTGCCGGTCACCGAGCGGCTGGCGGCCACGACCCTTGGCCTGCCGTGCTGGCCAGGGCTCGATGCCACGGCGATCGACGAGATCAGCGCGGTCGTCCGAGCAGTCCTCCGGCGCTGAGCGGCTGCCGTCGCGGCTGCGGCTGGGCGAAGATCGTCTCCAGCGGAGTCGGGATGCGCGCTGCGAACCGCGTGAAGGCCAGGCCGACAAGCTCCTTCAGCTCGCGGGCGAAGTTGTCCTGGTCCAGACGCCGGGCCAGCAGGACCTGCTGCTCGGCCAGCCACGCGGCGCGCAGCGCCTTGTCGTCCACCAGGGCGCCCAGCGCCTCGAAATAGGCGTCGACGTCCTGGGTCAGGTGCTGGCGCGGCGCGAAGGCGCCGACGTCGCCCAGGTCGCCGCGGCTCATGACCACGGCGCCGGCGTCGATCGCCATGATTGCGGTGGTGCCGCCGCCCGCGCGGAACGGATTGGCGAAGATGTCGCAAATCCCCAGCAGGCCGATCAGATCGTCGTCGTAGGGAATGTGGGTGAACTGAGACCCCAGCACGGACTCGAACGCCTCGATCCAGAACGCTTGCATCCAGCCGACCACGACCCAGCGGATGCTGGGATCGCTCAGGACCAGCGCGCCCATGCCGTCGACGAACGCCTGGTCCATGTCGACGCCCAGCCGATTGCCGACCGTGACGATCACCGTCTCCTCGGGCCGGAAACCGCAGTCGCCGCGGCTGCGGGTCTGCAGCGGGGCCGGGCTCGGGAACGGCGCGCTCTCGAGCTTGCGATAGGCTTCGGCAAAGGCGGACGGCGCGCCGAGCCGCCGCCAGAGCCCTTCGATATAGGCGGGCTCCTGGCAGTACCAGTAGACATCGGAGAACTGGACGGGCGCGGCGTCGCCGCAGGTGAACATCAGGGTCGGACCCACCAGCGCCGCCAGGCTGATGTGGATGAAGAACGGTTCCTCGCACCAGAAGTGGAACGTGCGCGGTCCCTGGCCCACCGCCTTCGCCAGGAAATTCAGGTCGGCCTCGATCGAGACGAAGCTGAGCTTGGAAAATGACCTCCCCAGCCGCGCTTGGGCGTAGGCCTCCAGATCAGGCGACAGGATCCCGGCATGGAAGACGTCCACACGCTGGTTCTCGGGATCGCACGCCAGGGCGCGGAGATAGTCGAAGGCGCCCCGCGTCGGCGAATGCCGCAGATCGAGCAGCCGTCCCACGAACACCGCATGAGAGCGCAGCGCCGCGGGATCGGGGGTCTCCAGCTGGTAAGGGATCGCCTGGGCTTCCTGGTAGTAGGTCCGCCGGGCCAGGGCGGCGAGCGCGGCGCTGAAGGCCTCGCCTGGCTGCAGCCCGCACCACCAGTTGAGGCTGGATATGTCGCTGACCAACTGCAGCTTCACCCCGGAAGGGTGGGTCGAGGCCTCGATGAGCCGGACGGAGTGCAGGCCGAAGTCGGGCTTGGTCACGCCCGCGAAGGCGGCCTCTCCCAGCGCTTGACGCAGTCTCTGCAGGATGACTGCGACGGACGGCGCATAGCCCGGCTGGGCGTCGGCCTGTATCTCATCCAGAACGCTCAAACCCCACCCCCCTCAAGATGGTCTGCGGTCAGAGACGCGCCACCGGCAAGTCGATCTCTCCCGCCGCGATCGCGGCTTTCAAGCGACTCTCATGGTCAACGATATCTTGCCGCCGGTTACGGAGAAATTTAGCTGGCGCCCCGGCATAGATTCCCCAGGGGTCCAGGCTGCGACGGATCAGCGCGGCCGCGCCGACAGCGGTCCCCTCGCCGATCTCCACCTCCGGCAGCACGATGGTGTTCGCGCCCAGGATCACATGCCGGCCCACGTGCACGGGCCGCGCCGCGGGCGGCAGGGTATAGGCCGGCGGCACCGTGGGATTGGTCAGGAACTCGCCGGTGTAGTCGTCCGTCCGCGAGAAGATCCGCACCCCGGCCGACAGGTTGGCGAAGTCGCCGAGCTCCACGCCCGATCCCGCCAGGATCGAACAGTTCGAACTTACATGGATGAAGTCGCCGAAGTGCAGCCAGCCGCCCGCCGCGCTCAGCAGTGTGAAGGGATCGATCCGCACATTGTCGCCGAAGCGGATGGCCTCCATGTCCACCATCACGCAGGTCTCGTGGACCGCGACGTTCTCGCCCACCTTGCCGACGCCCAGCTCGCGCAGCTCCGCCTCACGCATGAAACGTCCCCGGTGGTTCTTCATGGGGGCTCCCGACTCAATCGATCGCATGAGCTTAGATGACAATGGCGTGCTGGTCGGCTTCCGAGCCAGCCGCGGCTTGTGATCTCCTTGCGATCCGCCGAAAGTCCCGCGTGACGCCCCGCGGGGCCGATCGCCGGAGGCCCGCGCCGCATGACCTTCGCCCAGATCGCGACCTTGACGGTGCTGGCCGGCGTGGTCGCGGCCCTGTTGAACGGCAGGTTGCGCGCCGACGTGGTCGCGCTCTCCGCCGCCGCGATCCTGACGATCCTTGGAGTGGCGACCCTCGAGGATCTGCAGCGGGGTTTCGCCAGTCCCGCGCTAGTGGCCCTCGCCTCGCTCTTCGTGCTGGCCGAGGCGCTCAGCCGGACCGGGGTCATGGCTCTGATCCTGCGCTCGGCTTCGCGGCTGGTGGAGCGGCTGGGCGCGGCCTCCGTGCCGCTGATCATCGGTCTCTGCGCGGTGCTGTCGGCCTTCCTCAACAACACCCCGCTGGTGATCCTGGCCGCGCCGGTGGTGCAGGACGCCGCCCGGCGTCTCGGCTGGTCGCCGCGCAAGCTGCTGATCCCGCTGTCCTACGCCGCGGTGCTAGGAGGGCTCTGCACGCTCATCGGAACCTCCACAAACCTGCTGGTCGACGACATGGCGCGCCAGGCGGGGCTTACCGGGTTTACGCTGTTCGAGATCACCGGGGTCGGCGTCTCTGTCGCCGCGGCGGGCGGCCTCTATCTGCTGATCGTCGCGCCGCGCCTGCTGCCGTCCGACGACGGAAGCGAACCCCTGCCGCTTGTCGACGACGCGCGCCCCCTGCGGCCGCTCAAGGCCCTGTTCTCCGCGGTCGTCTTCGCCTTCGTGCTGGGCGCCGCCGCTGGGGGCATGCCAATCGCCACCGTGTCTTTCGCCGGCGCCGTGCTGCTGCTGCTTACACGCGCCCTGGAGCCCGAGGAGGCCTATTCCGGACTTCGCCCCCAGGTGCTGCTGATGATCGCGGGCATGCTGGTGGTGGGCGCCGCCCTCGACAGGACGGGTCTCGCACGCGACGCCACGGACGTGATCGCCCGCCTGACCCGGCCGTTTGGGCCCGTCGTCGCCCTGGCGGCGGTCTATATCGTCGCCTCGATCCTCACGGAGCTGATGTCAAACGCCGCGGTGGCCGTTCTGCTGACACCGCTGGCCATCGGCCTGGCCCAGAACCTCGGCGTCGATCCACGGCCCTTCGTTGTGGCCGTGATGATGTCCGCCAGCGCCGCGTTCGCCACGCCCTTCGGCTACCAGACCAACGCCATCGTCCACCACATTGGCCGCTACCGCTATTTCGACTTCGTCCGCGTCGGCCTGCCGCTCAACATCCTGACCGGCGTCGTGGCCATCGTCACGATCCCGCGCTTCTTTCCGTTCTAGTCAGCTGGCGATCCTTCGGGCCGGCGGCTCATGGCCGCGCAGGTCGCCGACGAACGCGTCCCGCCAGGCCCGCACGTCGCTCCGCCGCAGTCCGTCCATCAGCAGGGACCAGCGGCGGACGCGTTCGGCCCTGTCCATGGTCAAGGCCCACGCCACGGCACCGGCGACCTCCTCGCGGTTGAAGGGATTGACGATCAGAGCCTCGTCCATCTGCTCGCTGGCGCCTGCGAACTGCGACAACACCAGCACGCCTGGATCCTCGGGGTCTTGCGCCGCCACATATTCCTTGGCGACTAGGTTCATGCCGTCGCGCAAGGGCGTTACCAGGCCCACGCGCGCCGCCCGGTAGATTCCCGCCAGTTCGTCGCGTCGATAGGTCCGGTTCACATAGCGGATCGGCACCCAGTCCACGGTCGCGAAGGCGCCGTTAATACGGCCGGTCACCGCGTCCAACCGCGCGCGGATGTCCTGATAGGCTGTGACCTCCTCGCGGCTCGGCGTGGCGATCTGCAACAGGAAGACCCTCTCGCGCAGGTCGGGATTGTCCTGGAGGAACTGCTCATAGGCCAGGAACCGCTCTTCCAGTCCCTTGGAATAGTCGAGCCTGTCCACGCCCAGCACCATGCTGCGGCCCGCCAGACTGGCCTGCATCCGAGCGAATTCCGCCCCGGCGACCTCGCCGGCGGCGGAAGCCTCGAACTCGTCCACGTCGAGCCCGATCGGATAGACACCCACCTCGACGGTCCGGCCGAAGGCGCCCATCCGACGGCCCCGCGCCTCGCCCTCCGCGACCTTGACCACATAGTCCTCGAAGGCGGAGCGCGAGTCCTCGGTCTGGAACCCGATCAGGTCGTAGTCGAACAGGGCGCTGGTCAGTTCGGCGTGGTTGGGCAGGGTGGTGAGCAGCCTCTGGGCCGGCCACGGGATGTGCAGGAAGAAGCCGATCCGGTTGCGCACGCCTTGCTTCCGCAGCTCCTGCGCCAGCGGGATCAGGTGGTAGTCGTGCACCCAGATGAAGTCGCCGTCGCCGATCAGCGGCGCCAGCGCCTTGGCGAAGCGTGCGTTGACTCGTGCATATCCCTCGCTGAAGGACCGCTCATAGGCCGAGAGGTCGACGCGGTAATGGAACAGCGGCCAGATCGTCCGGTTGGCGTAGCCGTTGTAGTACTCCTGCCGGTCCTGCTCTTCGAGGTCCAGGGTGGCCACGGTGACCCCGTCCTGGCGCTGCAGTGAAACCTGGCCCGTGTGTTGCCCGGTCGTCTGGCCGCTCCAGCCGAACCAGACGCCGCTGTACTCACGCAGGGCCGCGGCCAGCGCCATAGCCAGTCCGCCCACCGCGCCGCTCCCGGCGTCTCCGGGCGGTTGCACTCGGTTGGAAACCACGATCAGACGGCTCACGAGGACACGTCGCAAAGTCTTCGGAAGAATTTCCGCAAATATCCGAGCGCCAAACATCCATCATATGACAATGCTTCAAGACTCCCCCATTTTATGACAGATCTCCCAGAGTTTATCTTCCGGACGAGATCAAAGTCTCCGCCAACTATATGGCTGCGTTCGAGTGGGTGAAGGAGCGTTATTCGTTGCAACCCCAGATGTTCTCTTAACACACCTGCGGCGCTTTAGGCCGGTCCTCACACAGGTGTGACCGGTCACGAAAAAGCCCCGGACTTTCGTCCGGGGCTTCGACATGTCGGCGAAGGAGTCGCGCCTAGTTGCGGGCCGTATCAACCAGCTTGTTCTTAGTGATCCAAGGCATCATGGCGCGCAGGCGACCGCCCACTTCCTCGATCTGGTGTTCCGAACCGCGGCGGCGGGTGGCCTTGAAGCTGGGCTGGCCCGCCTGGTTCTCGGCCATGAAGTCGCGCACGAAGCGGCCCGACTGGATGTCCTCCAGCACGCGCTTCATCTCGGCCTTGGTCTCGGCGGTGACGATGCGCGGCCCGGTCACGTACTCCCCGTACTCCGCGGTGTTGGAGATCGAGTAGTTCATGTTGGCGATGCCGCCTTCGTAGATCAGGTCCACGATCAGCTTCACCTCGTGGAGGCACTCGAAATAGGCCATTTCGGGCGCGTAGCCCGCCTCGACCAGGGTCTCGAAGCCGGCGCGGATCAGTTCCACCAAGCCGCCGCATAGCACGGCCTGCTCACCGAACAGGTCGGTCTCGCATTCCTCGCGGAAGGTGGTCTCGATGACGCCCGAACGGCCGCCGCCGATGGCCGAGGCGTAGGCCAGGCCGAAGTCGTGGGCGTTGCCGGTCGGGTTCTGGTGGATGGCGATCAGGCACGGCACCCCGCCGCCCTTCTGGTACTCGCCGCGCACGGTGTGGCCGGGGCCCTTCGGCGCGATCATCAGCACGTCGATGCCGGGCGCCGGCTCGATCAGGTTGAAGTGCACGTTCAGGCCGTGGGCGAACAGCAGGGCCGCGCCGTCACGGATGTTGGGCGCGATTTCCTCGTTATAGATGCCGCGCTGCAGCTCGTCGGGGGCCAGCACCATGATGGCGTCGGCCCAGGCGGCGGCTTCCGGCACGGACATGACCTTCAGGCCGTCGGCCTCGACCTTCTTGGCGGTCGCCGAGCCGGGGCGCAGGGCCACGACCACGTTCTTCACGCCGGAGTCCTTCAGGTTCAGCGCATGGGCGCGGCCCTGGCTGCCATAGCCTACGATGGCGATCTTCTTGTCCAGGATGCGGGCGAGGTCGGCGTCGCGGTCGTAGTAGACGCGCATGATCATTCTCCTGAAGACAAGACGAGCCGCGGAACGCGCAACGGCACCGCAGCAAAGGCGGGGCTATGGAGGGGAATTTTGCGCGAAGGTCAAGACTTCCCTCGCCTGTCCGGCAAGGGAAGTCCCGCGGCCGAACGACCGTCTACCAGAAGAGGTTGCGAGCCACCTGGATCACCCGTCCGCTGAACATGTCCACCAGCAGGGCGTCGTCGCCCACCCGGACCCATTCGTAGCCGATAGGTGGAATGGGCAGGCCGTAGGCCCACCAGTCGTCGATCCGGTACTGCGGCTCCCACCAGCTGCGCGGCAGCAGGTCGCCGAACACCCAGCTGCGGGCATAGAAGCCGCGCGGCGCGTGATAGGCCCAGCCACGGTAGCGCTGTTGGCTGCGCCAGTCGGGATGGTAGTGGCGCCGGTCGTAGCGAGGTCGCTGCTGATGGCGGCGCGCGTCGTCCCAGCGGCGGCCGTCTTCCCAGCGGCGCCCGTCATTGCGATCGCGATTCCAGTCGCGGCCGTCGCGCCGGTCGTTGTTCCAGTCGCGGTCTCGCCGGTCTCCCCGATCGGTGTCGGGGCGGCGCCCGTCGCGGTTCCAGTCGCGACGCTGCTCGGGCGCGGGCTGAATCACGGCGGGCGCCGGCGGGCGCGCCTGATCGCCGCCGCGGCTTCCGCGGTCGCCACGGTTCCAGTCCCGGCGTTCGCCGTCCGGACGCGGGCCGCGCTCGCCGCTGTCGCGCACCCGCGGCGCCTCAGGGGCCGCGGCGGCCTGGGGCGCGGCCGGCGCCTCGCGGGCCTGCCGGGCCGGGCGGGTCTCCGGAGCGGTCTCCGGCCGGTCCGTGTTCTTCCAGCTGCGGCGCATTTCCGGCCGGTAGCCGCCCTCCTGGGCGGCGGCCACGCCGGTGGAGGCCAGCAGGGCCAGGACCAGAACGCTCGTACCAAGTTTCGACATGTCTATTCCCGATGTGGCGGAAGGCCGCCGACGCCCGAATTGGTCCCTTGGTTAACAGGAATGACTCCGACAAGCTGAACCGCGCTTGAACGAAACGGCGACCCATCCGACATAGGACGCCTGTTCGAGAGGGTTCAGATGGCCGCCGCACCTCAGGATGTCACCGGCTTCTGGCGCACCGCCGGACCGCAAAAGTGGTACGCCAAGGACCCCAGGTTCGACGCCGCGATCGCGCTGAAGTTCGAGCCCGTCCACCACGCCGCCGCCCGCGGCGAGTACGACGGATGGGCGGCGACCGCCGATGGGGCGCTCGCCCTGCTCATCCTGTTCGACCAGTTCCCGCGCAACCTGTTCCGCGGTTCGCCCCACGCCTTCGCCACCGACGGCCGGGCCCGGCAGGTGGCGCGCACCGCGGTGAACGCCGGCCACGACCGCGCCGTCGATCCGCAGCTGCGGCAGTTCTTCTACATGCCCTTCGAGCACGCCGAGGGCCTCGCCGACCAGGACGAGGCCGTGCGCCTGTTCACCGCCGTGCGGGACGAGACGGGCGACGCGGAGTCGCTGAAATGGGCGGTGATCCACCGCGACATCATCGCACGCTTCGGCCGTTTCCCGCATCGCAACGCCAGCCTGGGCCGGATCACCACCCCGGCCGAACAGGCCTTCCTCGACGACGGCGGCTTCGCGGGCTGACCGCAAGGCGCTCGCGGCGCGGCCTATTCGTTCTTAGTGACCATTGTCCTTCTTGTAGCTCATCATCTGGTTTCGCTGCATCTCGGCGAACCCATCACGGGACTCTTCCTGTCTCCGCTTGAAATCCTCGAGCGACAGGCAGGTGCGCTTGGCGAAACGGGTGCCGGTCGCCGTCTCGCTGCGACAGACAACCTTGACCTTCCGCTCGCCGGGCTTGAGGGCGACGCTGGCGGCCACGGCGGCGGCGGGCGCCGCGCTGGCAGGCTGCGGCTCGGTGGCGAGAATGGCCGCGAGGGTGAGCGCGATGAGCATCTGACGGCTCCAGGGGGACAGGATGACGATGCTCAACTTGCGTGAGTTTTCCGCCCTCGTCCAATAGTAGAGTCTGACTAGCCACAAATGTAGCTCAGCCATTACTCGCCTCGCCGAAGGGATAGCGTGAGACGCGCCTAGTTACCCTTGGTCGGGGTTACGTTGTGGTTGCGCTGCATCTCGGCGAAGCCCTCGCGGGACTCCTCCTGGCGCCGCTTGAAGTCGTCGAGCGAGAGGCAGACCCGCTTGCCGAACCGGGTGCCTGTCGCGGTCTCGGTGCGGCAGACCACCTTCATCTTCTTCTCCCCGGGCTTCAGGGCCGGAGCCGCGGCAAGGTCCTTGTTGGCGGCCTCGGTAGGGGTCGGCGGCGCCGACGACGTGGGCTCGGTGGCCGCCAGAAGGGCCGCGGCGGCAAACACTAGCAACATTGGTAGCCCCCAATTCATTCGAGTCCGCGGCGGCTTAGCCCGTTCTCGGCTGCGTAAGGGGTCAATCTGCTTCACTTTCCCGATCGTGCGCAACAACTGGGTTGTGCAATCGTCGGCTGTCGGACCCGGATCGGCGCCACCAGCAGGCGCGCCCGTTGTGCTCGCCTAGCGCGGGTCCTCGAAGATCGGCAGCGGCGGCCCCGTCTTCGGATCGAAGGCCTGCCAGTCGAGGCCGAGCGCGCTGAGCGCCGTGGCGGCCACCTGGTCGGCGCCCGCGCAGTCGGGCGTCCGCGACAGGCCCGCCTTCACCCCGGGGCCGATCACGGCGATCCAGGTCTCGTCGGACCGCGGCCATAGCACCTTGCCGTGACCTTTCCAGTCACCCTTCTTGGCCCCCGACCCGCGGCCGTGGTCGGTGGTGACGATCAGCGTGGTCTTGCCGGCATAGGCCTTGTCGGCCTGAAGGGTGCTCCACAGCTCGCGCAGGAAGCCGTCGGTGCGCCGCGCGGCGTCCAGCGTCAGGCCGTAGTGGCCCTCATGGGCGAAGTCGTCGGTTTCGCCGTAGGCGATATAGACCATCCTCGGCCGGTCGCGCTTCAGGGCCTGCAGGGCGTAGTTGTGGGTGAAGACGTCAAACCGGACCGTTGGCCAGATCCGGGGGGTCTGCGCCTGCATTCGTTCAAGATGCGCCTCCACCGCGTTCCGGGCCTTCGGTCTGGGCATGCCAACGTCGACCGGAACGCCGCTGCGCTCGGCGTTGATGATGGCGGTGAACACGTTCCATGAGGTGAAGGCCGCCACCTTGCCCTCGAACCCCGGCTGGCGGATCAGCCACTCCAGGACCGTCACATTGGCGTTGGGATTGGGATCGTTCGACTTGATCGCCGGATCGGGCCGTCCGGTCAGGATCTCGTTGTAGCCGGGATAGGAGAACCACTGGTCGTTGGTCACCCGCGCGCAGGAGCCGCTGTCGCGGTCGCCGATCAAGACGCCCTGCTTGGCCACCACCTCGTGCAGGAACGGCATCAGCGCCGCCTTGCGGTCGGCCGGATCCAGATAGGCCGCCTTCACCGCCTTGCGGTCCTCGACATAGGTCGGGTCCTCGGCGAGCGCGGTCTCGGCCCCGCGGAACACCTCCTGCCAGCGCAGGCCATCCAGGGTCACCAGCACCACCCGGCCGTCCTTGGCCGCCGCG
Organism: Phenylobacterium sp.; assembly: GCF_030697925.1. Classification (GTDB taxonomy): domain Bacteria; phylum Pseudomonadota; class Alphaproteobacteria; order Caulobacterales; family Caulobacteraceae; genus Phenylobacterium. The sequence continues at coordinate 7,061 of NZ_JAUYOJ010000100.1, read as the reverse complement.
TTCGAGGCGACCAGGCTCAAGGCCAGGGCCAACAGGCTCAGGATTTTCATGACGCGTCCCCACTTTTGCGTTCCCGCAGGCGATTAGGACGACTCGGCGACGGCGATGTGAAGGCCCCGCGGCGACCAGGCGCCGAGATACGGCTCAGCAGGTCCGGCCACTCGACTGGCAGGGCGGGTTCATCTCGCGACGATCCTGCATGTCCTTCAGCGCCGCCTGGGCGTCCTTCTCCTGCTGCTTCCAGTCCTCGACGGACATGCAGCGCCGCTTGACCATGCGCGAGGCGGGCCTCTGCTCGTTGCGGCAGACCATCTTGACCACCCGCTCGCCGGGCTTGAGCTCGGGCTGGCCGGGTGCGGCGCCCGTGGCGGGCGTCGGCGGCGGTCCGGCCGCGGCGAGCAGGGCGGCTAAGGCGATGGCCAGCAACATGTTCGAATTCCCCCGAGTGATGGCGGTCATTCTCGGGGATTCCCGGTCCACGTCCAGTGGTTGAAATTTGGCCCCGGCGCCCGCGTCGGTAAGCCTTGCCCGCGACGACATGATCCACATGTCTTTCCGGTCCCACATCTCGTAAGAGGCCGCGAATCAGTCGCGAATCACCTCTAAGACCTTCACGCGGCAGGACCCATGAACGCCCACGTCGCCATCGTCGAATCGCAGGACGCCGCCCACCCGGAGCGGCAGTATCTCGACCTGCTGGCCGACATCCTGGCCAATGGCGTGGAGCGCGGCGACCGCACCGGCACGGGTACCCGCGGCGTGTTCGGCCGCCAGATGCGCTTCGACCTGGCCAAGGGCTTCCCGCTGCTGACCACCAAGAAGCTGCACCGCAAGTCGATCATCCTGGAACTGCTGTGGTTCCTGCGCGGCGACACCAATGTGAAGTGGCTGCAGGAGCGAGGGGTCAGCATCTGGGACGAATGGGCCGCCCCCGACGGCGAGCTCGGCCCGGTCTACGGCAAGCAGTGGCGTTCCTGGACCGCGCCGGACGGCCGGGTGATCGATCAGATCGCCAATGTGGTCGAGACCCTGAAGACCACTCCACATTCGCGCCGCCACATCGTCTCGGCCTGGAACCCGGCCGATGTCGACGACATGGCCCTGCCGCCCTGCCACTGCCTGTTCCAGTTCTTCGTCGCGGACGGGAAACTGAGCTGCCAGCTCTACCAGCGCTCCGCCGACGTCTTCCTGGGGGTGCCCTTCAACATCGCCTCCTACGCCCTGCTGACCATGATGATGGCCAAGGTGGTCGGCCTGCAGGCCGGCGAGTTCGTCCATACGCTCGGCGACGCCCACCTCTATCTGAACCACCTGGACCAGGCCCGCGAGCAGCTGGAACGCGAACCCCTGCCCTTCCCCGTCATGGAGATCGCCGACAAGCGCGACCTCTTCGCCTTCGAGTACGAGGACTTCAAGCTCCGCGGCTACAAGGCCCACGAGAAGATCTCGGCCCCGATCGCCGTTTAGCTAGGCGCCGCAAGTCTTGCTGTCCTTGAGGGCGTTGGCGCGTCTGACCGCGACCTTCTTGAGGTTCTCCTCAATACCATCCTTGCGGAACATGCCCGCTGCGGGATCGGCGCTGTCCACATTGGCCGGATCCAGCGTCTTGGAGGGCGAGATCTTCGGATCGCCCGCAAAGCTCAGGGCCGCGCGGGCGACCCCCTGAAAATCGATCACGGTCCACGCATCGGCGACGTGCCGGTCGTCCGGCTTTGCGCTGGGCCCGAGGTATTTCTTGGCGACAGCCAACTGTCCTTCGAGGATTGAGATTTTCAGTCGGAGGTCGGCGAGCGCCGCATCGCGAACCGCATCGTCATCGTTGGTGCCGCGGATCATGCAGACGCCCGGCTTGGCGGGGTCGGGGTCGGGGTCGAAATACACCAGGGACGTCGCATAGCGGCGCGTCGCCTCCTCGAGGCGGAACCACTCGCCCATGGCGTCGTCCTTGTTCGCCTCCTGCTTTTGCGCCAGCACCAGGTCGGCCGCGGCGGCGTTGAGGGCCTTGATGGAGCCGTTGTCGGCCGTCCGGATCCGAGTCGCGAGCGCGCCGAACGTCTCATAAGGGAACGGCTTCGAACTCGCCGCCCGCGGCGCCACGGTGAGGCTGAGATAGGTGTCGGCGCGGAACTCGTTCTTGACGTAGTCGCGCCACTGCCTCTCATTCTCGGGGTCGTCCGCGGCCTTGGTCGCCCGACGGATGGGCTCCGCCAAGGGCGCGCAGCCGACGGTGTTCCCCTTATAGTAGAGCCGCCCGTTCTGCTCGTTGACGCAGTAGGGCTGCCAATCGAAGGTCTGGGTGCGGTCCTCCTGGCGGATGATGACATAGCGCCCGAAGCGAAGCGGGTTGGGCCCGTCGTCCAGGGAGAAGTTCACCTCGAACTTGAACTGGCGGTCGTCGTTGGCCGAGGTGAACAGCGTGGTGCCGAGGCTTAGCAGCGTCCCCGCGGTCGGGCCGGTCAGGCCGAGCGGGGTCTTGGACAGGTCGGCGATCTTCGACAGCAGCTGTTCGGCCTGCTCGCTGGTCCGGTCCAGTTCGAGGATGACGAACTCCAGCCGAACGCTGCCCCCTTCGATCCGGCCTGGGCCATGCACGACCGCGGTGTCGAAGTTGAGGAACTGGTTCGGGTAGACGTCATCCGAATAGTAGATCAGCCGGTAGTCGTCGAAGCTCGCCGCCACCCGGCTGTCCACCGCCTTCGGAGCCTCGTCGCTGGCGACCACCGACTTCACCAGGACCGCGATCTCGCCGTGCTTGCCCAGCGGATTGCGCCGCACCACGGTCGCGGTCTGGGAGAACTGCAGTTCTTGGAAGCTCTTGATGAACGCCGTGTCGAGCGTGATCGAGAAGGGTGTGGTCTCGGTCACCCTCATGCCCGCCCCCGGCGAGGTCACCTCCCAGCGGCCGTCCCAGAACTTGACGTCGCCGACACCGTCATTGACCGTCGAGCACCCGCTCAGCCCCAGCGCCCCGATGGCCGCAATTCGTCCAGCCCATTTCATAGTCCCACCCCCTAGCGGCGATTATGATTGGTTAATACAACCTTAGAATGGATTGCGTGGCAAATCCTCTTCAAGTTGGCGTTCGCCTGCAGGGTGAGCCAACGGTCGGCGCTTTCCGATATTCTTGAACTTCGGAGTTTGGCGTCCAGCGGCTGAAGGCTGCTAAGACAGCCGAATGACCACACCCATCCTCACCGCCGGCCCCATCGCCCGGTCGCGCAACGGCGTCATCGGCAAGGACGGCGGACTGCCCTGGCGGCTCAAGTCCGACATGGCCATCTTCCGCGCCGTGACCATGGGCAAGCCGGTGATCATGGGACGCAAGACCTGGGACAGCCTGCCGCGCAAGCCGCTGATCGGCCGCACCAACATCGTGCTCAGCCGCGACGGCTCGTTCGAGCCCAAACAGGCCGTGGTCTGCGAGGATTTCGCCGAGGCCTTCGCCATCGCCAAGGAACAGGCCGAAGAGGACGGGGTCGAGGAGGTCTGCGTCATCGGCGGCGCCTCGCTGTTCGAGATGGCCCTGCCCCGCGCCAGACGCCTCTACCTCACCGAGGTCGACGCCGAGGTGGAGGGCGACGTGGTGCTCTCCCCCATCGACGAGAGTCGCTGGACCGAGGTCCGCCGCGAGGCCTATCCGGCCGGCGACGGCGACGACTACCCCTTCACCTTCCGGGTCCTGGAGCGGCGCTGAGGTCCTTGACCTGCCCCCGCGTCGCCCGCCCATAGTCCCGCCCGAACGCCGTCACCCCGAACGGCGACGGGAGGGATGATCATGGACCTGCAACTCATCGCCGAGGGCCTCGAGTTCCCCGAAGGCCCCATCGCCATGGCCGACGGCAGCGTCATCCTCACCGAGATCAAGGGCCAGCGCCTCACCCGCGTCCATCCCGACGGCCGCAAGGAGGCCGTGGTCGAGACCGGCGGCGGGCCCAACGGCGCGGCCATCGGCCCGGACGGCGCCATCTACATCACCAACAACGGCGGTTCGTTCCAGTGGCTGGAGAACCAGGGCATGACCATCCCCGGCCCCACCCCGCCCAGCCACAAGGGCGGCATGATCCAGCGCTTCGACCTGGCGACCGGCGCGCTCACCACCCTTTACGACGCCTGCGACGGTCGCCGGCTGGTCGGCCCCAACGACATCGTCTTCGACAGGCAGGGCGGCTTCTGGTTCACCGACCACGGCTGCTCCACCCCGGAAGGCCGCAAGTTCGGCGCGATCTATTACGCCAAGGTCGACGGCAGCCACATCAGCCGCCAGCGCGACCACATCATCTCGCCCAACGGCATAGGCCTCTCACCGGACGAGAGCGTGGTCTATGTGGCCGACACCCAGCTCGGCCGGCTCTGGGCTTTCGACGTGGCCGAGCCGGGCGTGCTCGCGCCCCCGGCGGGCTTCGCCCCCGGCCGGGTGGTCTGCAACCTGCCGGGCTACCAGCTGCTGGACAGCCTGGCGGTGGAGGCCTCGGGCAATGTTTGCGTGGCCACGATCATCAACGGCGGAGTCACCGCCTTCGACCCCGACGGCTCGATTGAGCACTTCGCCGTCCCCGACCTCATCGTCACCAACATCTGCTTCGGCGGCGGGGACATGAGCACCGCCTGGATCACCGCCTCGGCCACCGGCAAGCTTTACATGGCGACCTGGCCCCGCCCGGGCCTGAAGCTGAACTTCAACGCCTAGCGCAGACCAGTTCCTCCCCCAGCGCGCAGCGCGATTTGGGGGAGGTGGATCGTCGCCTCTTCGCGACGGGCCGGAGGGGGTTGAAGCGCTCGAAAGCGAGTCAAAGTCCCCCTCAGTCAGCTTCGCTGACAGCTCCCCCAGGAGGGGAGCACCTTTGAGGCGCAGCCCTAGTACAGCGTCGCCATCACGCCGCGGTCGAAGCTCTTCAGCTCCTCGGTGCGCCCGTCGCGGACCTTCAGAACCCACTCGGGGTCCTGCAGCAGGGCGCGGCCGACGCCGACCAGGTCGAAGTCGCCGCGCTCCAGGCGCTTTTCCAGCTCGTCCAGGGAGGCCGGCTGCGAGGCCTCGCCCGCGAAGCCGGCGATGAATTCGCCCGACAGACCCACCGAACCCACGGTGATGGTCGGGACCGCGGTGACCTTCTTGGCCCAGCCGGCGAAGTTGAGGTCCGAGCCCTCGAACTCCGGCTCCCAGAACCGTCGCTGCGAGCAGTGCAGGATGTCGGCTCCGGCCTCGACCAGGGCGCCCAGCCAGGCTTCCAGGGCCTTGGGGTCCTGGGCCAGCTTCACTTCGTAGTCCTGCTGCTTCCACTGGCTGATGCGGATGATCACCGGATAGTCCGGCCCGACCTCGGCGCGCACGGCCTTGAGGATATCGGCGGCGAATCGCGCTCGGCCCGGCAGGGCCTTGGAGCCGTAGGCGTCCTCGCGGCGGTTGGTCCCATCCCAGAAGAACTGATCGATCAGGTAGCCGTGGGCGCCGTGCAGTTCCACAGCGTCAAAGCCCAGCTTCTTGGCGTTTCCGGCCGCCTCGGCGAAGGCGCGGATGGCGTCGGCTACATCGGCGTCGCTCATCGGCGCGCCGAATTCCTTGTCGGGCCGCGACAGGCCCGAGGGGCTGTCATAGGGGCCGGGCGGGGCCCATTCCGGGTCGCGGGTGCGCACCGCGCCCACGTGCCAGAGCTGCGGGGCCATCACACCGCCGGCGGCGTGGACCTCGTCGATCACGGTCTTCCAGGCGGCCAGTTCCTTCTCGCCGTGGAAACGCGGCACGTTGCGGTCGTTCACCGAGGCCGGCCGATTCACGCCGGTGCCCTCCGAGACGATAAGCCCCACCTGGCCCTCGGCGCGGCGGCGGTAGTAGTCGGCGACCTCCCGGGTCGCCACGCCGCCCGGCGAAAACGAGCGGGTCATCGGCGCCATGACGATGCGGTTTGCGAGGTGGAGTCCCTTGAAGGCGAAGGGGGTGAAGAGGGCGTCGGCGGCCATGGGCGCTCCGGTTTCAAACGGGTGTTCGTCGCACGTAGAGCACGACCGTGCGCCTCGGTCAGTCCAGAAAATCTGGCGGCGGCCTGAAAAATGACGCAGGTGTCATCGATCACGGGGTTGCCAGCCGGGCCCCGCTCCCGCATTCTTCTGAACAGTGATTAGATAGCGACAGAAGCGCCCGGAGCGGCGCTGAACGGAGGATCCCATGAGCGACGGCGCGATCGATCTGAAGGCCGAGGCCCGTGCGAAGGCCTACGCCATGCCGCTGGAAGACATCAACGTCACCGACCTCGAGCTGTGGCGCACCGACACCATGTGGCCCTACTTCGAACGCCTGCGGAAGGAGGACCCGGTCCACCTGCACCCGGCCGAGCACCATGAGGACGGCGCCTTCTGGTCGGTGACCAAGTACAACGACATCATGGCCGTCGACACCAATCACGAGGTGTTCTCCTCCGAGCCGGCGATCACCATCTTCGACCCCAAGGAAGACTTCACGCTCCCGATGTTCATCGCGATGGACCCGCCCAAGCACGACGTCCAGCGCAAGACCGTCAGCCCCATCGTCTCGCCGGCCAACCTGCACGTCCTCGAGCCGCTGATCCGCAGCCGGATTCAGAAGACACTGGATGAACTCCCCATCGGCGAGCCTTTCGACTGGGTGGACCAGGTGTCCATCGAGCTGACCACCCAGATGCTGGCCACCCTGTTCGACTTCCCCTGGGAAGACCGCCGCATGCTGACCCGGTGGTCGGACGTGGCCACGGCCGGTCCGGAATCGGGGCTGTTCAGCTCCACCGATCCCGAGATCGTCGACGCCGAGCGCAAGGCCGAGCTGTTCGGCTGCGTCGACTACTTCACGCGGCTCTGGAACGAGCGGATCAACGCCGAGCCCAAGGGCGACCTGATCTCCATGCTGGCCCACGGCGAGGCCACCAAGAACAAGGACCGGATGGAGTATCTCGGGAACCTGATCCTCCTGAACGACGGCGGCAACGACACCACCCGCAACTCGATGACCGGCTCGGTCCTGGCGCTCAACCAGAACCCCGACCAGTACCGCAAGCTACGCGACAATCCCGGCCTGATCCCGTCGATGGTCTCCG
>NZ_JAUYOJ010000095.1 GCF_030697925.1 Phenylobacterium sp. | reverse complement strand
AACCGCGCCTCCTAGATGGGCCGGCCTGGTTCTCATCCGATCCCATCAGGTGGCGGCCCCGCGCCGACCACGGACAGAAGCAAGACCCCGGCGAAGGATCGACCTCAAGAGGGATTGACTGACGAAGGCCCGTTACAGAAGACCTTTGATGGCTTCCAGCATCGGACCATCGCGTTGCGCAAGCAGCCTCTCCGACACGTGGAGCCTGTAGTCTGGGTCAATCCCGATGAGGTGCGCGTCGAAGGCGGCGTGGTGGATCTTCGATAATGGGATGCCATTGCGAACGACCGGCTGGCCTAAGAGTTCGTCCCGGTCCTCGACGATGTGGGCGGCATCGAGCAACATTGGCTCTGGCAGGCCAGACAAGGCGCAGCGGCCCTGATAGGCGCCGATGACAGCCTCCCGGAAAGAGGCTTGGTGAAGCCGCTGTTTCACCGCCCGAAGCGCGTATCGCCGCTCCAGTGCGTCTGCCGGTGGCGCGAGAGTTCGTTGTTCGGGGAGGCCGAACGCAATGCGTGCCCTGCGCCTTGGCGCATCCCAGTCGCCCACGAACGTAGGTAGTATCGCCTGGTAGCGGCCGGGCGCTATCCCGAGAAAGTAGATGATTGGCACTTCGTTTTCGAATGCTTCTCGAAGCCATCGGTTGTCGGCGGAGTCCGGATTCTCACCCATGAACGCGTAGTCCACCATTTCTTCGCCATCGAAGATCTGGCGATGAACTTCCCGCTGATCGTCGTACCAGACCCTGTTGCCGGGCTTAGGGAACACCGTGTTGACCGAGAGCAGGAAGCGCATCTGGGCCGGCTTAAAAATGCCGCGCCTCGGATTGACGAGCGGATATCGCTGACCGTCAAAGTAAAATCCTTCGGCTAGCTGTCCGGCCGAAAGGTGGTTGTGGACCTCGCAGAGCGACCTCACGCGCTCAAACGCGGCAGTGCGCAAGAGAGGCGTCGACTTCCAAGTCAGTCATGTCAGCCTCGGCCCCCGGCACAGATCACTGTATCGCAACAGCGACCCGGGTCATCGCGACAGATGACCGTCCTGACAGTTCTTGTGGTCGCGCCGCTGACGTGACCCCCTGAAACGCCTCCAGGAATAACTAGAGTCCGCCCCAGGGAAGGGACGGACGGATGAAGCGATCAAGGTTCACGGAAGAGCAGATGATCGGGATCCTGCGGGAGCAGGCGGCGGGCGTGCCGGTGTTGGATTTGTGCCGCAAGCACGGGCTCAGCTCGCCGACCTTCTACAAGTGGAAGGCCAAGTACGGCGGGCTGGACGTGTCGGAGGCCCGGCGCCTGAAGGCGCTGGAGGACGAGAACGCCAAGCTCAAGCGGATGCTGGCGGACGCCATGCTCGACAACGTCGCGCTGAAGGATCTGCTGGGAAAAATGTGGTGACGCCCGCCGCGCATCGGGAGGCTGCGGCGTATCTGCGGTCGACCTACCAGATGAGCGAGCGGCGGGCGTGCCGGGTGATCGGGTCGGATCGGGCGAGCGTGCGCTACCAGGCGACACGACCCGATGATGGCGTTCTGCGCGAGGGACTGAAGGCGCTGGCCCAGGAGCGGCGGCGGTTTGGCTACCGCCGCCTGCATGTGCTGCTGCGGCGCGAGGGCCAGGTGGTGAACAAGAAGCGGGTCCAGCGGATCTACCGCGAGGAACGGCTGACGGTGCGCCGCCGCGGCGGTCGCAAGCGCGCCATAGGCATGCGCCGGCCGATCGAGACGCCGCTGGCGGCCAACCAGCGCTGGAGCCTGGACTTCGTCTCCGACCAGATGACCGACGGGCGGCGCTTCCGCATCCTGACGGTGATCGACAACTGCACGCGCGAGTGCCTGGCCCTGGTGGCCGACACCTCGCTGTCGGGACGCAGGGTCGCCCGCGAGCTGGAGGCCGTCATCGCTCAGCGCGGACGCCCGGACATGATCGTCAGCGACAACGGCACGGAGTACACCTCCAACGCCATCCTCGGCTGGGCCGACGAGACCGGCGTGGGCTGGCACTACATCGCGCCGGGCAAGCCGCAGCAGAACGGCCACAACGAGAGCTTCAACGGCCGGCTGCGCGACGAGCTGCTGAACGAGACGCTCTTCCGGTCGCTGCCGCATGCCCGCGCCGTACTAGAGGCCTGGCGGCAGGACTATAACGAAGCCCGGCCGCACTCCAAGCTCGGCTGGATGACGCCCAGGGACGACGCCCGAGCCCTATCTGGAGACGCCGGCCGGCACGCTGCGAACCCTGACCTCTCCGCGCGCCGGCCTCTGCAACACCAACCGACCAAGGCTCAGATCAACCCAGGACTCTCGTTATGGTTGGATGAGAAACGGAGTCACGTCAGGGGACGTCAGCTTTCGGGACCACGCTGCAAAGGCTGCCGGCTTCCGGATGCCAGTTTATTGCGGCTCACTTCGCGAAGCTACGCGATGCCTGTTCGCCGGTAGCCGTGGAACGAGAGCGCTTCAAAACCCTGCCTGCATTGCGCAAACAAATGGGGCTGGAGTATCCGCGTTGACCCAGCCCGGGCAGCTGCTTCGCCTCGCATTGCAAGTGGAACGCATCCGATGGACGAGTCCGCCGACATCAACCTTTATGGTTGCGAACCCCAAGTCACCATGTAACGTTGTTTTCTGGGTGGCGGCGAGGCGTTAGCGGACCGCAAATGGCGGACACGCCATCGAGGACCTCCCCGCCTAGTGCTGGGATCTCGTGATGGCGATCGTCGTAATCGATCCAGGACATGGCGGTGCGGCAGAGGTTGGCGGCTCTAGCCCCAACAACGCACGTGGACCGTCGGGCCTACTCGAGAAGTCTGTGACCCTGGACCTGGCGCGCAGGGTTAGGACACTGCTCGCATCTGCCAATATCGACGCCCGTCTCACCCGCGATGACGACAGAAATCTGGGCCTCGAGGCCCGAGCCCGCCTAGCGCGACAAGCCAAGGCAGACGCCTTCGTCTCCATCCATCTAAACGGCTTCAATGGGGTGGCCCAAGGTACGGAGACCTACCATCACGGCGGTGGCTCGGCCGACTCCAAGGCACTCGCCGCTGTCGTCCAAGCGGCCACCGTCAAGGCGACCGGCTTAAAGGATCGCGGGGTCAAGTCGGCGACCTTCGGCGTCCTGCGTCCGGACCATCATGCGCCTACGACGGCCGCCTGTCTGGTCGAGATCAGCTTCATGGACACCGCGGCTGAAGAAGGCCGGTTGAAGACCGACTCCTACAAGGACCAGGTCGCTCGCGCGCTCGCGCGCGCCATCACCGGCTGGTTGGTAACTGACCAGCGGCTGTCGGGCGACCCCGAACGTCACCTCGCGGCGCCGCAAGCCTTTGGGCCAGCCAAAGGGCTGCCCGAGGACGGTTACGAGGCCGTCCACGGCCTTGAGATGCTCGCAGAACCGCCCAATGCGCCCCTCCGACGGGGGAACCACGACGGCGTCGCCTCCGTGACGGCCGACGGCGGCGAACCGATCGACGCGGAGGCCTCCCTCGAGGTGGCCTTTCTCGCCGACCCAACCGACGCCAGCATGAGCAGCGCCGCCGGCGTCGAGGACCTCGAGGGGATGCTGTCAGGGTGGCGCAAAGCGCGTCTAACAGCTGACACCGACGATGCGGTTCGACCGGAGATCATCATCGGCCGCGACGAATCCCTCGATGCTGTGTTCCTGGAGGTGCTCGCCCAACGCCGCGCCGGCGTCGGGATCATCTGGACGAGTGGTCGGGACTACGAAGGGCGTGAAGGTTCCTGGAGCGGCACCGGGTTCCTGGTGGCGCCCAACCTGCTGCTCACCAACCATCACGTGCTCAATTCACCGGAGGTCGCCGAGGCCGCTGAGTTGGCGTTTGACTATGAGCTTAGCCTCAAGGCGCTCATCAGTGGACGCCGAACAGACCCAGTCGCTGGCCGCCGCTATCGCCTGCGCCCTGATCAGCTGTTCATCACTAGCCCGTTGAGCGGCGGCCTCGACTACAGCTTTGTTTGGATCGAGGACGTCCAGGCCCCTAAGGGGGCGGTGATCCGGATGGAGCGAGCGGCATTTTCCATCAAGCCGGAGGAACGGGCGTTCCTGGTCCACCATCCCGCGGGCCGACCGAAGCGCGTGTCGTTCGAGGATTCCGACGTGGTGACAGCGCGTCCGGACGGTGCGGTGATCCACTACACCAGCGACACTGAGCCCGGTTCGTCCGGCGCCCCGGTGTTTGATCGCACAGGACGGCTCATTGCCCTCCACCATGCCTCGCGTCGCAATGTCGAGCAGATCCAGACCTCGGACGGGCTGACGCCGACTTATGTCAACGAAGGCATCAAGATCGCCGCCATCGCCTTGGACCTGGAGACCCGTCGCACTGGAGCGACTGCGGCGATGATCGATATCATCCTGGGCGAAATCTATGGATCGGACACGCTAACCGGCTTCTTCGGCGCGGCTGGCCGGGAGGTGGCTCAGGGCCAGCCTGGCGTTGAGAAGGTGGTCGATCTCTACAACGCCACAGCTCAGGACCTCGACGTTGGGTTCTGGAACATCGAATGGTTCGCCAACCGATATGAGGAAAAGGTCGACGAAATCTCCAATATGATCGTGGATCTTGGTCTCGACATCTGGGCGCTCTCCGAAACGTCGCCCAAGGCGACGGAGGCCCTGGTGGCGAGGATCAACCAGAAGTTCGGTCTCCAATTTGACTTCCGGCATTCTGAGCCGAACGCGCCGTCATCGAAGCAGACGACCGCTGTGGTCTGGAATCCCCGCACCGTCGACGGCGAGCGGGTGGAATGGCCCGCCGAGGTGGACAGGCTGTTCCAGCTCCGGAGCGAGGACTTCCAGCTCGGGCCGGAGGCGCGTCCGTCGCCCAAGCCTGGGAAGATCTTCGACCGCTACCCCGCGCTCTTCCGGTTCAAGGCACGGGGGGGTGTGGCCGGTGGCCTGGACTTCAACCTGGTGCCGCTGCACCTGAAAGCCATGGCGGAGGGGTGGGAGCGTCGGCGGATGGCGTCGCAGATCCTAGCCCACGCGGTGGCCACCATGATCCGGCGACACGGCGCGGACGCCGACTGGATTATCGGAGGCGACGTCAACGAGGAACTCGCCAGCGGCGACTTCGACGCTTTGCTGAAGGATGATTTCACTGCGCTGGCGGCTCAGGACGAGGCCGAGGGGGCCCTAAGCTACATCAAGAGCCCGCGTTCGTTGATCGACCACGTGTTCCTGTCCCCCAACATGTCGCGGATCTATGGACCGCAGGACTTCTTCATCCTGGCGAAGGAGAAGAGTCAGGTCGACTACCTAAAGCGCTTCTCCGATCACCGTCCGGTCATGCTGCGGTTGTCGGCGCGCACCGGCGCTCCGACACCTCGCCCGGAACGGGGACGAATCGACCAGATGCTCTCAGCACAGATCAGCGCCATGCTGAGTGACGCCTAGGTAAGACCCACCATGATCGCGAAACTCCTCTACTCGGCGCTGCTGATCGCGCTGACGGCGTTCGCCGGTGTCGAGTTGTACCGGGTCTGGCTTGACCCAAGGCTCTATATCGGGCGCTTCGATTACGCCTCCACCGAAGAGACGACGGGCGACAAGGGCCAAGCGTTCGCCCTGCAGGTAGGTCTCGCCCACGCGCTGCTGTTCCGACACCTGCAGGACTTCAACCAACGCGGCCAGGAAGGCACCTCGGACACCACCTATGACCTATCGGCGAAGGACCAACTGGGCGCCATGGAAGATGGTCTCGCCAAGTTGGAGGTGACCTACCAGGACGTGGACGTGGGCAAATTGCTCGCGAGCCTGCGCAAGGCGCTGCGGCAGCCCAATGAGGTCACCGGGGCGGTGACCAAGGTCGACGGGATCGTCAGGGCGACGGTCAGCTGGCCGCAGGCGCCCATGGTGGGCGGGAAGGCCGAGAGGGCCTTCCATACCGAGGCTCGGAGCACTGATGGCGGGGCGGCGCGGCAAGTGGCCTGCGGAATCGCTTTCGCCCAGATCGCCGATCGCTCGCCACGGATTGCTGATCTTGGTCGGCCGCGGTTCTGCCAGTGGGTGGACGTACTCTCGGGGTTCTCGGCCTTCTCGACCAAGCAGACCGAGACCGGGATCGTCGACGACGACGCCCCTGGTATCCTCAACCTCCGCCGTCAGTTGAATGGGTTGTTTACGATGGGGGATCGCTTTCCAGACGTCTATCGCCTCCGCGCCGACCTGACGGACCTGCTTCCGGCCAAGGACCGCCGACCGTTGCTGGCGGAGTCGCAAAACGATCGGCTCACCTATGCGATGCTTACGGACCCGACCTTGAAGGCGCTTCCCGTGGCCGACCGGCGGCTTCGCGCGTTCGCCATCGCCCGCCCTGCGATCCTCCTGGAGGGCGACAAACTCACGGATGTCCGGGAGAACTGGCGCTCTGAGCTCACGCCGAACGCGACCGCCATCAGCAGGGCTTCGGCCAGTGTCGGGGTGTTGAGGTCAGATGATAGCTACGTGGCGACCGCATTCCGTATCGGTAAAGGACTCATCGTCACCGTGCGGTTCGCCCTGATCGGCGGTTCGCCCCCCATCGGGGCGGAGACCGACCGCAGGCCAGCGAGCGGGGACCCCCGCATCGCGGGAATGAGCTTCTGCAGCACCGACGACGCCACCACGCCTTGCTCGGAGGGCCACAGCTTTCCCATCAAGGAGGTGGTGTACGACGGCGAAAAAGATGGCTCTTACCTGGCGATCCTCCGCATCGACGATAGCGGTCCGTCACCTCGGCTAGACTTCCGGGACGGCGAAGCTGCCGACAGCGCCTTGATCGACGCCTACGCCTACATCATCGGCTATCCGACCAACAGCGGTGGCGGCGTCCCGCCCGTGGTGATGAACGAGCTGATCGGCGACCGCCCCGGGCGCAAACGGCTGTTGCCCGGAAGGACATTGGGCTTTGAAACCGACGTGGCCGTGTCCGGCGTCCCGGTCGGCGCGCAGTTGACCACGGACATCAACACCGCCCCCGGCACAGCTGGGGCGCCACTGATCGACCTGGCCACCGGTCGGGTGATCGGGGTGCACATCGGGGGCCGCTGGGATGAGGAACGCGGCAAATTCACCTACGCGGAGGTGGTGACCAAGGACCTAATTGCGAAGCTGCAAGCCGCCCTCGCCCCGAAACCCGCGCCAACGCCCCGGCCACCGCCGCCTGCACCGGTGGCGCCGGTGGCCCCCTTGCCCGAGTAGCCCGCGGCTTCTCATCTCTCTGAAGGGACCTGCCTTCCGCGTCCCCGGTCTCTAAGCCGCACGGGTCGCAGAGAAGGTGCAGGCACCCTCATCGGCCAAATCGAACCGTGTTCTTAGGGCTTTCGCAGGCACCGCCAGCGCGACAACGCCGGGGCCCCAATCGGACCTTCGACGCAAAGTCCCACGGGTCACGAACCTCGGCGGAAAAAACCCTACTGTCCGCCTTAACAGTGTGTTTATAGTGTTCACAACGCAAAGTTGGATGTCTTCTGACGCGTGCGTCTTCGGGTGGGGGCTGATATGTCATTGTGGAAAGCGGCTCTTATGAGCTGCGCGGCCGCATCGTTGAGCGGTTGCGGGGCGTACTTGCACCAGACCTCGGTGGAGACGAAGACCGCGACGCTGCAGAAGAACTTTTCGGAACTGAAGGGGCCGGACTATTTCGTGGCCCAGGCTGCCGTCCTGAAGACGCACGGCGAGCGCGAGGACCGGGCGGTTGGGGCTTTCGTGATCGCCCGCCGCGATGCCACCCTGCTTGAACTATTGCGCCCAAGCCCCCTCACCGCAGCGGGCGATGAGACCAAACTGAAGGTCCTCGTCGCGCGCGACCTCTTGGAGGTCTTTGGCGGCGCCCCGAACCAGGCGCAGATTGAGCTGATGGCCAAGGCCCCAGACCTACTGGCGGAAATCCGGTTGCAGGAGCAAATCTCCAATCGCCAGCTTCGCGATGCGGTTCGCAACTACCTGGAACAGGTCGAACTCCACAATGTAGCGGTCCGCAAACGGAACGAGGCTGCCCCCCCCGAGGCGAAGATCGCGGAAATCGCCGCAATGCCAGTGACCTGCGACAAGGTCCCCGATCCCACGGGAGCAGCCTCAGCTGACCCGGTTGAATTGGGTTACCGGATTCTTCAGGGCGCCTGTCGGCAGCACCGCAGCGTGGAGGCGTTCAAGACCGCAAAGGTGAGCGACGATCTTAGCCTGCAAGACCTGTTCAACGGGGCTCCCAGCACAAGCAACCGGCTAAAGTCGGTCAGCCGCGAAGTCGCAATCCGACGCGCCGCGCGCACCGCCGCCGAGGTCGAAGCTGGCCGGCTGGTCGCCGAGATCAAGGCCATGACGGAGAAGGCCAAGACGACGGGCGGGGTATCCACGATCCAGGCAGACATCGCGAAACTCGCGGCGACGATGAATGACGCCGTCCCGGTGGTTAAGGAGGCCGGACTTGGAGAGATCGCGAGCGTCCTCGAAGATGCTGCGCAAGTCACCCTGAAGCCTGACGTTGTCATGCAGGACAAGGGGTCGATCGAAGCACGCTCCGCAGCGGTCATTGGTTTGCTCGACGCCGCGATGGCCGTGAACGGCGCTCCGGGCCAGACCCCGGATATCGGGACCGGCAACGCCGCGTTGATCGGCCTGGCAAAAGCCAATCATGACCTGAAGGCGGCCCGCCTGGACGTCGCCGCCGAAACTGTGCAGCTCGTCTATCTAGATGCCGAGCTCGCCGCGATCCTGCAACAGGCGCGTCACCTGGCGATCGCCGAGAGCCTTCTCGGGCGCTTCCCGGAGAATGCCGCCGGTGAATGGGGCGACCTTGCCGCGCGCCCTGCGGGCAAGGCGAGGGTGGCCGCCAGTGAGGCGCTTAGCGCCTATCTAGCGTCCTGGAACGATGGAGAGACGCCCTACCAGATGCTGCGTTACCGCGCCGTGCAGGCCGAACGCGTGGCCGCCCTCGAACGTGGAACCATGGCTGAGGCCGATTTCCGCGCCGTACTGAAGCCGGCTGTCGACCAATTGGCGGACTACGGCAAGGGCGGGATCAAGGAGGACACCGTCGTGACGGGTCTGAGCGCCCTGGGTGTCGCAGGCGCGATCCTGGAGGGAAAATGACCATGCCCCGCAACATCTTCTCCGCCCTGTTGCTGACCACTCTGCTTGCTGGTTGTGCTGGCCAGAAGGAGAGCCGACTGCTTGCCGGTCAAACTGCCGGCCTCCTCAACGACTATCGACGGGAAGTGGACCAGTTCGCTCAACACCAGAGCACCATGAACGCCGACAACGACGCGCGGGTACGGACCTTCGAGGACCTACGCACCCGCAGGCAGGCTGACACCGATCGCCGGATCGCCAGTCTGAAAGCCATAAAGGACGAGCGAGCGTTGGCGCTCTATCAGCTCCATTCGGCGACCACCCTTGATCAGATCCAGCGGGACAGCGCGGCTCTGAAGACGCTTCAACCCGTCCCTCCGTCGGCGAAGGCCATCTTCGACGCGGCTCCCGTGCAGGCCCTGGTCAAGCAGCTCAAGGCCTACCAGGAGACCCCTTCCATCCGGGAGCGCATCTCAGGGGCCGACGACTACTACGAGGCCCTCCAAACCGCCTACGCCGCGTCCCTGGAGACGGCGAGCGCCAACACCGACAAGGCCAAGGAGAGCGCGGCCAAGTTGGACAACGATACGACCAAGGCCCTCGCGACGGTCGCAAAATCGCCAACGCCGCCGACGAACTGACAGGAACGTCCCATGCCGATGACCCCAGCCCAGCAAGAGGTCTATCTGATCCTACAGGATAAGCTCTATGGGCTCACCCGAGCGCGTCAGGAGATGCTCAAGCTCAAGACTATCAGCAACGCAGCGATGGTGGACATGGAGCTTAGCCGCAGCGCGTTGGAATACCTGATGGTGGACAACGTGATGTCCAAGCTCATGGCGTCAGCCCCGATCAGACTGCCCTCGGCCACAGAGCTGAAGGAATTGCAGATCACCACCGCCAAGCTAGCCACCATCGTCAAGTCAAGTGCGGCAATCGACGCACTCATCCTTGCCGCGGATGCGGCCATCGAAGCCTGGCCTGTCGCATAGTCCGCGGGTAAGGCCGGTCACGCCATCCTCGGCCCCTCGTGGGAGACCAATGGCGTGAGAGCTACATCCGCCACCACTTAGTCTGGTCTCGGATCAGCTAGGTCGTGAACCCCAAAACCTCCGCGACCTTCCCGAGGGTTACGAGGTGACCAGCGGGATCGCGCCGTCTGGAAAATCTCATCGACGTGAATCTCGACCTCATCACCAGGCGCGAGAGCGCCGCGGCCCTGGAAATCCATCTTGCGCGGCGTAACGATCCCGCGCTGGACCGGGAAGTAGAACCCACCGCCCGCCGTCTGGACCGTTGCGTCCGCAGATGGGGCGACCGCATCCTGAGTGCAGCGGGGATACGCAACGAAGGTGTTGTCGTGAGCGCCCAACTCCTGAGCAATGCCATGACCTACGGGCTTACGGTCGAATACATCGGTAATCCCGAAAAGGCGGCGATCAAGGGCCGCCGAGGTCTGGAAAGTTCAGATGCTCGCTTTGCTCTTCGACCCAGACTAGCGGTAACGGCCCTGGCGTTCCGCTGCCTGCCGAAGAGCGGACATTCCCAAGGTCGCCTAGGAGTCAGGACTTCGCGTTGAGGACCACTCTGGGCGTTCTGCCGCACAGCGGACCTTCCGAGCGTCGCCAAAGAGCCCGATCCAGTCATTACTGGTCATTGGGGATGCACTGTCCGACAGTGGACTCTCCCGAGGTCTCAGAAGATTCCGAAGCGGTCATGGAAGACTGTCTTGTGATGGGTAGAATCTAAACCCACGACCTTCAAGGGCGGCCAACAATTGGACCGCCGCTCCCATTGGGCGTTTTCAGGAGGTCCTCAGGCTCGAGATCGGCGCCCCGCCGACATTGCCGCGGACGCCTTGACGTCGAGTCCGACCAAGGTCAAGGCCTTCCCACTCTGCGACATCCATCCCATTTCCCCTGCGCTCCGATCCTCAGCTGCGTCTTGCAACCTGAGCGCACGCAGGCGACACACGCATGATGCGAACCGACCTCGACCACTTGCCGGAGTCGAAACGACGCGAACTTGAGCGCGTCGTGCAGATCTTGTTCGAGGAATTCGAGGCCAAGACACGCAATCGCAGCCACCAGCACCTCAAGCTGGGGCGCATCCTGAAGATCGTCCTATTCGGCTCCTACGCCCGCGGCGACTGGGTCGAGGATAAGGTGAGCGGCTACGCGTCCGACTACGACCTGCTCGTCGTCGTAAGCCACGATGATCTTACCGACGTCGTGGAATACTGGGGGGAGGCGGAGGACACTCTCATGCGCGCCTTCCTGATCAGCAGGGAGTTCACCGCGCCGGTGAACTTCATCGTCCACAGCCTCGGCGACGTGAATCGCCAGCTCGGCCGTGGCCGGCCCTTCTTCATCGACATCCTGCGCGACGGGATCGCGCTCTATGAGACCGCGGGGCACGAGTTCACGAAGCCGAAGCCCCTATCGCCTCAGGAAATACTGACTGAGGCCAAGGGACACTACGGTGAGTGGTTCACCAGTGCAGGAGAGTTCTTCGACAATTTTCAATTCAACGCGAAACTCGCACGAAATAACAATGCTGCGTTCCAACTGCATCAGACTACAGAACGCCTATATCACTGCCTGCTCCTGGTCCTGACGCTCTATAGTCCTAAGTCTCATCGGCTGAACTTCCTACGATCGCAGGCCGAACGTCTTGATCCAAGGCTAATCGAAGCCTGGCCCCGGGATACGAAGGCGTCGCAACGCGCCTTCGAACTTCTGCGGCGCGCGTATGTCGACGCGCGCTACTCGCCGCACTTCAAGATCACCGATGACGAGCTTGAATGGCTTGGCGCTCGAATTGTCCGCCTCCAGCAGATCGTCCAGCTTGTGTGTGAAGAGCGATTGACCGCCCTAGGTGGCGACGCCGGCGGTTAGTGAGGCCGCAGCTCTATTGCTCCTGAGCCACCCGGACGCTTCAGATTGAAGGGCCATAGCCGCTTGGGCGACCATCCCCTGGCCGTCGCTGGGGGGATCAACTCCTTTCGTTCTAGAGCGTGACCGCTCTTAGCTGAATCGGG
Organism: Phenylobacterium sp.; assembly: GCF_030697925.1. Classification (GTDB taxonomy): domain Bacteria; phylum Pseudomonadota; class Alphaproteobacteria; order Caulobacterales; family Caulobacteraceae; genus Phenylobacterium. The sequence continues at coordinate 109 of NZ_JAUYOJ010000095.1, read as the reverse complement.
ATTCCGGATATCTGCGGATCATGATTCAAGGTCCAGGCTGGGCAGGAGGCCAGCTTGGATGGGTCGGCCGTATTCTCTGGATCTTCGGGATCGCGTGGCTCGGTTCGTG
>NZ_JAUYOJ010000089.1 GCF_030697925.1 Phenylobacterium sp. | reverse complement strand
CCTCAGATCGCCGCACCGCCGAGCTGCCCTTCTGGCTGCATCGCTACAACTGGCATCGACCGCACGGCGGGATAAAGCCTCAGACACCCATCAGCCGACTCGGCCTGGACGCGGACAACCTATTGAGGCTCCACACCTAGCCCGCGGTCGGCTTGACCCGGGAGGCGGCCTCGCGAGCTCGGGCTCGGGCCTCGTCCACATCGGCGGCGCGGGCGAGCGCCACGCCCATGCGGCGGCGTTCGAAGGCCTCGGGCTTGCCGAACAGGCGCAGGTCGGCGCCGGGCACGGACAGGGCCTCGGCGACGCCCTCGAAGGCGATCCCCCTGGCCTCCATGCGGCCATAGATCACCGCGCTGGCGCCGGGTTCACGCAGCCGGGTGTCGACCGGCAGGCCGAGGATGGCGCGGGCGTGCAGGGCGAACTCGCTCTGAGCCTGGGTGGCTAGGGTGACGAGACCGGTGTCGTGCGGCCGGGGGCTGACCTCGGAGAACCACACCTCGTCGCCGCGCACGAACAGCTCGACCCCGAACAGGCCAAGCCCGCCCAGTTCGCCGGTGACGGCGGCGGCGACTTCCCGGGCGCGGTCCAGCGCCACGGCGCTCATCGCCTGGGGCTGCCAGCTCTCCACATAGTCGCCCTTCACCTGACGGTGGCCGACGGGGGCGCAGAAGCTGGTGAGGGTCTCGCCGCCACGCCCCCTGGAGCGGACGGTCAGCAGGGTGATCTCGAACTCGAAGTCGATCTTCCCCTCGACGATCACTAGGGCCTGTTCGACCCGACCGGCCTCCAGGGCGTAGCGCCAGGCCGCGGCGATCCCCTCGGGGCCTTCCACATAGGACTGGCCCTTGCCGGAGGACGACATCACCGGCTTCACGAAACAGGGGAAGCCGGTGGCCTTGGCGCCTGCCGCCAGTTCCGCCTCGCTGGCGGCGAAGGCGTAGGGCGAGGTGGGCAGGTTTAGGGTCTCGGCGGCCAGCCGGCGGATGCCCTCGCGGTTCATGGTCAGCTGGGCGGCGCGGGCGGTGGGGATGACCGTGGCCAGGCCCTCGGCCTCGATGCGCACCAGCTCGTCGGTGGCGATGGCCTCGATCTCCGGCACAATCAGGTGCGGGCGTTCCAGCTCGATCAGGGCGCGCAGGGCCTTGGCGTCGGTCATGGCGATGACGTGGCTGCGGTGGGCCACCTGGTGGGCCGGGGCGTCGGCGTAGCGGTCGACGGCGATCACCTCGCAGCCCAGCCGCTGCAGCTCGATGGCCACCTCCTTGCCGAGCTCGCCCGAGCCCAGCAGCATGACCTTAATGGCGGTGGGCGAGAGCGGCGTGCCAAGGCGCATGGCGGTCAACCCAGCTTGGCCTTGGCGGCGGCGGCCACGGCCTCGGCGGTGATGCCGAACTGCTTGTAGAGCACCTCGGCCGGAGCGCTGGCGCCGAAGCCTGTCATGCCCACGAAGACCCCGTCCTCGCCGATGAACCGCTCCCAGCCGAAGCCCACCTGGGCCTCGACGGCGACCCGGACCTTGGCGTCGCCGATCACGGATTTCCGATAGGTGGCCGGCTGGGCGAAGAACAGCTCCCAGCACGGCGTGGAGACGACGCGGGTGGCGATGCCTTCGGCTTCCAGCGCCTTCTGGGCGCCGACCGCAACCGAAACTTCGGTGCCCGAGGCGAAGAGGGTCACCTGGGCCGGACCGCTGGCGGGGCTGAGCTCATAGGCGCCCTTGGCCGAAAGGTTCTCGGTGGCGCTGTCGCGCACCGCCGGGACCTTCTGGCGCGACAGGGCCATGATCGAAGGCGTGGCCTTGGTGGACAGCGCCAGCTTCCAGCACTCGGCCGCCTCCACCGCGTCGGCGGGGCGGTAGACGTTGAGGTTGGGGATCATCCGCAGTGAGCCCACATGCTCCACCGGCTGGTGGGTGGGGCCGTCCTCGCCGACCCCGATGGAGTCGTGGGTCATGACGTGGACCACGCGGATTCCCATCAGCGCCCCCAGGCGGATGGCCGGGCGGCTGTAGTCGGAGAAGACGAGGAACGTCCCGGAGAACGGGATCACCCCGCCGTGCAGGGCCAAGCCGTTCATCGCCGCGGCCATGCCGTGCTCGCGCACGCCGTAGTGGACGTAGCGGCCGGAATAGTCGGGCAGGTCGAAGGCCTTGGTCCCCTTCACATAGGTGTTGTTCGAGCCGGTCAGGTCGGCCGAGCCGCCGACCATCTCCGGGATGTGTGGGACCAGGCGCTCCAGAGCCGAGCCGGAGTGCTGGCGAGTGGCGGCGGCCGGCTTGGAGGCGGCCGCCTCGGCCATGTAGGCGTCGAGTTCGGCGACCGCGCCGGCCGGCAAGTCGCCGCGCATGGCCCGTTCGAACTCGGACTTCAGCGGGGATTTGTCGAGCTTGGCCTGCCAGTGCTTGCGGGCCTTGCCGCCCTTCTTCCCAGCCGAACGCCAGGGCTTCAGCACCTCGTCCGGCACCACGAAGGGCGGGTGCGTCCAGCCCATGGCCAGGCGGGCGTCGGCGATCTCGTCGTCGAACAGGGTGTAGCCGTGGCTGTGGGGGTCGCCTTCCTTGCGGCCCGCGCCCTTGGAGATCTTGGTCTTGCAAGCGATCAGGGTCGGGCGGTTCTGCCGCGTGGCCCATTTCATCGCCGCGGCGATCTTGCCGAAGTGGTGGCCGTCGACCTCCTTCACCGCCCAGCCATAGGCCTTGAAGCGGGCGAGCTGGTCGCCGGTCTCGGAGATGGTCGCCTCGCCGTCGATGGTGGTGTTGTTGTCGTCGAACAGGACGGTGAGCTTGGCCAGCTTGAAGCGCCCGGCGATGGAGGCGGCCTCATGGCTGACACCCTCCATCAGGCAGCCGTCGCCGGCGATCACCCAGGTGCGGTGGTCGACCACCTCGTCACTGAAGCGCGAGTTGAGGTGGCGCTCGGCCATGGCCATGCCGACCGCGGTGGCCAGGCCCTGTCCAAGGGGCCCGGTGGTGGTCTCGATGCCGGGCGTGTGGCCGTATTCCGGGTGGCCGGCGGTGTTGGAGCCCCACTGACGGAAGTCGCGGATCTGATCCATGGTCACGGCCTTGAAGCCGGTCAGGTGCAGCAGGGCGTAGATCAGCATCGAGCCGTGGCCCGCCGACAGCACGAACCGGTCGCGATCGGCCCAGTCGGGCTTGGTCGCGTCGTACTTCAGGAACTTGGTCCAGAGCACCGTGGCCACGTCGGCCATGCCCATCGGCATGCCCTGGTGACCGGACTTGGCCTTGTGGACCGCGTCCATCGAAAGCACGCGGATGGCGTCGGCCATGGTCTGGAGCGATGCGGACATTAATTTCTTCCGGGGGTGAGTCTTGAGACGAGTCTGGGCGCGATTGCGCGCGGGGTCGCACGCGAGGCCTGAAGGGTCAAGGAACCCAGGGTTCACACAGCGGGTTTCGGCGCGCGCCCGGGCGGGTCTATAGATTAACGGTCACACTTTCGGAGCTTGGAATCATGCGGGAGCCGGCGGGCGAGAACGCCCTCGACCAGGCCGTGAAGCGGTTGGACCGGGCGCTGTCCCAACTGGAGCAACGCCTGGGCAAGGGCGGCGGCGCGAAGGGCGGCCTGTTCGAACAAGGCGACGCCAAGCTCGTCGCCGAGCTCGATGAGGCCCGGGCGCGGGAGAAGGAACTGGAGGCGGCCGGGGCCGAGGCCTCTGCGGCGCTAGGCCGCGCGATCGCCGAGATCAAGACCGCCCTGCACGCCGCCCCCGCCGAAGAGACCGAGGAGGCCTGAGCCATGGCCCAGATCAATATCAACGTGAATGGCCGCCCCTATGCGGTGGGCTGCGAGGACGGCCAGGAGAACCATCTGATGGAGCTGGCGCGGATCTTCGATCGCCAGGTCCGCCAGGTGTCGCAGGACATGGGGCAGTTGGGTGAGACGCGGCTCTTCCTCATGGGCTCGCTGCTGCTGGCCGATGAGCTGATGGACCTGAAGACCCGCCTGGGCGCCGCCCAGGCCGAACTGGCCCGCGCCCAGTCCGATCACGCCCGCGCCGAGAGCCGGGTGGTGGGCGCCCTGGAAAACGCGGCCAAACGCATCGAGAAGCTGGCGGCGGAGTAGGGGCGCCCCACTCCGTTCATCCCCGATTTCGCGGGGATGAACGGAATTATGTGGGAATCTACCGATCCCAGAACGGCTTGGTGCGCCCCAGGTCTGACGCCGCCGGCTCTCCGAACGCCGGCTTCTCCGGGGGCACCTCGGCGCCGTTCATGCCGGTGGCCACCACCGAGACCCGCAGCTTGCCTTCCAGCGCCTGGTCCAGGGCGGCGCCGAAGATGATGTTGGCGTCGGGGTCGACCTGCTCGGAGATGGCGTTGGCCGCCTCGTCGACCTCCAGCAGGGTCATGTCGTTCCCGCCGGTGACGTTGACCAGCACCGCCTTGGCGCCCGCGAGCGAGGTCTCGTCCAGCAGGGGATTGGCGATGGCGTTCTGGGCGGCCATGCGCGCGCGGCCGTCGCCGGTCGCCTCGCCGGTGCCCATCATGGCGTTGCCCATGCCGCCCATGACCGAGAGCACGTCGGCGAAGTCGAGATTGATCAGGCCCGGCAGCACCATCAGGTCGGTGATCGAGCGCACGCCGGCGTGCAGCACCTGGTCGGCCAGGGTGAAGGCGTCGGCGAAGGTGGTCTGTTCGGTGGCGACCCTAAACAGGTTCTGGTTGGGCACCACGATGGAGGTGTCCACATAGCGCTGCAGTTCGGCCAGGCCCGCGTCGGCCATGCGCATCCGGTGGCGGCCCTCGAAGCGGAAGGGCTTGGAGACCACCGCCACGGTGAGGATGCCGCGCTCGCGGGCGCACCTGGCGACGAAGGGCGCCGCCCCGGTGCCGGTGCCACCGCCCATGCCGGCGGTGATGAACACCATGTCAGCGCTTTCCAGGTGGCGGACGATCTCGTCCACCGACTCCTCGGCCGCCGCCAGGCCCGCGCCGGGGCTGGCGCCGGCGCCCAGGCCCTGGGTGGTGCGCACGCCGAGCTGGACGCGCTGGTCGGCCTTGGAGAGCGAAAGCTGCTGGGCGTCGGTGTTGGCGACCACGAAGTCCACGCCCTGCAGACCCGCGGTGATCATGTTGTCGACCGCGTTGACCCCGGCGCCGCCCACGCCGATCACCACGATCCGCGGCTTCAGGTGGGTCTGCGGTCGCCAGGACCCGCCGCTGGTGGGCGTCGCGGTCATGTTTTCGTACTCCATCCTGGGCCGCCGCTCCGATGCCTTAGCAAGGGGGCGGAGGAAACGCATAGGAATGTGGTCGCAAACGGGCAAGCCCCCCTATCTAATCGGGCGTCTGGGAGGCTTACCTTGAGAACTTGGCGGGGAAGGCCTATCTTGCCAGGTGGCGGGCCTGCTGCGGCTCTCGTCGAAGGCAAATTTTCCCAGCGACCTTAATTCACTCTAAGGGAGCTGTCCCTGGCCGGTCCCGTGGGACCGGGCAAAACGGCGCCCACCTGGTTATCCAGGTCGAGGGGATTCAAC
>NZ_JAUYOJ010000123.1 GCF_030697925.1 Phenylobacterium sp. | reverse complement strand
GACACCTTCCTGGTCGGCTCCGATCGTCTCGGAACCAACGCCGTCGCCTCGACCGGCGTCAACCTGCGTGGCCTGGGGACCTCCGCCACCCTCGTCCTCGTCGATGGCCGCCGCATGGCCGGAACCGGCCTCAAGGGCGACTTCGCCGACGTCTCGGCCATTCCGACGGCGGCCGTCGAGCGTGTGGAGGTTCTCCTCGACGGCGCCTCGGCCCTCTATGGCTCCGACGCGGTGGGCGGGGTGGTGAACATCATCCTGCGGCGCGACTTCGAGGGCGCCGAGACGCGAGCCCGGTTCGGCCTGGCGTCGGGCGGCGTGGCCCAGGAACGCCAGGTCGGCCAGACGATCGGCAAGACCTGGTCCAGCGGGCACGCGCTCCTGTCGTATGAGTATTATCACCGGGACGCCTTGGCGGGCGGCGAGCGGGGCTTCACCGCCAACGCCGATCTGCGGTCGCGGGGCGGAACCGACCGCAGACAGTTCTACAGCCACCCCGGCAATGTGATGCGGCTGGATGCGGCGACCTCGGCCTATGTCCCGACATGGGCGATCCCGACCGGCCAGACCGGAACGGGGCTGACGCCCGCGAGCTTCCTGGCGGGTGAGGTCAATCTCGAAAACCAGCGCGACCAGGCCGACATCCTGCCGGAGCAGGAACGCAACAGCATCTATGTGAACTTCGGCCAGGCGCTGGGCGAGCGCATCGAACTGACGGCGGACGCCCGCTACAGCCGGCGGAAATTCGCCTATGCGCTGCCGGGGTCCGTCGCCCTCATCACCGTCAACCGCAACAACCCCTTCTTCGTCTCGCCCAATGGCGCGACGTCCAACCAGATCGCCTATTCCTTCACTGACGAGCTGGGACCGCTGCGTTCGACCGGCAGTTCCGAGAGCCTAGGAACCTCGGCGGGCCTCACCGCCGATCTCGGCAAGAGCTGGCGCGCCGAGGCCTATGGCGCCTATGCCGAGGAGACGGGCCGGCGCTCCAGCACCCATCGGCTCAATACGCGCTTCCTGCAGGAGGCGTTGGGGACCATCGCCGACGACCCGGCGACCAGCTTCAGCGCGGCGCGCGACGGCTACTTCAACCCCTACGGCGATGGGGCCGCCAATTCCCGCGCCGTGCTCGACTTCGTCGGCAGCGGCTATGTGGCGTCGCGCAATCACAGCCAGGTCGCCTCGGCCAACGCCAAGGCGGACGGCGTCGTCCTGACCCTGCCCGGCGGGGACATGAAGGCGGCTGTCGGCGTCCAGGTTCGCCGTGAACGCTTCGAAACCAGCAGCGTGGGCCTGACCTCAAGGTCTTCTCCGCTCATGCAGACCTCGGGGCCTTATGAGCGCACTGTCAGCGCGGCCTTTCTCGAGCTTCGCGTTCCGATCGTCGGTCCGGACAACGCGGTTCCAGGGATCGAACGTCTCGAAGCGTCGATCGCCGGCCGCATCGAGCGCTACGACGATGTCGGGACGACCCGTAATCCGAAGGTCGGCCTCATCTGGTCGCCCACCGCCGGGGTGACGGTCCGCACCAGCTACGGAACCTCGTTCCGCGCCCCCGCCCTGTCGGAGGTCTATGAAGTTCAGGACGCGGGGCCGGGCTTCCTGCCCCAGGGCGGGGCGCAGAAGCTGGTCCTCCTCCAGGTCGGCGGCAATCTGGACCTGGAGCCGGAATCGGCCAGGTCGTGGACGGCCGGCGTGGAGATCGCGCCGAAGTCGATCCCCGGCCTGCGGCTCAGCGCCGGCGGGTTCGACATCAAGTTCACCGACCAGATCGCCCAGCCGGTCAGCGACGACATCTACAACGTCCTCGGCAACCCGATCTATGCGCCGTTCGTCCACGCGGTCGACCCGAACAATCCCACCGATCTGGCGCGCGTGACGGCGCTGCTGGCGCAATCGACCTCGTCGAGCGCCGGCCTGTTTCCGGCGAACGCCTATACGGCGATCGTGGACGTCCGCTTCGTCAACACCGGCGGCTTCCACGTCCGCGGCGTCGACCTGGCCGCGTCCTATGGCTTCGACGTGGGCGCCGATCGTTTCGATCTGGCGGCCAACGCGACCTATCTGATCGACTACAAGCGCCAGGTCACCCCGGACGGGCCGTGGACCCAGTTCGTGGACATGGCGGGGCAGCCCGTCGATCTACGCGCCCAGGGCTCGGCGAGTTGGACCCGCGGCTCCTTCGGCGCGACGCTCGGCGTCAACTATGTCGACGACTACCACGACAGCGCCGGCCGCCGGGTGGGCTCGTGGACCACGGCGGACCTGCAACTGCGCTGGCGGCCGACGGCGGGACCGGCGCGGGGCCTGCTGCTGGCGCTCTCGGTGCAGAACCTGATCGATCGCGCGCCGCCGTTCTACGACGCCCCGCAGGGGGTCGGTTACGACCCGGCCAACGCCGATCCGATCGGTCGGTTCGCCTCGCTGCAACTGACGAAACGCTGGTGACCTGACGGTCCAGGCAGACCTCGGATGCGCACCCGTTCCAGACGCCGGCTGCCGCAGATCGCGGCCTTGTGCCTGGCCCTGTCATGCGGGCCGGCCGCCGCCCGGCCGCTCTCGCTTGACGATCTCCTGAAACTGGAGGATCTCGGCCAGGCGGCGATCGCGCCGGGGGGCCGGTGGCTGGTGGCCGAAACGCTCGCGGCCCATGACACCGCGCCGAGCTTCGATTTCGACGGCTATCGGCAGCCGGCTCTGGGCCGGCTGCAGATTGTCGACCTCGATCACCCGGACCTGGCGCAGCCTCTGATCATACCGGAGGCCGGCGCGGGCTATGTCGCCGGCCCCTTCTCACCGCGGGGGCGATCCATGGTCGTCTATCGGTTCCGCGACCGGGCCTGGGACACCGGCGTGGTCGATCTCGTCACCCGCCAGGTCCGTTGGCTCGGCCTTCCCACCGAACAGGCCCTCTATGGGCGAACCGTCCAGTGGCGCTCCGAGACCGAGCTCGTCCTGATCGCCCTTCCGACCGGCACGGTCCCGCTTCACCTGCGCACTGGCTGGCAGGCGACGGCGCGCCTTCCGGACCTTTGGCGGCAAGCGGCCGAGGGGCGCGTGGCGGCCGTCACCCTGGCTGGCAGCGGCCGGTTCCTCGACCATCGCCGGCCTGCCGCGCCGCGCCGGCTGCTCAAGGTCGATCTTCGCAGCGGGGCGGTTCGGACCCTGGCCGAGGGCGGTTTCTTCGATCTCGAGCTGTCGTCGACCGGCCGCTATGTCGCCGCCGTTGCGGAGGCCGAGCCGCTGCAGCCCAAGGCGGACGAGGCGGTCCGGGTGGGTACGCCGGCGCATCGGCGCGCCCTCACCATCGTCGATCTCGCGACGGGCGCCATCCGCACGCCCTGCGAGACTTGCGACGTGCTCACCCATCTGCTGGCCTGGTCGCCAGCCGGCGACGCCCTGCTCGTGTTCGCGCGCGACCGCGGCCAGGCTTGGTCGGCGGGTCGGCTCCTCACGATCGAAGCCGCGACCAGCCGGATTTCGTCCGTGGGCCGAGGCGTCGTGCAGCCGGACATTGCCTACACGGCCGAAGGCATCGCCATCGTCCGAGCCGATTGGCTGGGCGCCCAGCCGGTCGTTTATGGGCGGCGCTCCGGGTCGAAGGGACGCGCCGACTGGTTCCGACTCGGCGGCGCGAGCGCGACCAATCTCACCGAGCGCCTGCCGGAAGCGCCGCCGACCCTCTCGGCCATCGACACGAACGCGCTTCTGCTGGTCGCCGACGGCGCGGCCTGGCAGGTCAACCCCACGGGAGGCGCACGGCGACTGACCAACGGCCGCGGTCGGCGAGCGCAGACGTTTGGAGCCCTGGGTCTCGGCGAACGGTTCGTCGTCAACGCACCGCCGCGCCGCGGCTGGCTGCTGACCTCGGCGCCGGACGCTGTCGAGCGCGTCGCAGCGGACACAACGCCGGCCTCGTTCCGCATCGCCGATGGCGCGGCGGCGGTCGCGCTTGGGGATGACCGCCTGGTGGTCCGCACGCGCGATGGCCACGGCGTGCAGCAGCTTGTTCTGATGCGATCCGGATCGCCGCTCCCAGTGCTCACCGTCAATGCGGCGCTCGCCGAGGTCGACGGCGCCGAGATCCGAGAGCTCGACCATATCGGGCCCAACGGACAGGCCCTCAAGAGTTGGCTCTATCTGCCGCCGAACCGCCCACCAGGATCGCGGCCGCCGCTCGTCGTCCTGCCCTATCCCGGCTCGATCCATCTGCGCCCGCCCCTGCGCTATGCGGCCGGCGTTCCCAGCTTCACGCCCAACGCCCAGCTCCTCGCGGCCCACGGCTACGCCGTGCTGGTCCCGAGCCTGCCGCGCGACCGCGCCGCCGGCGAGCCGGCCGCGGACCTGGCCGACCAGATCCTCAAGATCGTCGACGTGGCGACCGATCGGGGCCTGGTCGATCGCGACCGGCTGGCGCTCTGGGGCCATAGCTTCGGCGGCTACGCCGCGCTTGTCACCGCGACCCAGACCACGCGGTTCAGGGCGATCATCGCCCAGGCCGCCAAGGCGGACCTGATCAGCGGCTGGGGCTCGGTCCCGCCCTTCTATCGGATGGCGTCCGAGGAGGGGTATCCGACCACGCTGCACATGGGGTGGGCCGAAAGCGGCCAGGCCAGCCTCGGCTCCCCGCCGTGGCGCGATCCCGATCGCTACGTCCGCAACAGCCCCGTGCTGGCCGCCGACCGGATCAGGACACCTGTGTTCCTGATCTATGGCGACCAGGATTTCGTGACCCTCGCCCAGGGCGAGGAGATGTTCGCGGCGCTCTATCGGCAGGACAAGGACGCGGTCCTGATGACCCTCTGGGGCGAGGGCCACATACCCTCGAGCCCCGCCAACATCCGCGCCCTCTACGCCGAGGTGTTCGACTGGTTGGATCGGACCCTGAACGCGCCGGCCGCCGGTCAATGACGGTGGGATGCGAGATCGCCGATGCGCCTCGCCCAGTGTCGCAGCCAGATTTCCACGGCGAGCAATCGCAAAAGATCAGGATAGCCGCCGCGCCAGATCAGGTGCGTCTCGGTCAGCATCTCTCCCAGCGCATCACGGTCGATAAGCCCCGCCTGCGCCAGGCGGCCCTCCAGAAGATAGGGCCGCAGGACGTCGAGGCTTCGCCCCAGCATGCGCCCGTAATAGGCTGTCAGGTCGCCCTTCGACCGCCGCTGGGTGACAAGGTCCGGCAGGCGATCGGCGAAGGCCTCGCGGGCGAGCGCCCGGCCATGACCGCCGCGTGTGAGGTCGATCGCGGGAATGGCCAGACAGAGCTCGACGATCGGCTGAGAGAGCAGGGGGTGGATGAGCTCGGCCTGCCGGGCGCGCTGGCAGTCGCCGAAGAACCCCTGGGCATTGGCCAGGCCCCGGATCTGCAGCCGCTTGGCGGGCGAGACGCCCCTCAGATCCTCAAGCCACGGATGAAGGGCGACGCCGGTGGCGAGGGCGACACCTTGCGGCGTCATGAAGGCCGGAGATGGCCGCCTCCGCCGGTGGCCCACCCCCACGGAGGCGAGGCTCGCCGCCCACAAGACCGACCAGACCGACCGCCGGGTCCAGCGCGCGACGTCTTCGATGGCCTCCCGTCGGCCGGCGCGGCGGCGCCAGACATCGGCCGCGACCAGCGGCGTCGGCGCCTGGAAGAAGATCATGTCGCCGCCCTGCCCGGTGAGGATGGATCGCACCCCCAAGGCGGCGCACCGGTCGGCGATGTCGGTGTCATAGTGCCGGTCCAGGCCATTGAGGCTCGGCCGGACGCCGACGACCTGGTCGTCCAGCGCCTCGCGGGTCAAGGCCAGCTCCGGCTTGGCGATCTCCGTGAGCGGTACTGCCAGGCGATCGGCGAGGGCCCGCGCATAGCGGCGCTCGTCGCCCTGAGGGTCCGCCACGTGGAAGTTCATCCACTGGACGACCGCCGCGTCGGGCGTCCGCGCCAGGGCCGAGGCCACGATCGAGGAATCGAGGCCGCCGGAGACCTCAGCCAACAGGGGCGCGCCGGACGCGGCATAGGCGGCCACACACGCATCCACCGTCCGCGCCAGGAGGGTCTTGGCCTCGGCGTAACAGGGCGCGGTCGCGCGGACGAAGGCGGCCGGCCGCCAGATCGCCAGCGCCGCGCGTCCGGCGACCGGCCCGTGCAGGGTCCCCGGAAGGACCGCGGCGACGCCATCCAGTCCCAGACGCGCCCCGAGGGTGGCGGGGTCGGCCAGGAAGGCGGCGATGGCGCGCCAGTTCAGGTCAAGGTGCGGCGGCAAAGCCGACAGCAGCCAGTCGGGCAGGGACGACGCCGCGATCGTGATCCCGTCGGCTTGCCAAGTCAGGCAATCCAACGCGCCGGACGGGTCTCGGAACACCGCGATCCCGCCAGCGGGATCGGGCTGGACCACCACGTAGCGGCCCCAATACGCGGCCGAAAAATGCGCGCAGCGGGCTTCAGCGCCGAGCAGCCGCCAGGCGCCGCTGGGTAGAATATCCGGCGCTGTTTGGCCGGTCGGACGCTCGAAGAGATCGCCGAGAATGCGGGCGCTGTCATCGACGAAACGGCGGATCGGGAGGGGCCTCGCGGCCTCCACGAGGATGCAGAAGCCTTCCCGCTGTTCGGCCGGCCGCCAGTCGCGGCGCATGACCCGATCCTCAAGGAGTTGGTCGACGCGCGCCTGCGCGGCTTCACGTTCGGGCGGCCAGGACAGAGCGATGTAGTTGGCCACGGCCGGGTCTCAGACCGCGAGGATCGGCGTGAACGGCGCCACGCGTTCGGCGGCGTCATCAAGGGCCGTTCCGCCGGCCTGGAGCCAGCAGTGCGCCTGGAACGGCCAGGTGCGGACGCCGAAGACCCAACGTGCGTCGTGGCCGGCCGAACGCAGGAACCGCAGGAGCATGAAGGATCGAAAGAGGCATTCGCCCTGAAACGGCGTCCAAGGCAGGAGGCGCGCGAAGGTGGCCACTCGCGCCGTTAGCGCCGTGGATGGAGGCCGATCCGCCGCGCCCGTATCAAGCCTGCCCCGCGCGGCTTCGCCGATGAGGTGAGAAAAGCGCCTGCCGTAGTAGTGGCGCAGCATCCCCGCGAAGGCCCCCGCCATGTCCGCCATCGCACGGCGCTCGATCGCGGCGACGGGCAGAGCCTGTAGATCGGCGCACGGCCGATCCGGAAGGCGCCGGGTTCTCTGAGGCTGGGCGGGCGGCGACGACAGAAAGCCGGCGGCGGCGAACTGCTCGGCCAGATCGACGTCTTCGAAAGCCACCTCATCTCCGTCCAGCTGGCGGATCGACCCGACCGCGCCGGGCAAGCAGAAATAGGCGTTGTCCTCGACATCCAGGACCACGAGGTCTGGGCCGACGAAAGCGAGATGGGTTCGAGGCGCCAGGCGCCGCACGATGGTCTGCATGCCGTTCCATCCGATGAGCGGCGCCGGGCGGACCCCGCCCGGCGCCTCACGACGTCGGACTTCAGCCTTCTTCGCGGTGGAAGGTCGCGATCTCCAGGCCCACGCCATCGTCGCCCTTGGTCAGGCGCTTGGCGCCGCCGAGCCGGATGAGACCGAACTTGCGCATCTTGGGCATCATAGTCTCCATGCTTTGAGAAAACACCGCTGGGTTGCGGCGGGATCAGCAGCTCACGGAGATTCGTATATTGAAACTATATTGAGCGGATAGTTCACTGGAATACGTGTCGGGCGCGCATGGCGTCGACAATGCTTCCAGCCTCTTCGCGCCTTCGGCCATGAAAGCCGCGCAGGGCGTCGCGCAGACCGGTCCGATCCGCCGCGTCGAACAATGCGGCGAGGTTGGCGACTTCATCGGCCATGCCCTCGATCACCTCGGCCTCGACGCGGCGCGCCGGACCCAGGCGGTCGGATATCGCCCGATAGGCGCCCATCAGGGCCCGGTTGCCGCCCTCCGCAATCACGCGGTCGAACAGGTGCTCCGAAAACGCGGCCAAGCCCTGAGCTCGGCCGAGGCCCGCCAGCATGGCGTCCATGGCCTCCCGCGCCAGTTCCCGCGGCGAGCCGCCGACAGCCTTGCGCGCCAATGCGATGTCCAGGGCGCCCTTCAGGTGCAACAGATTCAGGGCGTAGAGTTCAACGAGGTCGGCCACGTCGAACCGCCAGGCGAAATAGCCCCGGCCCCGGCGATCCTCGATCAGCCCTTCCCCAGCCAAGCGCGCCAGCGCTTCGCGAATGGGCGTCGCGCTGAGCCCCATGCCACGCGCCAGATCGACGATGGGGAGCGGCTCGCCCAGCACGTAGTCGCCATCCCGCAACTGCCCGCGCAGCTTTCCCAGCGCCATGCGGAACGGATCTTGGCTGTTGAGTGAAGGCGTGCTCGGCAAGAAAGCGCTCCACTATTGGCAAGCGGTCGCGCCGCTATGCTCCACCTGTTCCTCGTCGCACAGATACACAGTTCAAACAAAAGTTGCAATTGATAGTTGTCGAACAATATATTCGCGTCTCTGCGCAAACTATTTGCGTCACCGCGCAAGATTTTTGCGTCTCTTTTCCTAATTCAGAATTTCCTTATACATTACATATCTTCCTCTTCACTGCCGAGAACCGTGGGGACGCGGGCCGCCGTGGCATCCGGCCTGAAACGTTGATCGGCCTCTTGAACCGCGACAGTTTGGCGACACGTATGGGTAGAGATCGGGCGTGTGGGTGGTATGTCTTCCAGTGATCCGGAAAGCCGCAGGCGAAGCCAACTCCTATCGCTCGCTCTGCGCGCGGTGCGACAAACTCGGTCGATGACGACACGTCAGATCGCCGCCGCCATGGGCCTCCCGCCGCGCTCGTACCTGCACTTCGAGGCAGGCGGCGGACGGCTGAGCGTGGATCTGGTCTTTCGGTTCGCGCAGGCGACCGACAGCGACCCCTACGCGATCCTGGCCGCCGTGTTCCTCGGCATGCCGGAGCTGGCGGCGTACTGCGCCAACAACAAGATGATGATCGCCATGGCGATCGCCTTGCAGGAGTTCACCACCGAACAGGGGCCGGAAATCCAGCGGCTGGAAACGACGACGCTGGTCGCGGCCTTCTCGAACCTGTTCCAGGGGCTGGCCACCGAAATTCGCAGCCAGGCGGATTGGGCCGAGAAGTTCCTGCATCAGAAGTCACCGAATGTCGGCGTGCCGACCAAGCGGAAGCCGCCTGACAAGGCCGAAGACGACGACTGAGATCATCCGGTTGGCCGATCTTGGGCAGGGTTACGCTCCTGTGCTGGGAGAATCCGCCCAGGCGGCCGATGGTGGCCATGCTCCTGGCCGATCTGACGCGGGAGCCCAACCTTTCCCTGCCCCGCTCAAAGCCCTAAGCCCCGGCGGCGGCCGAGGCTCCAGTCGATGCCGCCACCGGGCGTCATCGACCCCGAGACATGACGCCCCAGATGGGCCTCGAGCGCCGGCCGCCAGGGCACGAGCTGGAAGCCCAATCCGTCGTCGATCATCGCGAAGCGGCCCGAGGCCAGGTCCAGGCGCCGACGATAGGTTCCCGCTACGAATTCACCCGGCGCAGACGGGCGGTGCGCAAGGCCGGTGTCGTCGGCGAGGTTGGTGGTGACGGCGGCGAGTTCACGGGTCCGCAGGGCGCTCAGGAGATCGCGAGCGAAGACCACCTGCCCACCCTGACGCCGCGCCAGCCCCTGGTCGATCAGATGCTCGGTGCGACGCTGGAGGGCGTCGCGAACATCGGCCCCGAATCCCCCACCCGTCTCGACGGGATCGCGGGCGACGAGCTGGCGATCCAGCCAGGTGGCGCCGGGCGCCTGGACCTGCGCCTCCACCGGCAGGTCGGATCGCACGGCGAGCGCCTGGCGCGTACGGCCCTGGATGTCCTCCCAGGACCGAAGCTCCACGATCGCGCCGGGCTTTGCATCGCCGGTCATCTCAAGATCGCCGAAGCGCAGATGGTGACTGCGGCCGTCGACGCCCTCGATCACGGCGTAGGCGCTGCCGGCCAGCTCGTCATGCAGGCCGCGCTCGACCAGCCGGCCCAGGACCGGATCGCGCACATCCTCATCGTGCACCGCGAACCCGGCCGGATCGGCCGTCCGCCCCGCCTGCCCCATCGCCCGATGCAGGGTCTTGAAGATGTCGCCACGGATCGACAGCTCACGCAGGGTTTCCTCCAACCCGGGCTTGAGGCTCCAGCGCGCCACGCCGGTTGGATCGGCCAGCCCCAGGCGCTCGAGGGTCATGGCGCGACCGACCATCAGGCGGCGCAGTTCGGGATCGGGGGCGGGCATGTGCGGCCGCAGATCGACCAGGCCGCCGCCCGCATCGGCCGCGGCCTGCAGCGCGCGGTCGAGGCCCGTCCACCGCTCGGCCGCGACATCGCGTTGAAGCGCCGCTTCGATCTCTCGCTCGCTGCGCGGACCCAGCTCGATGGTGACGCGCTCCTCGGCGCGGGCCCGCAAGCCCCGGCTGATGTAGTCGCGGCCGATCACCAGGTCCTCATCGCCGTCGGCCCGGCCGCGGACCAGGACATGGACGTGGGGATTGTCGGTGTTCCAATGATCCACCGCCACCCAGTCGAGCCTTGTGCCGAGGTCCCGCTCGGCGTCCTCCATCAGCTCGCGGGTGAAGGCGCGCAGGTCGGCCATGTCGCCGGCGTCCTCGGGCGAGACGATGAACCGGAAATGGTGGCGGTCGCCCTCGCACCGCTCGGCGAACGCGGCGACGTCGGCTTGCTCGGCGCCGATGTCGAACATGTGCGCCCGCTGTCCGTCGCGGCTGACGCCTTCGCGTTCGAGGTAGCCGATGTGGCGGGCCAGGGGCGCGGCGCGGAACCGTGACCCGGCATGGCGCACGATCCTGGCCTTGACCACCACGCGCCGCGCCCTCGCCCGCAAGCCCCGGCCCAGGGCCGCCCCGCGTCCCCGCCCGAAGCGCGAACCGCCGCCGGTGCGTTTGGGCGGACCCACGCCCCGGCCGCCGGCCTTCATCGTCGCGCGCTTGACCTGGCCCACGAAGCTCTCGACGCGACGCCCCCCGTCACGTCCCCGTCCCGGCCGAATCCGAAAGTCATCATCGGAGTCGTTCACCGGATGATGCTCGCGAGCCGATGGCGCGGCGACGGCGCTAGAATCATTGAAAGATTTGATGAATTGCCCGGGAACGCCAGCAGGCCATTTGAGGCGATGGCGCTGAAATCCCAATCCCGCCAACCCCCAGAGCACCTGCCGACGGCGGTGCTTTTATCTCGCAATCGGGCCTTCGTTTTCGATGCTCCCGACACAATCCCACGCCGGAGTTCGCCGGAACCCGAAGACGCGCACCGCCAGGCCATCACGGTCATGGCGCTGTCGCTTGATGAGAAAGGCGGACGAAAATGCCTGCGGAGTCGACGGCCGGGACGGAGCGATGGGCGTCGGATCGGACGGAGGAAGGACGGTCCGATTGCAGATCGGCGACATCTCGACCGCTGTCGGCGGCGGCGATCGAGACGTCCGGAAACAGCGCCGATCGCGTCCAGGCGGTGAGGTCGAGGCGTTGGGGAATGACACCCCGGCCGCGCATCGGGCCCACCACCGGCGTGAGCTTGGCGAGGTAGGCGCGGGTCTCGG
>NZ_JAUYOJ010000071.1 GCF_030697925.1 Phenylobacterium sp. | reverse complement strand
CACGCCCCACGCGCCGACCTCCGTGCATCCCCCGGCCCAAACCAATCCATCCGACCCCCCCAAAGATCGGACCCTTGGATCAGCTCCGCTCAACCCAGGGAATCACTTCCGTGCATCCGGTAGCCCAGAGGGGGAGCAACTTGAGGGATGTCCGCCGCCTTAGGACGGCGTCGAGGCCTGCGGCTTGGGCGGGGTCGGGGCGCTGGTGGGGGTCACCTTGCCGGCGGCGGGTTCGGCCTTGGCCGTGTCGGGCGTGGCGGCGGGTGTCTCCGCCTTGGGCTCGACGGTCACCGCCGAAGACAGCCGCAGTTCGCCGGCGATCTCGGTCGGCGCGGGGATTCCCGGCGCGGAGGTGAAGCTGGCATAGGTCGGCTCGGCCATGAGCTCCGGCGCCGGAACCTTGCGGCCCGCGGCATAGGAACGCCCGGCGTCGCGGCCGAAACGATAGAAGACGTGCAGGCCCACCTGGGCGGTGCGCAGCATGCGCGGACCCCAGTTCGGCGCCACGTTGGTGGTGTGGAAGTGGGTCGAGTCGCCGACGCTCGCCATGACCACGCCCGACAGGGCCTTGGCCGCGACCCGCTGGGCGCGGAGCCAGGCCCCGGCCTCGCGGCCCCGGCGCATGGAGCCGTCGCAGGCGAAGCTGAACTGGCAGCCCCGGCTGCGGGCCGCACCTTGATAGACCACGCCGCATACACTGTTGGGGAAGGCCCGGTGGCGCACGCGGTTCAGCACCACCTGGGCGACGGCCGCCTGGCCGGCCGGGGTTTCGCCGCGGGCCTCGAAATAGACCGCCTGGGTCAGGCATTCGAGTTCGCGGGAGGCGCTGAGCGCGCCGGACGGCTGGAACGGCGCGGCGGGACGGACGAAGGCCGCGCGCTGCTTGAGGGGTTGGGCCGCGACGGGGGCGGCGTCCAGCCGGGCGACCAGGTCGGCGCTCTGGCGGTCGCGCTCAGCGGCCTCTGTCATGGTGAACGGGTCGTGGCGGCGGGCCACGCGCAGCACCCCCGGATCCATGGCGGCGGCTTCGCGCTGCAACACGGATTCGGAGAAGCCGCCGGCCGCCGCCTCGGCCAGGCGCTCGGCCCGGGCGTGGTCGGACGCGGCGCGCGCCATGCCGCCGGCCATGTAGGCCGCGCCGAGCGCAAGGCCGATGCCGGAGCCGATCAAAGCAGCGCTGATTGACGCACGCCGATCGGCGCGCGCCTTGATACTGAATTGCAAAGGAAATCTAGTCCCGTGTGACGAGGGCGGTCGCGCCCCCAGACATCGTCGTCACAAGGCCCCTGCTCATGCTGGCGGCGTTGTGACCAGAGCCTGTCCGATTACACGTGGAGTGGCAGGCTACGGCGAAGTTGATGTGCTTTTGACAGGCTTGGCCACGATTCGCAAGCTTATATTGCGCTGCAGCATGAGATATTTCCGTGGGTTAAGCTTAACGCGCACCCCGGAGAGCCTTCCGGAACCTCCGTCGCAGCCCGCCGTTCCCGTTGCGACGCTTGAAGCTTCTGGAGCTGAACCTATGCGCAAGACCCTGACCTTGATCGCCGCCGCGGGCCTGGCCCTCACCCTGGCCGCCTGCGGCCACAATGTGGAACAGCGCGCCGCCACGGGCGCCGCCACGGGGGCGGTGGTCGGCGGTCCGGTCGGCGCTGTCGCCGGCGCGGCGGTCGGCACGGTCGTCAGCAAGGCGGCCGACAAATAGCGACAGGGTCCTCGCCGCCGGGGCGAGGACCGAAGGGCGCCCTCGCCTTCCCGGCATAGTCCGGTTGGGTCATGCGTGCGTCCGGGCGCTCCCCCAGACTCGTAACCGCAAGGAAGCGAGTCTTGGGGGAGTTCGCCGTGCTTCACGTCACCTTCGCCCTGGCGGTCCTGATCGCGGTCGTCGCGATCGCCGCCACGGGGGCGCCGTATTTCTGACCGCTAGTTTCGCCCGATGCTGAAACAAACGGTCCTGGTCCTGATTCTCGCCGGCGCGGCCCTGCCCGCTCAAGCCGCGCCCGCGGCCAGTTGGCGGGTGCAGCAGGCCTGCGCCATGCAGCGCTACCTGCGCGCCACCCCCGCCTTCGCCAGCGACTGGGGCCGCGACGCCGCCCATGTCTCCCTGGGCACGGATGGTCTGGCCCTGCGTCGCCGCGACGACCCTGAGGCCCGCGCCCGCTTCGACCTGGCCATGCGCTCGGGCCGCGCCTTCGCCGACCGCGCCGCCGCCCAGCTGGCCGCCCGCGAAGGGATCACCGAGGATGAAGCCATCCGTCGGATCGGCGCCGACCCCGGACCCTGGCCGGTGGTGACGCCGGTCAAGTGCGAAGCCCTGGAACGCCGGGCCGAAACTAAGCGCTAGGTCCTCCCCCAGCGCGCAGCGCGATTTGGGGGAGGTGGCGCGTCGCCTCTTTGGGCGACGTGACGGAGGGGGTTCACGCCCACAAACAAGAGTCAAAGTCCCCCTCAGTCAGCTCCGCTGACAGCTCCCCCAGAAGGGGAGCATCTGGCAGGGCGCTTCCGTGACACCCTGCTGACAGGTTTGGGATCATCGCGCGCTAGCATCGCGGCATGATCGATCCTACCTTGGCGTTCATGCCCCGTTCCGCCGAACCCACCGTCCCCGCTGGCGTCGCCGACATGTCGGGCGCCTTCGACTATGACGAG
>NZ_JAUYOJ010000058.1 GCF_030697925.1 Phenylobacterium sp. | reverse complement strand
TCCAGGTCCACGTACGAGAACAACGACCCCGTCCGCTCGTCAGACCCCCGCATGCTCAACCCTCAACCCTCAAGCCTCGCTCAAGGGAGTGAATCATGCCGAGTCCTGCACCGCCACGGACTTCTTCAACAGCCTGCTAGGGCCTCAACTCAAAGCGCAGGTGGGTGGCCAGCCGGGTCTGAACCGCGCGCGTGGCCCGCAGGGCGCCCACGCCGACGCCGTCGAACAGGCGTCCGCCCTGCCCCAGCAGCAGATGCGCCAGGTGCAGGCGCAGTTGGTCGATCAGGCCGGCCCGCAGATACTGGGCGGCGAGCTCGCCGCCGCCCATGACGCAGACGTTCTGGTCGCCCGCCGCGGCGCGCGCCTGGGCGAGCGCGCTCTCGATCCCGTCGGTGACGAAGGCGAAGGTGGTAGGGCCCACGGTCAGCATGGCGCGGGGCCTATGGGTGACCACGAAGCAGGGCCGGCCGAAGGCGCCGTCCTCGCCCCATTCGCCGATCCCCACATCGAAAGTCCGCCGGCCGATCAGGAAGGCGCCCGTGCCGGCGAACAGCTCGCCGGCGATCTCGCGGTCGAGATCGTCGGGCGGGCCGGCCTCGTCGCCGAACAGCCAGGCGTGCAAGGGGCCGCCGCCGCGGCCCAGGGGATGCTCCACCGAGATATCGGGGCCGCAGGTGTAGCCGTCCAGCGACTGGGTCATGTCCAGGAACACGTGGGCCATCTGTCGAAGCGCTCCGCTTTGGTGGAAAGGCGCTGCGGCGCATAAGCACCCTTACAATAGGCGGGGGTCCCGGGCGCCGCGGTCGGGCCACGTCGCGTCCCCGCTGGTGGCGTAGCTGGGCGGTAGCAAGGGGCGGCCAGATCGCTTGAGGATGTCGCCGGCGGCTCCTCTCATCGGTCGTCCTGCGCGGCGGGCGGCGGCCGGTCCTCGCCTTCGAAGATGTCAGCGTGGAGGTGCTCGATCGCCGCCGTCTCTTCGTCCGTGAGGGCTGCGAACTCGCGCTGGCGGGCCCGCTGCGACAGCCGCCCGTCGCCCTGCCGCAGAAAGCGATGCAGCAGATCGATGGTCCGATCCGGCATGTCGACGATGGCCTGCACGCGCGCCGCGAAGCCGTCGAACGCCTGGAGGTAGGCGACTTCGCCGGGAAGGTCGTGGTCTACGGTCTCGGCGACACAGCGGTAGAGGAATTCGGCGTGCGCCGTGGCGTCGAAATAGCGGTAGTAGGCGGCCGTTGGATTGAGCACCTCGACATTGCCGTCGGGTGTGGGGCGGTAGTCGATCAGAGGCAGCAGCGGCCGCGAATAGGACTCCAGAACCGTCCGGTACTGGTCGATTTCACGCAGGATGGCGGCGCTAACCGGGAAGACCATGCCCGGCGGGTTGTAGCCGGCCCGCGCCAGCGCATGGTGGATCAGCCAGCGGTGCAGCCGGCCGTTGCCATCCTCGAACGGATGGACATAGACGAAGCCGAAGGCGATGGCGGCGGCGGCGGCGACGGGATCGAGGTGTCCGGCCGTGCGCTCCGCATAGGCGATCAGACCCGCCATCAGATCTGGGAGATCGTCCGCGCGGGCGCTGACATGGTCGGGGATCGGCTCGCCCGTGTCCCGGTCGTGGGCGCCGACGAAGCCGCCGGCGTCTCGCAGTCCAAGCCGGACGAAGCGGGCGTCGCCGATGACCAGCCGCTGCAGATGTTCGAGTTCGGCCAGGGTTAGCGGACGAGCGCCGGCCTCGCCGATCGCCTGGCCCCAGCGCGCGGCGCGCTGGGCGGACGGCCGTTCACCTTCGATATAGAAGGACGAACGGCTGTCGCTGAGCAGCAGGAAGGCCGCGGCGCGGGCGAGCACGTCCGGATGGGTCCGGCCGACGACCTCGCGCGCCAGGCCGTCCAGGCCTCTGGCGACGAACCGCTCCAAGGCCGGCGTGCGGCGGATCAGCGGACAGAAGGCGGGCGTGCCGGGCAGGTTGTCGATCACCCGATGGCGCGCGGAGGCGACGCCGTCGGCGAGGGCGAATTGCTGGTCGGGCGACAGCGCGGGCACGGCGCGGACCTTGCCGGCGTCCGGCAGATCGAGTCGGCGGCCGGTCAGCCATTCGAATAGGAACCACAGCCGCCGCGCATAGGCGCCGGTCGGCGTGGCCCGGACGATGGCCGCGACGTCGGCGGCGTCGATGGTCTGGAAGAGGGCGTGAAGAACGCCGAGATCGACCCCTTCCCACTTCAGGGCGAACTCGAGGTGACCGCCGAGGGTGGGGGCGGGGGCGTGGCGCGGCGTGAGCATCCGCCATCGATCGGTGGAAACGGGATGGTGCCGTTCGGCGATGGCGGTCAGGACGGGCGGCGCGGGGACCGGAAGGTCATAGCGCTCGATGAGGGCGGCGTAGCCGGACGGGGCGGCGCGCTCGGAAAGCGGCAGGCCGCGAAAATCCGTCACCGACCGCGTAGGAACGTCACTCATCAGGGTTCTTTGTGAAAATCGATCACGATAGGTAGGGGATCACCGCGGCCTGCGCAACGTGAATATGGTTCACGCGCCGCGAAATATCGTCACCTGGAGAGGCCTGTGCGAAAAGCCGAATCCGCCAGACCTGCCGCGGGTCGGAAAGCTCGGCGGTGAAACCGGGCCAATCTGGCGTCGCCCGACCCTCTCAAGAGCACTGCAGCACCATGACGGCCGCAGGCTTCCAGACTGGCAGGCGCCCGATGAACATCAGGCGGGCTGGAGGAGCGCCGCCCGCTGTTCAGGTTGTTGGATACGCGCCGCGGAAGCCTGTCCTGACACGCCTTAAAGACAGCGCCACTTCGCTTTAATAAGCCCGACGTTAACGAAAGATGGCGTAACGGGCGGCCCCGCCGGCCCCACTTGAGGTCAGGCGGTCGTCCCTCAGAATGATGGTGTCATCAACGGCGTCAGGCCGTGGGCCTGCGCCAAGCCTCATTGAGAGACGACCATGAAGCACTATGCCGGGATTGACGTGTCGTTGGAAAGCTCGAGCGTCTGTGTGGTGGACGCCGAGGGCCGGATCGTCCGCGAGAGCAAGGTCGCCAGCGAGCCGGAGGCGCTGATCGCCTGGTTCGCAGCGCTGGATTTTCCTTTGGAGCGGATCGGTCTGGAAGCTGGACCCCTGTCGCAATGGCTGCACGCGGCGATGGGCAGGGCCGGCCTGGCGGTCGAGCTGCTGGAGACCCGGCATGTCCGCGACGCCTTCAAGGCCATGCCCGTGAAGACCGACAAGAAGGACGCCCGCGGCATCGCTCAGCTTATGCGGCTTGGCTGGTTCCGGCCGGTCCACTGCAAGTCGGCCTCCGCGCAGGAGGTCCGCGCCCTGCTGACGGCGCGCAAGCTGCTGCAGGGCAAGTTGCACGACGTGGAGATGAGCATCCGCGGGGTGCTGCGCGGCTTCGGAGTGAAGGTGGGCGCCACCACGCCCAGGACCTACGCCGCGCGCGTGCGGGACCTGGTTGAAGGGCACGCCGTCCTGGAGGTGATCGCCGCGTCCCTGCTGAAGGCGCGAGAGGTCCTCGCCGAGGAGTTCCGCAGTCTCGAACGTCGCCTGCGGATCGTCGCCCGCGACGACGAGCGCACACGGCGGCTGATGACCACGCCCGGCGTGGGCGCTCTGGTCGCGCTGACCTTCGTGGCGGCCGTGGACGAACCTGAGCGCTTCCGATCCTCCCGCGCTGTCGGTCCGCACTTCGGCCTCACGCCTCGGAAGTATCAGTCGGGCGAGACGGACTACACAGGGCGGATCTCCAAGATCGGCGACGCCGGCGTCAGGGCGATGCTCTACGAGGCCGCGAACGTGATCCTGACCCACCGGGTCAGGGGCTCGGACCTGAAGACCTGGGCGCTGGCCGTCGCCCGCCGCGCCGGCATGCGCAAGGCCAAGGTGGCGCTGGCCCGCAAGCTCTCCGTCGCGTTGCACCGGATGCTGCGCGACCAGACCACCTTCATCGCCCACAGGAGCGCGCCGATGGCCGCCTGATCCAAAGCAGCCGAAACACCTTCGGGAGGGTCCTCACCATCTCCTTCCGGAGCGAAGTCCCTTCGCCGGGACGACGGATCCCGCCAGGCCGCAAGGTCTGTAGCAGCGCCACCGGCGACTGCGCCCAACTAGAGATCGGCCGGCGGATCCTCAGCCAACACCATCTAGCAGCGACACCGATCGACTGCGGACAGAAGCAAGCCTCCGGCGAGGCGACAACGCTCAAGGGATTGACTCGGAGAGGCCCGTTACAGAAGCAGACTTTAGCAAGCGGGCTGCCTCGATCACCAATCGTGCGGAGGCGGAGCCGCTCCTGGTGAGGCTGACTGACTCTCAAGTCGAGGTGGTGGTGACGGGAGCGGCGTTCGAGGTGACGCTCGACGGCGTGACGGTGCAGGTCGTGCGGCCGCGGCTGACCAGTCCCTGAAGGCGGATCGGTTCAGCCCGCGCGCCGGATCGCCCGCAGGATACGCCCGGTCTCGACGCGCAGCAGCAGGACATCCTCTTGGGTGAGGCCATGGGCGTGCATGGTGGCGATACGGACCGGGAAGAGCCGCTGGAAGGATTCCCGCACGTCCTCGGCGCGGCCGAACACCGGCTTGAACACCGTGCGCCAGTTCTCGCCCCTCTCGATGATCGCCTTGTGGTCGGTGAAGTCCGCGTAATCGGACAGCGGCCGCGGCGGCGCGCCGTCTCGCTCCGCGACCGACCGCTTCTGCTCCCACGCCTCCCGCATGTTCGCCGGCACGTGGGTCTGGGCCCAGCCCGGGCCGTATGCCGCCTTCATCGCCGTGGCGATGAAGCGCCGGACAGCGACCTCGAAGTGCTGCAGGACCGGGAAGGCTTCCCGGGCGCGGTCATGGTCGGGGCCCAGCCCGTCGGCGGCGCCTTCGTCCGCTTCGTCGGCGTCATCGACGGAGGCTCCAGGGAACCCGGCGAGGCCAAGGCCCCGTTCGAAGGCCGGAGCCGGGAAGTCCGCGAGGCCGCGGTCGAGGCCGAGCTGTGCGTAGAGCTCCAGGCGGCGCGGCGCCTCGACCCAAAGAGGATCGATGGTGAGGGGATCGCGCCAATCGCCGAGGTGGCTGCGGAGCGTCTCGACCGCCGTCGCCGCGAACGGGGCGTCGCGGGCCGCGAGGCCAAGCATCTGGAGGTCGGCCATGGACCGGGCCGACGCGAGGGCGTGTTGGTTGTGCAGCCAGGGGGTCTGCAGCGCCTCGAACGTGCCGCGGACCTTCGCGGACAGCAGGTCCTCGCCGAGGTTCGCACTGGTCACCCGCTGGGCCGCCAGCGTCTGGTCGAGCAGGGATCGGAGCTCGTCCCGCCGAGGGGTGTGGAACAGGTGGTCCTCGAGGCCCGCAGCGCGCGCGACGGCAGTGCCGGCCAACCCTGAGGCGGTCTCGGCGGTACGCAACAGGTCCTGTTTCTGTGCGATCCCCAGCGCCTGTTCCCAAAGGTCCTGCCCGGCCGCGCGACGCAGGGCGGCTGTGTCGGACGGGAGGCCATGGCTCAGCACGGCCATTTCATAGGCAGATTGGGCCGCTGTGATCTGGCGCAGCATCGCCGCCGTGGCGCCCTCTGGGCCATCCAGGGCGCCGTGAGGGTTGCGGTGGTTCGCCAGGGCCTTCTGGACCTCACGGGTGAGCGCCTGCTCCATGGCGGAGGTCGTCAGGTCCGGGCCGAGCATGCTGCGCCGGGCCAGCTCGAAGAGGTCAAGGCCCCGCGTGGCGCGGTCGAGCTCGTCCGCCCGCCGCTGCGCGGCCATGGTGATGCCGAGTAGCCGTTCGTACTCGCTGCTCATGCGGTCCTCACCGTGTCAGGCCACGGGGACCTGTAATCACGAGGCCGAGTCGGGCTCCCGCACAAGCCCAGGAGCCGAAGCGTCGGCTCACCAACGTCCGCACCGCCAAGGAACTCGAGGCCTGCGCCGCGCTGGACATCCCCCTGGTCACCGCGCCGGCGGTGAGCGGACTGCGGGCCGAGCCGCTTGGCGGCGTTCGCAGCGCGCTCGGGGCGCTGCCCGTAGGCGACGGTGGACCTTCCAAGGCTAGGGTCGCTCCCCGCGCTAGGCCGTTCGCCGGTCCCGATTGTCCTCGGGGCCGGCCGCCAGCACCTGTTCGATGACGGCGAACAGACGGGCGGCTTCGATGGGCTTGGGCACGTGATCGTCCATGCCCGCCTGCAGATATTCCGCCACCTGGTGGGCCATGACATTGGCGGTCAGCGCCACGATGGGCGTGCGTGGCCGCCCTTCGGCGGCCTCGCAGGCGCGGATGCGCTGGGTGGCCGTCACCCCGTCCATCTCCGGCATATGGATGTCCATCAGGATGATGTCCCAGGGCTCGCGCGCCCAGGCGTCGACCGCCAAGGCGCCATTTTCTACGACGAACGGCTCTATCCCGACCTGCGCCAGGAGCGTGATCAGGACGATGCGGTTCACCTTGTTGTCTTCCGCGGCCAGAACCCTCATCGGTTTGAAGGCCTCTGGCGCGGCCGCCGGCGTGATGGGGGAAGCGGGGACCTCGTCGCAGACGCGCGGCAGCGGCACGATGGCGGCGAACCTGGATCCCTGGCCCACTTGGCTGGCGACCTCCATGCGGCCGCCCATCAGCTCCACCAGCTGGCGACATATGGAGAGCCCCAGACCGGAGCCGCCGTAGCGACGCGTGGTCGAGGCGTCGACCTGGGCGAAGGCGTCGAAGAGCGTGCCGAGCTTGTCCTCAGCGATGCCGATGCCGGTGTCGGTCACCTCGAGACGAAGCGCGCCGTCGGCGAGCGAAGCGCCGACCGCGATCCCGCCGGCGTCGGTGAATTTCAGGGCGTTGGCCAGCAGGTTGTAGAGGACCTGCCGCAGCCGCATCGGGTCGCCGCGATAGACTCCGCGGGCCTGTTCCACCTCGACCGAGAAGGACAGCCCCTTGCCCTGCGCGAGGGCGGCGAAGGCGGAGCAGACCCCGTCC
>NZ_JAUYOJ010000055.1 GCF_030697925.1 Phenylobacterium sp. | reverse complement strand
CACGAACCGAGCCACGCGATCCCGAAGATCCAGAGAATACGGCCGACCCATCCAAGCTGGCCTCCTGCCCAGCCTGGACCTTGAATCATGATCCGCAGATATCCGGAATCCCGATTCAGCTAAGAGCGGTCACGCTCTAGGAGCCCAACCCAGTCGTTGCTCCTCGGCCTCGGCAGGACGGCCAGAAGCAGACCTTGGGAATTTCGCCCAGGAGCCCTGCCCCGCCGTTGGTGAGGTCCGCTTCTGGTCACAGTGGCTCGGGGCGGCTGATCCGGCGGGCTTGCGATCTCAGGCGGCCGCGAGTTGGGAAAGCAGCGAGTGGTCGAGGATTGAGGACACCGATCCGTCCTCGGCGAGGAAGGCCACCGGCCCATAATTGGTGAACAGCAGCTCGGTGTATTCGGGGAAGGTCGTCATCTCGTGGACGACGTCCAGCGGCTCGTACCCGTAGGCGCCGGCCAGCGCGACACCGGCGCGATATTCCATCCGCCCCTTCAGGACGAAGTACTCACCCGCGCCATAGTGCCGGTGCGCCGGAAAGAAGCTCCCTGGTTGGGCACGGAAGAGAACCGTCCATCGGCCGGTCTCGGCGCTGGTGTACAGCAGGCGGAAGTCGATGCCTTCGACGATCGGCACCCAGGCCAGGGTCCCGCTGTCGATGAGTTGGTCTGCGGGCCCGTTCATGCCGGCTCCATCCTGAATGCGGCCGGCTCGGGCAGACCCTCGATCTGCTGGAGAATGGCCTCTGTGCGTGTGGACATGTGTCGATACCTTGGCTTCGCGGCTCAGGATCCGAACCGAACGGTCAGCTCGACCCCGTAGGTGCGACGCTCGCCGTAATACCGGGGCACGAAGCCGAAATCCCGCAGGTCGGTGGCGTCGATAATGTAGGCCTTGTCGCCCACGTTGCGGACCCAGGCCGCCAGCTCCCATTCGCGGGAGTCCGGCCCCAGGGCGGCGCGCAGATTGACTAGGCCGTAGCGGTCGCCGCTGCTGATCAGGTCGTCCTCGGCGTTGTTGTAGAACTTCTTGCCGGTGTAATTGTACTCGGCGCGCAGGCGGGCCCAATGGCCGGCCCCGACGGGGAATTCGTACTGGACCGAGGCCGAGCCCGAGAACCTCGGCGCCCCCGGCAGGCGGTTTCCCGAGAAGTCGCGCGAACCGCCGGTGACCGGGTCGATCGCCGCGGAGGTGTAGTTCTTGTACTTGGCGTCCAGCACCCCGAAGTTCAGACCAAGGTCGAGGCCGCGGGCGGGAATCGCCAGGATCTCCACCTCCAGGCCCTTGATCGTGGCGTCGGCGGCGTTGTCGAGGATTAGGGCCGGGAGGCCGTTGCCCTGCTGGCTGACGGCCAGCACCTGCAGCTTGGTGTAGTCGTAATAGAAGGCGCTCGAGTTGAACCGCAGCCGCCGGTCGAACAGCGTGGCCTTCACGCCGACCTCGTAGGAGGTCAGATATTCCGGATCGACCTTGGTGCGCTCGGCTTCGCTGAACACGATGCCGATGTTGTAGCCCCCGGCCTTGAAGCCGCGATTGATGCTCGCGTAGGCGAGAACATCCTCCGTCACGTCGAAGTCCAGCGCCGCGCGCCACGAGAACGCCTTCCAGGTGTCGCGGTCGCGCTTCAGCGGGAGGAAGGCGATCTCCGGGCCGTCGGGAATGTTCGCGTCGAACAGGCCTGGGATCAGGTACTCGCGGTGGGTGATCCCCACCTTGTCGATGGTGTAGCGGCCGCCCAGGGTGATCCGCGCGCGCTCGGTGAGCTCATAGGTCCCCTGCCCGAAGACGGCGTAGCTGGTGTTGTCCCGCGTGGCCTCCGTCACCAGCGGGATGGCGATGGTTGGAACCTCGCCCAGCAGGTCGGCCTCGCTGCGGCTGTTGAAGTTCTCGTCGAACACGAAGGCGCCGATGATCCAGTCGAGACGCTCGCCGGCGTACGAGAGCTGGAGCTCCTGGGTGAGCTGGCGGGTGTCGGTCAGGAACTTGATCTCGTCGATACGGACCGGACTTCCGTCCACGTCGACGCGGTTGTCGATGCTGGACTTGTCGTAGCCGGTGATCGACTTCAGCGTGAAGTCGCCGAACACGTAGGCGACGTTCAGGGTGGCGAAGAAGTTGTCGGAGTCGTTGCGCGAGGGGCCGTTGAAGTTCAGGAACCTGATATTGTCCGGCAGCGGGTCGCGGTAGCCGAAGAGGTTGGCGCCGCCCATGGTGCCCACGGGCTTGTTCTCGAGATAGTCGCTGCGGTCGCGGCCGCCGCCGATGCTCAGGCGGGCGTCGATGTCGCCGGGATGGTAGCGAAGGATCACGCGGGCCGCGGCCTCGTCGATGTCGATCGCCTTGCCGCCATTGAACAGGTTGACGCGCTCGCCGTCGCGGCGGCGCACCAGGCCTGCGACCCGGACGCCGAAGTCCTCGGCCAGCGGGATCGACACGCCGGTCTCGGCTTCGAACAGGTTGAAGCGGCCGTAGCCGAACCGCGCCTTGCCTTCCATCACATCGGCCGGGAGGGTCGAGAAATACTGGATCGCGCCGCCGGTGGTGTTCTTGCCGAACAGCGTGCCCTGCGGTCCCCGCAGCACCTCGATGCGGTCCAGGTCCATCAGCGCGAAGATCTGGCTGCCGGTGGAGGCGACCACCACGTCGTCGCGATAGATGCTGACTGGGCCGATGGACGAGGAATTGAAGTCGTTGTTGCCGACGCCCCGGATCGCCAGGTTCGGGACGCCGCCGAAGGTCTTGATCTCCAGGTTCGGAACCTGGTCGCCGATGGAGAGGCTGTTGGTGAAGCCAGCCTCCGTGATCGCCCGCGCGTCCAGGGCGGTCACCGACAGGGGGACATCCTGCAGGTTCTGCGCCCGCCGCTGTGCGGTGACCACGATCTCGGCGATGGCGTCGTCCGGCCCGGCATCCTGGGCGATCGCCGGGGCCGCGGCCAGAAGGGCGATCGGCGCGACAGCGTGGACGAGCCGCAGGCGTAGGTGCTGCATGGAGTTCCCCCGATAATGGCGTCGGGCCCATTGTCCCCGAGGGGTGGACCCGATCATTGCCGACGAGGATAGCGGCCGACCCCCGAGCGTCCATGCGCCTGAGCGCCCGAACTCATGTGTGTGGAGGAACAGGGCCGCCAGGCGCCCACGCCCTCGCCAATGGATTTCACGGCGGACTTGGTTCAGCGTGAACCCAAGCTTGGCCCTGAGGGAACGCGCGCGCGCGCCGCGTTGCGTCCGCCCCGGATCGGCGCCTAGCCTTGGGACGAGGAGACGCACCATTGATCGCCAATGAAGAATCCTGGTCCTCCGCGGCCATCCCGCGTCCACGGCAGCTCCCGGGCTTCCAGGAGGTGCTGGACCGGACGCATTTCCACTGGGACCTCAAGGGCCAAGGCGACGACGGCTTCCTCGCCAAGGTCCATCGCCGCTCGGTCGACGACTTCGTCTTCACCCAGATCGTCTGCGATCCGATCAAGGGCTTCCGCACCGCCAGCGACATCCGCCAGGGTGGCGAGGACTACTTCTGCCTGCTGTTCTTCGACGGCGGCGAATGCGGCCTGCAGCAAGGGCGCAACGAGAGCTGGCTCAGCAAGGACCACATCGCCATCTGGGACAGCGTGCGACCCGCGATGTTCGATGCGCCGGAGGCGATCTGCCAGACCTCCATCCTGATCCCCCATCGCACGGCGACCACCATCGTACCGGGCATCGAGGATATGTGCGGCCAGAGCGTCGACGGCCGGACCGGGCTCGGCGCCATCCTGCTGTCGCACCTGAAGCAGGTCCACGCCATGGTCGACACGATCGCGCCCGGCGACCGGCCGGCCGTGCTCCGCGCTACGGTCGAGCTGGTGGCCGCGGCCTTCCGCCCCACCCTGGCCGACACCTCGGGCTCGACCTTCCGCCGCGCCCTGCTCAACCGGGTCAAGGAGCACATCCTCAACAATCTCGGCGATCCCGGGCTCACGCCCGCCAGCGTCGCCGCGGCGTTCCGGTTCAGTCCGCGCTACCTGCATCGTCTGTTCGAGGAGTTCGACTTCACGGTCGGCGACTGGATTCGCCGCCGCCGCCTGCACGCCGCCAAGGTGGAGCTCGCCAGCCGCACCAGCGACGGCGTCACGGTCACTGAGGTCGCCATGCGCTACGGCTTCTCGGACGCCTCGCATTTCAGCCACGCCTTCAAGCAGGAGTTCGGCGTCGGACCGCGCGACTTCCGCCAGCAGGCGCGCGAGGGCGCTCGCCGTTGAGCCGCCGTTCCCTGTCGCGCAAGCTTCTGCGCGCTCTCGCACAAGCGGGCGAACTGCCCACCCTCTAGGCTGATCCCCAATGCGAGCGGCGCCGAACGCCGCCGCCGGGGAGGACCATGGGGCAGCGACTTGCAGGCAGGATCGCCTTCGTCACGGGGGCGGCGCAGGGCATAGGCGCGGGGATCGCCCGCGCCATGGCCGCTGAGGGCGCCCGACTGATCCTCTCGGACTTGAACGAGGCGGGCGTCACCGCGCTCGCCGCCAAGCTAGGCGCCCGCGCCATCCGCCACGACGTGGCCAGCGAGCGCGACTGGGCCGACGCCGCCGAGTTGGTCGAAGAGGCGTTCGGCCATCTGGACGTCCTGGTGAACAACGCCGGCATCGAGATGGTGAAGCCGGCCTCTGAAACCAGTCTCGACGACTGGCGCCGGGTGATGAGCATCAATCTCGACGGGGTGTTCATCGGCTGTCGCACACTGCAGCCGCTGCTGGCCGCGGCCGGGGCCGCGGGCGCCAGCGCCTCGGTGATCAACATCTCGTCCATCGCCGGCCTGGTCGGCTACCCGAACCAAGCCGCCTACAACACCTCCAAGGCCGGCGTGCGCCACCTCACCAAGAGCCTCGCCATCGAGTGGGCGCACCACGGATATCCGATCCGGGTCAATTCCATCCATCCCGGCTGCATCCGCACGCCGATGCTGGAGCTGGCGGTGGAGGGCTGGATCGCGGAGGGCTCGATCCCCGCCGACGGCGATCCCTGGACCGCCATCGCGGCCCTCTGCCCGATGCGCCGCGTCGGGCGGGTCGAGGATATCGCCCACGGCGCCGTCTACCTCGCCTCCGACGAGTCCGCCTTCGTGACCGGCCTGGAGCTGGTCATCGACGGCGGCTGGGTGGCGCGTTGAAAGGAACAGCCATGTCGACGCTCGAGAGCACGGCCCCAAGCCGGGCCACCAACCGAAACCAGCGGCTCTGGATGTATGCGACCATGGTCCAGAGCCGCCACTTCGAGGCCCTGGTGAAGGTGGCCTACCTCGAGGGCAAGCAGCCACTGTTCAACATGGCCAAGGGCCCGATCCCCGGCGAGATGCACCTCTCGGACGGCCAGGAGCCATGCGCGGTCGGGGTCTGTGCGCACCTTCGCCCGGGCGACGCGGTCACCGCCACCCACCGTCCCCATCACATCGCCATCGCCAAGGGCGTCGACCTCAAGGCGATGGCCGCGGAGATCTTCGGCAAGAAGGCCGGGCTGTCGGGCGGGCGCGGCGGTCACATGCACCTCTTCGATCCGGCGGTGAACTTCGCCTGTTCGGGCATCGTCGCCCAAGGCCTGGGTCCCGCCGTGGGCTCGGCCCTGGCCGCCAAGCTCCGGGACGCCAGCGACATCGCCGTCGCCTTCCTGGGCGAAGGCGCCGCCAACCAGGGGGCCTTCCACGAGGCGCTGAACCTGGCCGCCGTCTGGCAGGCGCCGGTGGTGTTCGTCATCGAGGACAACGCCTATGGCATCTCGGTCGCCAAGCGCGACTGCACCGCCGTCGAGAGCAACGCGATCCGCGCCGCCGGCTACGGCATGCCGGGCGTGCATGTGCCGGGCAACGACGCCGACCGGATCCTTGCGGCCGCCGGCGAGGCGGTGGCCCGCGCGCGCGCCGGCGGCGGGCCGACCCTGATCGAGATCGAGACGACCCGGCTGGAAGGCCATTTCATGGGCGACGCCGAGGGCTACCGCCCGGCCGGCGAGGTCGAGGCGCTGAAAGCCCGCGACCCGATCCCGGCCTACCGCGCCCGTCTGCTGGCGGAGGGCTTCGAGGCCGAGGCGCTCGATCGCGCGGCCGGGGCCGCCATCGCCGAGGTGGACGCCGCCTTCGTCTTCGCACGCCGCGCCGACTATCCCGCGCCCGAGGAGGTGTTCGAGCACGTGTTCGCCGGCGAAGGAGCCAGCCAATGACCACCGCCACAACAACCACCCGCCGGCTCACCATCGCCAAGGCCATGAGCGAGGCGCTGGCCCAGGAGATGGCGCGCGACCCCTCCGTCCTGGTCATGGGCGAGGACATCGGCAAGCTGGGCGGCGTGTTCGGCGCCACCCAGGGGCTGCTGGACCGGTTCGGCCCCGAGCGGGTGCGCGACACGCCGATCTCCGAAACCGCCTTCATGGGCGCCGCGGTCGGGCTGGCCGCCTCGGGCATGCGGCCGGTCGCCGAACTGATGTTCGTCGACTTCTTCGGTGTCTGCATGGACGCGATCTACAACCTCGCCGCCAAGCAGAACTACTTCTCGGGCGGCAAGGTGAGCTGCCCGATGGTCATCATGACCTCGGTCGGCGGCGGCTATGGCGACGGCGGCCAGCACTCCCAGTGCCTCTATGCGACCTTCGCCCACCTGCCGGGCCTGAAGGTGGTGATCCCGTCCAACGCCCGCGACGCAAAAGGCCTGATGCTGTCGGCCATCCGTGACGACAATCCGGTGGTGTTCATGTTCCACAAGGCGCTGCAGGGCATGGGCTGGCTGGGCACGGTGCAGCGTTCGATCACCGACGTGCCCGAGGCCGACTACACCACGCCGATCGGCGTGGCCGCCGTGGTGCGCGAGGGAACCGACGTGACGCTCGTCGGCCTCGGCCTCACCGTGCACCTAGCGCTGGACGCCGCGGCCGCGCTCGCCAAGACCGGCGTCTCGGCGGAGGTCGTCGACCTGCGGACGGTGTCGCCGCTGGACCGCGCCACGATCCGCGCCTCGGCGGCGAAGACCGGCCGGCTCGTGGTCATCGACGACGACTATATGAGCTTCGGGGTCTCGGCCGAGGTGATCGCCACGGTGTGCGAGCACGGCGGGGCGAGGCTGCGTAGCCCGCCGATGCGCATCGCCTATCCCGACATTCCGGTCCCCTTCACCCCGGTGATGGAGCACTTCGTGCTGCCGAACGCCGAGAAGGTGGTCGCCGCTGTGCAGGCCATGCTCGAGGCGGCTCCATGAGCGAGGTGAGGATCCCCGACGACCTCTGGGACGACGACAGCGAGGGCGCCATCTCGGCCTGGCTCTACGAGGACGGCGACCGCGTGGAAGCCGGCGCCGTCATCGCCGAGGTGATGAACGAGAAGGTCGCCGCCGAGCTGCTCGCCCCGGCCTCCGGCGCCCTGGCCATACTGAACCCCGCCGAGGACCCGGTGCGCAAGGGTCAGGTGGTCGCGCGGATCGTCCCGTGAGCGCCGAGGCAGGTGCAACCCGCCTGGCCGGCGTGCGGCGCGTCATCGCCCAACGGATGATGCAGAGCCTCGCCACCACCGCGCAGCTCACCTACCAGACCGACGTCGACATCACCGAGCTGCTGGCCAGGCGCGGTGCGTGGAAGGCCGCCGGCCTGCGGGTCGGCGTAGAGGACTGCGCCATCGCCGCCCTTGCCCGGGCGCTGGTCGAGCATCCGCTGCTCAATGCGACCCTGGAGGGCGAGTTCGTCCGGCTCGAGACCTCGGTGGACGTCTCGGTCGCCATCGCGGTCGGCGGCGGGCTGATGACCCCGGTGATCCGCGACGCCGCCGGGATCGGCTTGGCCGGGATCGCCGCGGCCCGCGCGGACCTTGTGGCGCGGGCCCGCGCCGGCGTGCTCAAGGTCTCGGACATGAAAGGCGGCACGACCACCATCAGCAATCTCGGCCTGACCCCCGTGCGGCATTTCACCCCGATCCTGAACGCCGGCCAGCCGACCCTCCTCGGGCTCGGACGCATCGAGACCCGCCTCGTCCGCGCCGCGAGCGGCGAGATCGTGGACCGCCAGGTCATCGGCCTGTCGCTGACCGCGGACCATCGCCTGGTCGACGGCGAGCCTGCCGGTCGCTTCCTGGGCGAGATCTGCCAGCAGCTCCAGGCCCTCGATGTCTGAACTGGAGGACAGGGTGCGCGCCGCCCTGCTGGCCGAGGCGCCCGAAGCCCTGATGGACGGGCTCGCCGCCTGTCCGCAGGCGGCCATCGACCGGGACCTGGACCTGCTGGAGGCGGCGCTCGGCGGCGAGGCGGCGCGGCGGGTCGTCCGGATCTGGGCCAATCCACGATGTGTCGTACTGTCGAGACGCCTGGCCGCCCGCGGATCACTTGGCGCGGTCGCCGACAGTCTGGCGGGATCCGGCGCCGCCGTCGCCATGCGCGCATCGGGAGGCACGGCGGTCGTCCACCGCCCGGGGGTCCTTAATGTCAGTGTCGTTGCCGTCGACGCGGCCCCAGCCTCCATGGTGCATGCGTACACGGAGCTGACCGGCCTGCTGAGCCGCGCGCTCGCCCGGCTGGGAATCGAGACTCAGCCGGGCGCGGCCGCGGGCGCCTGCTGCGACGGCGACCACAACCTGCTGTGGCGGGGCCGCAAGCTCGCGGGAACGGCGGCTGTCGTGCGTCGGCGCGGCGGCCGAACCGCGCGCCTCGTCCATGCCAGCCTGACCATCTGGGGCGACCTCCGGGACGACCTCGCCTTGGTGGCGCGGGCCGAGGCCTGCCTGACCGTGCGCGGCGACTATGTCCATGGGGCCCATGCAACCCTCGCCCAGGCCATGGCCGAAGTCCGCGGAAAACGGCGGCATCAGGTAGCAAACCCACCTAGAGCGACCTTCCGCTAAGGTATTATTTTTACTAGCTTCTATCCGGCTCGCGTCGCCGATTGATGCTGGGCCAGCGATGAGGCGCTCCCCTAACCCTTCAGCTGGTGATCGGCCACCGGCTGGTCCTTGGCGACCCATGTCAAAGCCCAATCAAGTTATTCCGCTGGGTACAGAACAGCCGAACGTGCTTCACGCCCTCACCCGAAAACGTGCGGAGATTACCGACCCCTACATCTATGTGCACCACTCGGCGGTCATGGGACTTGGTCGTCTCCGGCTGCCGGAGGAGTTCAACGATCGCGCGAGAGCTGCGGTCACCAACGTCCTCCTTGCGCATGAAAAGGACGCGGCGCGCCAGGACCTAGTGCTCGAATGCGCCGAACTGCTGGCAAGCCGGTACCTGTCGGAGGACGACCGCGCCGGCGGTCCCGGCGCCTATCTGGTTCGCCTCCTGGGCAGGATGGAGAGATCCTCGTCCGGACGCTTCAGCTTGGCATCGAGTATTACCCCGATCCGCCCTACGGAGGCTCGGGTCCCGACGCCGCGCCCGAGGAGATCAGGGCCACGATCAAGGCCCATGAATCATCACCTGCCGCCGCGGCCATGATGCGGTCCAGACCACCCTTCCCGGCGGCGCAGCATCCCTGAGCCTTGTGCGTCCAGCCGAGCCGGCCTGAAACGCGGCCGGATGTCCGGATTCTCGACGCAATGCTAGTCGCAGGGGCCGGGCGCCTCAGCCGATCTTGGCCGCGATCCGGTAGCGTTCGCGGCTCTCGGCCGACTTGCGCCTCAGATCCTCGACCGCCTGCGCTTCGGCGACATCCAGCATGGCTTCAAGCAGGCGGTTGAAGTGCTGGCGCATGGCCAGGCGGGCGCCTTGTGGGTCGCGCCGGCGCAAGGCGTCGACGATGAGGCGATGCTCGTCATGCCGCGACTGGCCGTCATGGTTGCAGACCGAAGCGTGGACAGCGCGGACCTCCGGCAATTCGGTGCGCATCCGCCACAAGACTTCCACCACGTGGATGATCGCCGGATTTCCTGATGCCGAGGCGATGGTCTTGTGGAACTCGCGGTCGGCTTCTATCGAGGATTCGTCGTCCCCCGGCGCATCCTCGGCCATGACCGCCAGCAACTCGTCCAGCTTGGCCAACAGAGCCTCCGAAATCACCGGTGCGGCGAGGGCGGCGGCCTCCGATTCAAAGAGCGCGCGCGCCTCGGTCAGCTCAAAGGCGCTGACCTTCGGCAGGTCGCCTCGCGAAGCGACGTCCGGCGTTTCGCAGACATATATCCCCGACCCGCTCTTGATGCGCACCCAGCCCTTGGCTTCCAGGGCCACGGCGGCCTCGCGAACCGCCACACGGCTCACGCCGAACCGTTCGGCGAGTTCTCGCTCGCCCGGCAAGCGCGCGCCGGGGGGGAAAACGCCGCTCTCGATGAGCTGGACGATCTGGTCGGCCAGGTCGTGGAACAGGCGTCGTTTGCTCATGTCTCTCTCGATCGGCCGCCGCCGCCCCCGCGGCGGGGGCCAATGGGAGGCGACGACCGGTTATGCCGCACCGCGGACCGATGGTCCATACCGGAGATCGGACTTCGGCGCCGTCTCTTAGAACCTGTAGCGAAGGCCAAGGTAGTATTTGGCGCCATAATAGTGATATTGCCGCACGCTGCCCCTGACCGGCATGTCGGTGATCTTCGGTTCATTGAATATGTTTAGAGCCTCGGCGCGGAAGGATAGATTGCGATTCACGTCATAGGACGCCAAAACGTCGAAGGTTTCGCTGTCGCGCACGTAACGTAGCTGCGCTTCTCCAGCAATGAATCCAAGATTATACTTGGAGTGAAACTTGTAGATGCCCTGAATCTGGAACGGTCCCCTCTGATAGTAGGCCTGCGCCGACAGCACGTGCTTGGAGTATCCGCTGAGATTGGCCGGTGGGATCATCCCCGACTGGACCTCGCCGGTCACCACATCGACCACATCACCCAGTCGGATGTCGTGGGTCACGAAGTTGGAGTCGGCGTAGTTGTAACCAAGCTTTCCGCCGAACCCGTCAAAGGGAGCGGGCAGCCAGGAGAACCGGGTCGCCAGCGTTAGCTCAAGGCCGTAGATTCGGCTCTCGCGATCGCTGTTGCGGGTCTGGGTCACCGGGATCGTGACCTCGTCGCCGCCGATGTTGAAGCTTTCGTCGAGCACCACCGGCATGAAGCCGCCCGTGAAGCGCTTGTAGTAGACGGCCGCGGCCAGGATGGAGTCGCGGTTGGGGTAATATTCCAGCGAAACGTCCGCGTTCCAGGACATGAGCGGCTTCAGCCGAGGGCTCCCGCTCGCGGAGATAAGGCGGATGGCGTCCTCGACGGAGGAGAAGTCGGCGCCGTCCTCCAGCTGAATGCTCCGGCCTGCTCCGAGATTGCTGGGCGCCGGCCGGGACATGGCGCGGTAGGCGGCCAGCCGCAGCAGGACATTCTCCCGCAGTCCGAAGATCAGGTTTGCGCTCGGCAGGACGCGGGTCGATCCGGTCTCGATGACGACCTTCTCGAAGTCGCCGACCTCGACCAGCCGGATCGAACCGCCAGGGTTGGTGACCACCTGGAGAGCGCTACGCAAACCGGTGGAGGTGACGCTGGTGTCGACGGCCCGCACGCCGAAATTGCCGTAGACGGGAATCGAGCCGAGTTCCGAGCGATAGGAGGCCATCACATAGGCGGACCAGACGTCCTCCTTCACGTCGGCGTTGTCGACCGAGCGCTGGTCGGCGTTGCCGCCGGGATCCTCGACACCCAGGTAACTGCGGAACTGGCACAGCAGGTCGAACGTCGCCCAGGAGCGGATATTGGCGCCGGGCGCATCCCCCAGGTAGTCGCTCTGAGGGAACGGCGTGCGGCAGGCCAGATTGACGTCTCGGTCCACGGCTCGATCGGACTGTGTGAGCTGAACCCGATCGGAGAAGCTGTCATAGGTGAGCCGCGAAAAGCGGACGCCGGCCTCCAGCTTTTCGATGAACCCGTCCAGGTCGTAGTCCACGTCTATACGGCCGGCGAGGATCTCGTTGTTGCGTTCGGATTCGTCGCGGCGCAGCAGCGCATCGTCGCTGAACAGCGCGTGGTCGTTGACGTCGAACCGCGGATCGATGGTGATGGTCGGGGCGAACCCGTTTCGCACGTCGTAGATGTAGGGGACGCGCTGGTTGGCGAGCGGCGTCGGCGCCCCGAAGATGTCCAGCGGGTCCGACCTCAGCCGAGTGGTCCGCTGGAGATCGGACCGCTTGGTTTTCGAGAACGACATGTCGGCGGAGACGGTCAGCCGCTCGCTGGCCTGATAGGAGACGCCGAGCCCGGCGCCGAGATAGGTCTCTTCCCGTCGCAGGAGCGCGGAGATCGCGTCGATCGAGCTAATGCCTTCAACATGGAGCAGATAGCCGGCTGGATCGACA
Source organism: Phenylobacterium sp. (assembly GCF_030697925.1). Classification (GTDB taxonomy): domain Bacteria; phylum Pseudomonadota; class Alphaproteobacteria; order Caulobacterales; family Caulobacteraceae; genus Phenylobacterium. Next base: position 8,878 of record NZ_JAUYOJ010000055.1, on the reverse strand, counting down.
ATACGCTCGCGCAGGCCCGCGCGGGTCTCGGCCAGGGTGAGGTCGCTGCGCTCCTCCTCGAACCGCCGCTTCGAGTACTGAAGGTCGAGATTGATGTCCCACCGATCGTCGGGCCGCCATTGGACGGCGCCGAAGAATGCGTCCCTGCGGTCGTTCTCCTGGATCTGGCGAAGGGTGATGCCGTTGGGCGCCAGAAAGAACGGCGTGCCGGCGCTCGCCGCCTGCCGGCTGACCTCCGGGCAGTTGCCCGCCACCGTGACCGTCGCGTTGCAGGCCACCCAGGTGGTGCTCGCAGCATAGGTTTCTTCCGGGTTGTTGACCTCGTTGCGCTGGAAGCCGAGCGCGACGCCCACGTCACCGAGCCCGCGCACCTCGAACTGATCCACATAGCTCGCCGTGCCGCGCCAGCCGAGCCCGTCGTCGCCATGCTGCCGGGTTTGGTAGGGATTGTAGTTGGCCTTTAGGTCGAGCTGGATGCGCCGGCGCCCGTAGTCCAGCGGCTTTAGCGTCTCCAATTCGATTGTGCCGGCGACGCCGCCCTCAACCAGGCTCGCTTGTTGGGTCTTGTAGATCTTGATGCCGTTGACCAGCTCCGAGGGGAACTGATTGAAGTTCACCGCCCGGTCGCCGCTGCCGTTCGAGGCCTCGCGGCCATTGAAGGTGGTGGCGCCCAGGAACGAGCCCAGACCGCGGATGGCGATCTCGGTGGCGCCGCCCTTCTCCCGGTGGCTCGTCGCTCCGGTTATCGTTTCGATCGCCTCGCCGATCGACGTGGCCGGCAGGTTGCCGATTTCTGTCGAGGAGATGGCGTCGACGATCGCCGTCTCGGTCCGCTTCTCGCTGATCGAGGTCTGGATAGTCTCGCGCACGCCGGTGATGACGACCTCGTCCACCGTCGCCTGGACCTGGTCGGCCGCCGCCGCCGGGCTCGCGACCTGAGCCGAAGCGGGCGCGCCCAGCGCCAGTAGCGGAAGCCCCGCCGTCGCCAGCAGCCACACCCGAAGTCTGCGCGTCCGAGCGCTCGACGGTCCCCGCTCAATCATCTCGATCCTCCCCCTTATTGATTGGTTTGGGGGCACGCTGATCAAATCGAGCCAGTTCGTCAAGCCAATTAACGCTTCACTTTATACCTTTTGTTGAGGCCAATTCTCGACCACATATCCATACCAAATGAGCTCGACAGGAGATGTTATGGATGAATCCGAATCCCCGGGCCGCCCCGGCCGGTTCGCCTTCGTGGGCGAGGTCCTCCTGCGGTTCTCGCCGTCGGACCACCGGCTCCTAGCGGAGCCCGGCGCGCTCGATGTCCATGTCGGGGGCGCCGAGGCCAATGTCGCGGTCGCCCTCGCCCGGCTCGGACATCGCAGTCGGATGATCACCGCGCTGCCCTCCGGCCCGCTCGGCGACCGCGCCCTGTTCGCACTGCGCGGCTGGGGCGTCGAGCTCGGCCACGTCCTGCGGACTGAAGGACGCATGGGCCTTTATTTCCTCGCGCGCGGCGCCTCCCTGCGCCCCTCCAGAGTGCTCTATGATCGCGAGGGGAGCGCCTTCGCCACCACCCCGCCGCAGGCGTACGATTGGCCGGCCCTATTCAAGGACGTCGACCGGCTGCACCTGTCGGGCGTCACGCCGGCGCTCGGACCCTACCCGGCCCGTTTGGCGCTCGAGGCGGTCCGGGCTGCGCGCGCCGCCGGCCTCGAGGTCTCCTTCGACGGCAACTATCGCCCGCAGCTCTGGGCGCGCTGGAGCTCCGACCCTCGGGGCATCCTCGGCGATATCGTCCAGGAGAGCGACCTGCTGTTCGGCGACCACCGCGACATAGCCCTGCTCTTGGGCCGCGAGGACTTTGAGGGGCCCGACGCCCGCCGGCGGGCCGTCGAGGCGGCCTTCGCCGCCTTTCCGCGCCTCAAGGCGGTCGCCTCGACCACCCGGGAAATCGAATATGTGGCGCGCCACCGCATCCGCGCGCGAATCGACACCCGGGAGACCTCGCACGAGACGCGCGAGGTTCAGGTGGCCGGCATCGTCGACCGCGTCGGCGCCGGCGACGCCTTCGCAGCCGGAGTGCTTCACGCCCTGGCGTCGGGGCGCGACGCCGATGGCGCCGTCGAGGCGGGCCTCGCCCTGACCTGTCTGAAGCACAGCCTGCCCGGCGATGCGGCTCCCTTCGACAGGGCCGACCTCGCCGCTTTCGAGGCCGGCGGACTCGACGTCCGCCGCTGAGTCCGTGGCCCCCGAGCTCAGCGCACGAGCTGTCCGCGCAGGGCCGGCTCCGTCCGGGCCAGCTCTGTGGCCACCAAGGCGGCAAAGGTTTCCGCGCCGACGTCGCCCAGGTGAGTGTAGTCGAACTTGCGTGAGACGCCGGCCGGCGGGGCCCGGACGGACAGGGTGGAACCGGCCTGGGCCGCGGCCAGCTCCTCGGGCGTCGGCGGCTCCTGCGCCAGTCCGGCGGCGGCCGCCGCGCCCATGGCCCCCACCAAGGCCGCGCTACGCGCGTTCAGGTCGATCAGCGGGACATCGAGCTCCGCGGCGACGGCGCGTGTCTGCGCCGCCCACGGCTCGAGGGTGTTCTGCAGCTCGCCGTTCTTGAACTCGCGGCGGGTCAGCGGCGTCACCAACACCGGCCTGGCGCCCGTGGCGCGGACTTCTCGAACATAGCGGCGCAGGTTGTCGGGAAATTCCTGGGTGCGTTCCGTCCAGCGCTCCGGCTTCGAGGACTGGTCATTGTGTCCGAACTGGATCAGCACGTGGATGTCGCGATAGCCGGGAACCCGGGCCTCGGCGAGCGCGATCTCCCAGGAACCTTCAGCCCGATAGCTGCGCGTGCTGCGGCCGCCTCGCCCTAGGTTCACGCAGGCCACCGACGACTTCACCCGCCGGGCGCAGAACGCACCGCCCCAGCCGCTGTTGGGCGCCAGGGTGGAGTCGCCGACCAAGATGATCTTGTGAGCCTGGATGGCCGGCGCATCCACCCGCTCGGTTGGCCGGGCGTCCTCGGCCAGTGAGCCGCCCGGCGCAAGGGCGAGGGCAAGGGTCGCGATCAGCGCGAGTCGCATGTCTGGATTCTCAGGAAAAGTGGAGGCCGCCGTTCACGTCCAGATTGGCTCCGGCCACGAAGCTGGCGTCCTCCGAGGCGAGGAAGGCCAGGGCCGCCGCCACCTCTTCGGCGCGGCCTTCGCGGCGCAGAGGCGTCCCGGCGGCGATGGTCTGGCGGGTCTCCGGCTTGGAGAAGATGTCATGGAAGCTGGTGCCGATCAGGCCGGGACAGAGGCCGTTGACGCGTATGCCATGCGGTCCGAGCTCCTTGGCGAGCGCTCGCGTCAAGGTCATGAGCGCGCCCTTGGAGGTGGCGTAGGCGATCGCGCCCGGCCCGCCGCCGTCTCGGCCCGCCAGCGAGGACACATTGATGATGCTTCCGCCGCGGGACATGAATGGCCGAGCGGCCCTGGTCACCAGCAAGGCCGATTTCAGGTTCAGCGCCATCACCGCGTCGAAGAAGGCCTCGTCCATCTCGTCCAGCGGCTTGCGGGCGACCATGCCGCCGGCGAGATTGGCCAGGATGTCGATGCGGTCGCCGAAGGCGGCGCGCGTCGCGGCGACAAGACCTTCGACCTCCGTCGATTGGGTGACATCGGCCCTATGCAGAACAGCGACGCCGCCCGCCGCCTCGATGTCGGCGACCGTGGCCCGGGCCGCCGCCTCGTCGGTGCGGAAATTGACGACGACCTTGGCGCCCTCCGCCGCGAGCCGCAGGGATACGGCGCGGCCGATGTCACGCCCGCCACCGGTGACGATGGCGACCTTGTCCTTCAGCCTCATGCCGAATCTCTTCCTTTGACGATGTTGGAGCGCGGCGGGGGCGCCGGAACGGGTTCGATCCGCCCGCCCAGGAGGCAGACCGCGATCAGGCCCAGCGGGATGATGGTGGCGGCCAGCGCAAAGATGGGCGCGTAGGAGTGGGTCGTCATGACCGGCACCAGCCAGGTGGTTAGTAGCGTGCCTGCGACCGCCGCCGCGCCGCTGATCCCGGCCAGTGAGCCGACCGCGCCACCGGCGAAGAAATCGCTGGGCAGGGTCTGGATGTTGTTGATGGCGACCTGGAAGCCCAGCAGGATCACGGCGATCAGGAGCACCGCCTGCAGCGGATCGTCGGCCCTCATGGTCAGCAGCAGCGCTGGCGTCATGATCAGCCCGCCCAGCACGATGGCCGACTTCCGGGCCGCGTTGACCGACCAGCCGCGCCGGATCAAGACGCCGGCCAGCCACCCGCCGCCCAGGCTGCCGATCATCGCGCCGACGAACGGCACCCAACCGAAGAGCCCGATCTGTTTGACGTCGAACCCGAAGGTCTCGGCCAGATAGATCGGCAGCCAGGCCACGAACAGCCACCAGACGGGATCGAGGAAGAACCGACCCAGGATGATACCCCAGCTCTGCCGGTGGCGGAGCAGAGCCCCCCAGGCAGGCGCGTAGCTGCCGGCGGCGGTCCTGCGGGCCTCCTCCCCATCGAAATCGGCGATGTGGCGGCGCTCGGCCTCGGTCAGCCACGGGTGGCGATCCGGATCGCCCCGGTAGATCCACAGCCAGGGTATGAGCCAGAGCACGCCCAGCAGCCCCACCAGGACGAACGTGGCTCGCCAGCCCACCGCGGTATAGAGCAGCGCGACGAACGGGGCGGAGATAATCGCGCCCAACGCCGCGCCGGAATTGAAGACGCCTTGGGCGAAAGCGCGCTCGCGGGCCGGAAACCAGATGGCGTTGGATTTTGTGGCGCCGGGCCAGGCGCCGGCCTCGCTGGCTCCCAGCGTCACCCGCAGCACCGCCAGCACGCCGATCGAGCGCGCCAGCCCATGCAGGGCGATGGAGGCCGACCACACGATGATCGAAAGCGCGAACCCCGCGCGCGTGCCGATCATGTCGAAGATCTTGCCGAAGATGGCCTGACCCACCGCATAGGCGACCATGAAGCCGGTCAGCAACAGAGCGTAGTCGGCCTTGTCTGCGCCGATGTCCTCGGACACCGCCGGCCACATGACCGCCAAGGCGTTGCGGTCGATGTAGTTGATCACGGTGGCCAGGCCGATCATGCCGACGATCAACCACCGCACGCCCGACAGCTTCTTCATTGACGCCCTGTTCCCACCTTCTGGGTCGAGGCGTCGAAGCGCCCGAAGTGACCGCGCCAGCGCAGCGTGCGTCCGTCGACGACCAGTCGATGCTGCAGGTCCGCCGCTGGGTCGTCGGCAAGCGCCAGTATTGTGGTCGCGCCGCCGAGCATCTCGATCACCACCGCCTCGGCGCCCTCGCCGCGGACGTGCCGCAAGGCGCCGATACGGCTGCGGCTCCCGACCGTGGTCTCGGCCGCCCCGTCGTGGCGACCGTGCGGCTCCAGCACCCCGACGAAGGTCACGTCCGCCGCACCGTCCACACGCTGGATCAGCACCGGCTCGCGGCGAAGGTTGAATCGCGGATCGTTGGCGCCGCTTTCGGCGAGGATCGCCCGCGCGCCCGGCTGAGGCAGGAACCGGTAGGTATAGAAGCGGCCGTTCAGCAGCCAGGTCACCGCCGCATTCGCCGCCTCCGGCGCCCCTTCGGCGTCCACCCAAAGGTGCTGATAGCCGTGGCCAGCGCCCAGCACCGGACGCTCGACCGGGTGCGAGTTCAAGGGAAAGCCGATCTCGATCAGGCTCCCGGCATAGTGCAGCGGCAGATCGTATCGCGCCGGCGCCGAGCCGCGGACCCGCAGCAGGTCGACCACGACCGGGCCCTCCAGCCCGTCGACGGACAGTTGGGCCAGGGTGCGGCGGAAAACGACCCCCTCATAGGCGCCAGCCATCTCCGCCGTGCTGACGCGGGTGTCGCCTTCGCCGGAGAAATGCAGCTGCCGTGGCGCCTTCTGTTCAGCCCTGGCCAGCTTGCCGCCGAACTGGCTGGTCTCGTTCACCACCAAGGTGTTGTGGGCGATGGTCTGTTTGGCCCAGCTGGTGTTTTCGGGCAGGTAACGCCCACCCTCCTTCGCCTCGACGTTCAGGAACCGCGCGGCGCCGTAGTCGGTCACCACCGCCTGGCCTTCGTCGTAGAGAATCCAGTTCAGCTTGTCGAAATGGCCATGTCCCATGCCCTGGGCGGTGTTCTTCGCCACCAGCGCCTGAGCGTCATCGCCTGGCCCCGACCGCAGGATGGCTAGGCCCCCCTGGTCGCCGTCCGGTCCGTCGCGCAGCAGCATGGACCGAAACGGAAAGGGCTGGGCCTTGCCCGCGGCCAGATCGCGCGCGACCGCCAGTCCGTCGGGCGAGAGCACCGTCCGCCCCTGCCATCCGGCGATGGACAGCAGCGCCGGATCGGCCGTCGCGCCATAGGCGACGGCGACGGCGTGGTAGAGTTCCTCGGTCTTCAGGCTCTTGTCGGGCAGGGCGTCATTGAGCGGGAAGAAATTGCCGCCATAGGTCTGCTGGATGGCGGCCCGCACCGCCTTCAACAGCAGTCCGCCCCGATGGGCGAAGATCCGGCGCTCGGGCTCATTGTGTTCGACGGCGCGGGCGAAGACGACGAACGGCAGGAGCGCGTAGCGCTGATAGTAGGGGCCCTCGGCGTAGTATCCATCGGGCGAGAACAACAGGTCCAGCTGGCGCAGGAAGCCGGCCCGGCCGCTCTTGTCGAGGCCAAGCAGCGCCTTGTCGACAAGGTCCCGATCCCCCAGCACATAGCCGGTCATGCCGACTCCGGCATTGGCCCAGGTGGCGTGGTTATGGATGCGGTCGAACACCCTCGGCGAGCCCGCCGAATGGAAGGCCGCCATGGGGCGGAACACCCGGCCCTCGATGGTCCTGCGATCCTGCGCGCTCAGCGTCCCGCGCACCGCGTCGTAACCCTGTATGGCGTAGACCAGCCAGACGCTGTCGTTCAGGCTCTGCCAGAACAGCCGGCCCGGTTCCTGGCCCGCCGCAGCCGGATGCGGGCCCAGGCCCGGATAGATCTCCGCATAGGCCAGCAGCATGCGGCGAACATAGTCGGCGTACCTCGCCTCGCCGGTGAGGCCGTACAAGGCGCCCGCGCCATGAATCGCACGATAGTTGCGCTTGTGCTGCTCATGGGTGTAGCCGCCGCCGGGGTCCTTTGGAGCCGGAACCAGGACACCGGCTTCCAGCGCCCGATCGACCTCGGCGCGGGTTCGCTCGAGTTCCTCCCGGAAGAGCGGCCAACGCCCGGCCTCGACCGCCAAGGCGTTCCATTCGGACGCCGCCACGAGCCCCCGAGCCGCCTCGACGGGGGGCCCGCCCTGCGCCGTGGCCTGGCCTGACAGCACGGCCGCGGCGGCGAGACCGCAAAGCGCCCGGACGCCCAGGCTCATCGTGCAAGGCCCTGTTCGCTGTCGATCGGCCGAAGCCTCGGCATGCCCTTCATCCCATCCTCCCGTCGCGGGCCCAGTCCCTTCTGGACCGCGGCTCCGCGTTTGGCCTAACAAGATGGACGGCGCGGCTCAAGTTTTAATTATGCCAATATTGGATTTTGGCCTGCGCTTATATCAATACCAATTGACGGCGCCGGATATTCGCGGGACTTGTTGGCCAGGTGGCCGCCGCTCGGCTCCATAGGTTCTCGCAAGGAGGTGTGGCGTTGCGCCCGAACGCAATCTTGAGCAGCCTGATCGCCGTCTGGGCGATCACCGTGCCTGGGCCGGTGCTATCGGCTCCCGGCCCCACGCCCGCGGCGATCCACAAGGACGTCGTCTATACCTCTCCCGGCGGGCACGACCTGAGCCTCGACGTCTATGTCAGCCCACAGGCTTCGGAGCGGCCGACACCGGTCCTCGTCTATTTCCATGGCGGCGCCTGGTGGAAAGGCGCGCGACCGGAGAACTGGAAGGGTTTTTCGTCCTATCTCTCCGCGGGATTCTCGGTGGTGACCGTCGGATACAGGCTGGCCGGCGTGGCGCGCGCGCCAGCCGCCGTGCAGGACGCCCGTTGCGCGTTGGACTGGGTTGGCGAAAACGCGGAAATCTACGGTTTCGACCCTGATCGGATCGTCCTGATGGGGACCTCGGCGGGCGGCCACCTGGCTCTGATGGCCGGCATGCTGACCGAGGACGACCAGCTGGATCCGCCCGGGTGCAGCGGCCCTCCGCGGCCCGCTGCGATCCTGAACTATTATGGCCCCGCCGATCTCGACATCCGCACCCCTGCCGGTGCGCGTCATCCGTCGGTGGCGCGGTGGATCGGCGACGGCCCCGGCGCGGCAGCCCTGCAACGCAAGCTCTCGCCCAAAAACCACGTGAGGGCCGGCCTGCCGCCGATCTTCATCGTACACGGCGACGCCGATCCCGTGGTTCCGGTAGAAGGCTCGATTCGTTTCAAGAAAAGCCTCGATGCCGCAAAGGCGCCGAGTGCGTTATACGTGGTGTCCGGTGGCGGCCATGGACGGTTCCAGCCCGATCACCAGCAAGAGGTGGAGCGAAGAGTCCTTGCCTTCCTTCGAAGCCACATGGTGCTGACCGAGCCCGAGGCGCCCGGATCCTGACACCGAATCGCCATTCCAAGTTGTCAGAAGCATCCCTCGGTGAGGCCATCGCCCGGATGTAAGGCGTTCGCCAACAGCAATGGCGGGCTCCGCAGTGATGGAGCAGGCGTGCCGCCCGGTGAAATGAAGCCGGCCGGGACCACAATTAGGATCGGCCAACCGGGCGCGGCACTTGCCTGCCCTCACCCGTTCTCCTCAACGACCCGAGCCTTGGGCCAGCGCGCCACCAGGTCGGCGTGCTCGGCCTCGCGCGTCGCCCGCGCCACGTTCAGTCGGGTGTAGACGCGCGCCTCCCCCTTGGCCATGGGCGCCGCACGCGCCTGCGACAGGTCGTTGGTCATGCCGATCACCACGACCTCGA
>NZ_JAUYOJ010000048.1 GCF_030697925.1 Phenylobacterium sp. | reverse complement strand
ATCGACATTCTTCGAGCAGCCGCTCACCTACGAGCAGATGTGGCGTGACGCCTATCACGGCGTGCATCCGCAGGACCGCGCGAAGGCGATGGAGGCCTGGTCGCGCTACGAGGCGGGCGTTGAACCGTACCGCACCGAATATCGCGTATGCCGTTCCGACGGTAAGGAAGTCTGGGCCTTCGCGGTCGGCGAGATGACGCGCGACGAGGATGGCCGCCCGCTCAATCTTGTCGGCGCCTTGCAGGACATCACCCGAAGGAAACGGACGGAACTCGACCTGATCCATGCGCGCGATGCTGCGGAGGCGGCCAGCCACGCCAAGAGCGATTTCCTCGCCACCATGAGCCACGAGATCCGTACGCCTTTGAATGGCGTGCTCGGAATGGCGCAGGTGATGGCCGCCGGCGAACTCACCGCCCCCCAACGCGAACGCCTGATGGTCATACGCAGGTCCGGCGAGACCCTGCTCACGCTGTTGAACGACCTGCTCGACCTGGCCAAGATCGAAGCCGGCAAGCTCGAACTGGAGGACGGCGAGGTCGACATCGTCGAGATCGTGCGCGAGGCGCAGACCACCTTCTCGGCGCTGACCAGCGGAAAGGATTTGGCGCTCGGGTTCGATCTCGCGCCCGAGGCGCGGGGAATCTATCGCGGCGACACGACCCGCGTGAAGCAGATCATCTTCAATCTCCTGTCGAACGCCGTGAAGTTCACCGAGCAGGGCGCCGTCGAGATGAGGGTGGCACGGATAGACGATCTGCTCACGATCGCGATCGTCGATACGGGCATCGGCATGGACGCCGCTCAAACGGCCGCCCTGTTCGAGAAGTTCGTCCAGGCCGATCGGTCGACGACGCGCCGCTATGGCGGAACCGGCCTTGGCCTTGCGATCACCGAGGAACTCGCCAGACGAATGGGCGGCGCCATAGACGTGCAGACCGCGCCGGGACGTGGCTCCACCTTTACGGTGAGGCTGCCGTTGCGGTTGCTCCGGGCGAAGGTCGACAACGAGAGGCCGGACGAGGTCGATGGGAGCCCATCCGAAAGCCAGTTGAACGACCTTCGGGTGCTGGCGGCGGAGGACAACCTGGTCAATCAGCTGGTGCTCACGACCCTGCTCCAGCAGGTCGGCGTCCAGCCGGTCGTCGTCGGCAACGGCCAAGAGGCCGTAGCGGCCTGGGAGGCGCAAGACTGGGACCTGGTGATCATGGACATCCAAATGCCGGTGATGGACGGCCCGGCGGCGACGCGCGCGATCCGTCAGCGTGAAGCGGAAACCGGGCGCAGGCGAACGCCGATCATCGCGCTCACCGCCAATGTGATGACCCACCAGGTCTCGACCTACCGCGCCGCGGGCATGGACGGCATTGTCGCCAAGCCCATAGAGGCCGCTGCACTGTTCCACGCCATGGAGTCCGCCTTGATGGAGGGGGATGTGGCCGCAGCAAGGTTCGGTTAGATCGTCGGCGCCATTGGCGCGCCAAGAACACCGGCGTCAGCGACCGCCAGCACTGGCGTAAGTGCGCGGGCGTTTGCAATGGCCGTCATTCGTTGGCGCTGGAACCATCAGGTCGAATTCCGCCATAGCGGTAGTTGGTATGTCGGCGTTCGCCCGTCGCGCCTTATGAGCCGCGCGTGCACGACCCTATTTCAGATAGGCTGGCCGGTCCTTGGCGGAGGCGGGGACAACGGCAGACCTTGGCGGGTCTGTTGCTCGTGGCGGCAGAGTCCCAGCGCCTTATGACCTATCGGCTCTCGATCGCGCGGTACGGTCCATGGCCGCCGGGCGCCCGCCGCAGGAAGCGTACGCAACGCGAGGCTGAAGTTCCGAGCCGAAGTGTAGGTCAGCCGAAGTGCTGACGGCGAAACGTGGCAATGGGTCAAGTCCGCGCTTCGTTGTCGTTGCTTCACGATGCCATGCACAAGGCGAAAGTACGGCGGGGCGGTGTTCCACGGCAGATATCGGCTTCCTTGCCGTTTAACGCGCGCTTCGTTCGATCCAAAGCCGCCGCCCGGTCTTCGCCCGGCCCGTTAGAGGTGCGTTGAGATCGCATTGGCGCGAGAATGACAACCCGATCTCATCGCCCCGTCGCCACGCGATTTCGCCCGCAAAGGCGTCGCCCGAACGACAGATCAGCAACATCAACGGCTGTGAAAGATCATCAGGAGCGCCCAGCCGAACACGCGCGCCAGAATCGGTCAGGTCACGGATCGTGCAGTCGACGGTCAGCTTGGCGGGGCCGTGAATCAAGATGCCGGTCAAGAAAACCCTTCGCCGGAGCTCTTCACGGCGTTCCGCGTCGATGGCTTGGGCAGGAGGGGGCGGACGCTGGACCATGAGATCGGGATGGGGCTGAAAGCTTGAGGCGGGCTTTACGGCCCCCCGCAAGAGGGTCGCCTCTAGGCCCTCGGTTCCTCCGATTCACCGCCCAGATCAGAAGCTTTTGGTTTGGCCCCGAGGTGGCCGCCGCTCGCAACGGCGACAGCCTTTAGACGCCAGGTTGCCGCTTCATCGATCAGGCGTCCGCGTTCGGCCATGTTCGCCGCCGCTTGGCCCAGCAGGTCGTCGGCCCTTCGGCGACAGGAATCGACTGGAAGCGCCTCGATAATGCGGGTCTCAGGTCTTCTCGAGGGCTCGGGCGCCCGAATATTCGCAAAGCCGCGTTTGATCACCCAACCTCGGCGCGAAAAGACTCAGGACGCGCGACAAACGAGCGGGCTCCGCTCGCCGCGGTCTCGACCGGCATCGAGAGGTGGTGAACGGGAGCCAGTCGGCGTCGCCGTCAGCGGGATAGGCGCTTTCCCTGGCCTCACTGCGACCTCCGCGCCTTCAAGGGATCAGCTCGGCGAGTTCGGCCGCCGAGTTCCTGCACGCTCGTCAGTCGGCCGCGCCAGTGAATTCTATCCTTCGAAACCACTGTTGGCGCCACAGCCTGAGGGCGCTCTCCGCGCCAATGGGTCGGATAGATGTCAGGTGGACGGTCCTGACGGGCGCCCGGCGCAGGTGCGGATTGGAGCGGCGGGAGACGGGCATGGGCGGGCTGCGGCGTCCCACGCTGCGCGGGTTTCGCGCGACGCTCATCGATGCCGCCGCAAGCCGAGAACGTGGCTATTGTTTCGCTCGATTGTAACCGACGCCCGGCGGATCGGGCGCCAAGCCTGACATGCGGTCTGCTACGGAGCGACGCGCAGCACCGTGGTGACTTTGACGTTATAGGGGACGCTGAACGTCGCAAGCCCTGGCACACCAAACTCGACGACATAAGCCGTGCTCAGATCGGCGATTTCACCCCCTTCGACCTCGACCTTTGTGAGGGTCACCGTAACATCGGGGTTTGCCGCGCCGGCCAGATGCGAGGTCACGATGGCCTGGAGGGCCGGTTGCGTCAGCTCGGGGTCGATCACCATGGCGCGGGAGGCCCGGTCCATGGCGTGACGCACGTTAGACAGGCTGTGCTGCATCCAGCCAAATTGGAAGATGCCAAACAGCATCATCAGCATGACCGGGGCGACAATCGCGAACTCCACGACGGTCGCGCCGCGTTCGTCGCCCGCGAGTCCAAGGCCCTTTCGAGAGCTACCGGACACGGACGGTGGTCGTG
>NZ_JAUYOJ010000038.1 GCF_030697925.1 Phenylobacterium sp. | reverse complement strand
CCGATCGCTGGGTAGACTTACGCCTTTCCCGCCTAACGGCCGAGTGCCTACGCTGAGTCGATGATGGAGCGTGTCCGCCTCCGGGCGAGCTCCTTGCGTAGAGGTATCGCCGTCATGGAAATATCCCGAGTTGTCAAACGGAGCGCAATCGGGGCTCTGGTCGCCCTGATGTTCGCTGGCCCGGCCGCTGTCGCCGGCTATCACGCGGCCTGTGGGCTCGCGGCGCTCGCCGTTTCAGCCGAACCCTGGCGGCAGGTTTTCGCCGTTGTTGGCGCGATCATCGTCGGGGCTACGGCGTGGGTGCGGCTGGCGGCCTTGTCGGATGGTCCCACCCACGAAAGTTCGGCGCCGGGGGCTTCGATCTAGGCCGTTCACACGTCTGCGCCGACCGCAGCTGGCCCCGCCCTCGCTCGTGGCGAGCTGGCGATCCGCGGGGTGCGGATCCTGGGTTCGGTCCAAACGCCGCCGCGTTGAGCCGCGCGCGGGCTCCGCGCGTTATCCCCTTTGGGCACGGCGCCGCTCGCCGCGCCCGAAAGGGAGGCCCTCGGTGGCGCGCCGCAACGTCCGGCCCCTATCGCTGCATATCCCTCAGCCGCTCGCGCGGCCGGGCGAGGCGCCCGACTTCAGTTGGCTGGATATCCCGCCGGCTGGCCAGGCGCGCCAGCCGGCCGTCGAGGCCCCGGCCGCCAAGATGCGCGACCTTGCCTTCGACCTGATCCGGGTGATGGACGAAGACGGCTGCGCGGTCGGCCCCTGGGCCCCGCGCCTCGGCGCCGAGGCCCTGATCGGCGGCCTGCGGACCATGGTCCTGACCCGGGCCTACGACGAGCGGATGTTCCGCGCCCAGCGCCAGGGCAAGACCTCGTTCTACATGAAGTGCACTGGCGAGGAGGCGATCTCCGTCGCCCAGGCCCTGGCGTTCGACCGCGAGGACATGGCGTTCCCGACCTATCGCCAGCAGGGCCTGCTGATCGCCCGCGGCTATCCCCTGGTCCAGATGATGTGCCAGGTGCTGTCCAACGCTGGCGACCCCTTAAAGGGCCGCCAGCTGCCGGTGCTCTATTCCAGCCGCGAGCACGCCTTCTTCTCGATCTCCGGCAATCTCGGCACTCAGTTCAGCCAGGCGGTCGGCTGGGCCATGGCCGCCGCCTACAAGGGCGACGACCGTATCGCCGCGGCCTGGATCGGCGAGGGTTCCACCGCCGAGGGCGACTTCCACTACGCCCTGACGCTCGCCTCGGTGTACCGCGCGCCGGTGGTGCTCAACGTGGTCAACAACCAGTGGGCCATCTCCAGCTTCCATGGCCTGGCCAATGGCGAGCACGTGACTTTCGCCGCCCGCGGGCTCGGCTATGGCGTGCCGGCCCTGCGGGTCGACGGCAACGACTTCCTGGCGGTGTATGCGGCGACGGCCTGGGCGGCCGAGCGGGCGCGGGCCAATCTGGGGCCAACCCTGATCGAGTTCGTCACCTACCGGGCGCAGTCCCATTCCAGCAGCGACGACCCCACCCGCTACCGTCCGGCCGACGAGCCCGGCGCCTGGCCGCTCGGCGATCCGATCGCCCGGCTGGCCCGCCACCTCGAGCAGCGCGGCGAGTGGTCGGCGAAGGACCAGACGGCGCTGGAAACACAGGCCGCGGACCAGGTGCGCGCCACCCTCAAGGAAGCCGAGGCCGCCGGCGTGCTCGGCCACGACGGGCCCGACGCGGCCACCATGTTCGAGGACGTCTACAAGGACCTGCCCTGGCACCTGCGCGCCCAGCGGCGGGAGGCAGGGTTCTGACCATGCCGGCCATGACCATGATCCAGGCGCTGAACTCGGCCCTCGATGTGCTGCTGGCGAACGATCCCGACGTTGTCGTGTTCGGCGAGGACGTCGGCTATTTCGGCGGCGTCTTCCGGGTCACCGACGGCCTGCAGAAGCGCCATGGCCTGACCCGCTGCTTCGACACCCCAATCACCGAGGGCGGCATCCTCGCCGCCGCCGTCGGCATGGGCGCCTACGGCCTGCGCCCGGTCGTTGAGATCCAGTTCGCCGACTACATCTACCCGGCCATCGACCAACTGATCTCGGAGGCCGCGCGCATCCGCTACCGCTCGGCCGGCCAGTTCACCGCCCCCCTGACCCTGCGCGCGCCCTATGGCGGCGGCATTTTCGGCGGCCAGACCCACAGTCAGAGCCCCGAGGGCCTGTTCACCCACGTCTGCGGCCTGAAGGTGGTGGTGCCCTCGACCCCCTACGACGCAAAAGGGCTCCTGATCGCCGCGGTCGAGGACGACGACCCAGTGCTCTTCCTGGAGCCCAAGCGGCTCTACAACGGCCCGTTCGACGGCCATCCCGACCGTCCGGCCCGGCCCTGGTCCAAGCATCCGGCCAGCGAAACGCCGGAGGGCCGCTACGTCATTCCGCTCGGACAGGCGGCGCGGGTGCGCGAGGGCGGCGACGTCACCATCCTGGCCTACGGCACCATGGTCCATGTGGCCCTGGCGGCGGCGACCGAGAGCGGCGTCGACGCCGACATTCTCGACCTGCGCACCCTGTGGCCCGTGGACATCGAGGCGATCACCGCCTCGGTCCGCCGCACCGGCCGCTGTGTCATCGTCCACGAAGCCACCCGCACCAGCGGCTTCGGGGCCGAGCTCTCGGCCCTGGTGCAAGAGCACTGCTTCTATAGCCTCGAGGCGCCGATCGCCCGGGTCACAGGCTGGGACACCCCCTATCCCCACGCCTTCGAGTGGGACTATTTCCCCGGCCCCGCCCGGGTCGCTCGCGCCCTGCGTCGCGTGATGGAGGCCTGAGCGCAATGGGCCGTTATCTCTTCAAGCTGCCGGACGTTGGCGAAGGCATCGCCGAGGCGGAGATCGTCACGTGGCACGTCCAGCCCGGCGACACGATCGCCGAGGACCAGCCCCTGGTCGACGTGATGACTGACAAGGCGACGGTCGAGATCACCAGCCCGGTCGCTGGCCGGGTCGTGTCGCTCGACGGCGTGGTCGGCGAGCCGGCGGCGGTCGGCGCGGTCATCGCCGTCCTGGAGGTCGAGGCAGCGGCGGCGGAGGCGGGGGAGAGCGTCGCCACCGCACCGCCGACTGAAAAGCCGCCTGCGCCCGCACGAGGACCCTCGTCAAAGCCTGCGCCGAAGAAGGCCGCCACCACCATGGGGCGCCGCCCGGGGGCCGCCCCGGCCGTGCGCCGCCGCGCCGCCGAGCTCGGGATCTCGCTGGAGTCGATCGCGGGCACGGGCGAGGATAGCCGCGTCACCCATCAGGACCTCGACGCCCATCTGGTGGGCCGTACCGGCCGCCTGGCCGCTGCGCCGGCCGGCGACGATGTGCAGGAGGTCAAGGTCACGGGCCTGCGCCGCCGCATCGCTGAGAACGTCGCCGAGGCCAAGCGGCGCATCCCCCACTTCTCCTACGTCGAGGAGGTCGACGTCACCGAGCTGGAGGCCCTGCGCGCCCGGCTGAACGCCGACGCAGGCGCTGAGGCGCCGCGGCTGACCCCGCTGCCGTTCTTCGCCCGCGCCCTGGTGCGGGCGGTGGCCGACTTCCCGCAGATGAACGCCCTGTATGACGACGAGGCCGGCGTCGTCCGCCGTTATGCGGCGGTGCATCTGGGTGTCGCCACCCAGACCGCGGCCGGGCTGTTGGCGCCGGTCGTGCGCCACGCCGAGGCGCTCGACCTGTGGGCTCTGGCCCGCGAGATCGCCCGGTTGGCGCAGGCTGCTCGGGCCGGCAAGGCGAAGCGCGAGGAGCTGTCGGGCTCGACCATCACCCTGACCAGCCTCGGCGCGCTGGGCGGGGTCGCCACCACCCCGATCATCAACCGGCCGGAGGTGGCGATTCTCGGCCCCAACCGCATTCTCGCCCGCCCGGTGGTGGTCGCGGGCCGCATCGAGGTCCGCCAGGTGATGAACCTGTCCTCCTCGTTCGACCACCGGGTGATCGACGGCTATGAGGCGGCCGCTTTCGTCCAGCGCGTCAAGGCGCTCCTGGAGACCCCCGCCCTGCTGTTCGTCGAGCCGTAGGCCGCCATCTCAGGTCTTCCGAGGCTCCTCGAAGACGCCGATGGTCGGTTTGGATCTGCCGCTCTGAGGCCTGTTCAGCCGCGCGCGACCCGCGGCCTCTCAATGGCCTGATCTGGCCGAAGGCCGGCTGCGCCTCGATCGTCTCAGCCGCAACGCCGTCGGCCGACTTTCTTCCCCTGGCCTGCGGCCATTCCTCGCGGACCAAGAAACTCGCCCGACCGTCGTCCTCCGCTGTGCTCCGGCTTGGCTGCGCCAAGTGCGGCGCCGATCGCCTCCGGCCTCGGGATCGCCATCGAGGCCGCGATGGGCGCGGGCTCGAGAACAGACCAAGGAGCACAACAATGGCGACCATCGGCACCTTCAAGAAGGCCGGCAACGAGTATCAGGGTGAGATCGTCACCCTCAGCGTCCAGGCCAAGGGCGTCCGCTTCGTCCCCGAAGCCAACCGTTCGGGCGACAACGCCCCCAGCCACCGGATCTATGTGGGCCGGGCCGAGATCGGGGCCGCCTGGGCCAAGACCTCCAGCGAAGGCCGCGATTACCTCTCGGTCAAGCTGGACGATCCGAGCTTCACCGCCCCGATCTTCGCCAACCTCTTCGACGACGAGGACAGCGAGGTCTACACCCTGATCTGGTCGCGCCCGCGCAAGGCCAGCGGCGACTAAGCCGGCCGGCCGGCCCCGCTCCTTCCCGGGCGGGGCCAAGCCGATCGGCCGTGGCGCCGTTCGATCGCCGAACGCTGTCGTCGGGCGATGCCGCCAGCGCATCCCCGCGATGTCGCGTGGCGCCCATCCCGACGCTGGCGAAGCCCGCTACACTGCGGCCGGATGGAGCAGACGCCCGGGAGGAGGGCAGCGTGGCCACTGGCGATTTTCTGGACGAGCCGCCTCGGCAGCCGTCCCTCACGGACTACGATCGCGCCCACCTGAAGGCCTATCTGCGCCTGCTCGACGCGGCCGCCGACGGCGCGGACTGGCGCGAGGCGGTTTCCGTGATCTTCGGCCTCGACGTCGGAGTCGACCCCGATCGCGCCCGGCGTGTCCATGACAGCCATCTCGGACGAGCGCGCTGGATGACCGAGCACGGCTACCGGGAACTGCTCCGCAAAGGCCCAGACTAGGTCGTGTACTCATAAGGCGGAAGGCCCGCGTGAAGTTGGGCGTGAGGACTGGCGCGGCGACGACCGGCAAGCGGACTCTGAGAATGTCGGAGGAGGGTGGGGAGCAGCCCAAGCCCGGCGGCTCGTCCGGCGTCCGCTTTCCCTACACATACCGGACATTGCAGCAGCACTCGCTCTCGCGTCTGCATGCGGCAGGTCGGCGCCAGTTGCGGAAGTTGAGGTCGCGCCCAGAACGAGACTTCCGCAAAGGCGCGTGCCGCAGTTGGAGCGTTCTACGCGTCGAGCCGATAGACCGCCCGCGTGATGCGCCGCCACTCGCGGACGATGTGGCCGAACCAGCGCACGCGTTCGGCGTCGTCCAGACCGTCGCGGTTCTCGATCCAGTTGATCAGCGTCTCGGTAACGATCCCGACGAGTGACCGTGCTCCGATGCGCGCGCGGTCCTCCGCGCCCGGGGGCGCGCCTTCAGCGGGCTTGAGGAACACCATGAAGGGCTCGACCTGCCGGTCCTCGTAGACCTCGTACCAGCGCTTGGCCTCGGGATCGGACCGGCAGTCGCGCAGCAGCAGGATATAGGCGGCGCGGTTGGCCCGCGCCCGGCGCAACACCTCCATCAGGGCCGCGCCATAACCCGGCCACGGGGCGTCGTAGACGGCGCGGATCTCCTGCAGCACCTCCTCGAAGATCGCCGCCAGCAGGGCCTCCTTCGAGGCGAACTGCCGGTAGATCAGGATCTTGGCCACACCCGCGCGCTCGGCGATGTCCCGCATCGCGGCGCGCTGCAGCCCCAGTTCGTGGAAGGTCTCGGCCGCGATGCGCACGTAGCTCGCCTGTCGCGCGGGGCGATCGACACGCGGCATCCGGCGCTTTGGGCTAGCGCGGGAGGGCAGCGAAGACTCGGTCATGCGCTAATTCATAATCATCATCTTGCGGAATTGCTCCCGTCGGGCATATTGAAACCACTCGGTTTCAAAAGAGGCAACCGCCATGATCGTTCGATGGGCCGCGGCCGCGATCCTTCCGCTCGCGTTTGCGGGGGCCGCGGCCGCGGCGGAGCGCCACTATCCCGTGCAGCCGGCAACCAGCTACCGGCTGCAGGACGTCGACCAGTTCGATCCGACTCCCGTCGGCGATGTCACGCCCAAGGATCCGGCTGCGCGGACCGTACTCGCCCGGGCGCTGGCCATGGAGGCGGCGATCTATGGCCTGCCCAGCGTCTACCAGTACCGCGAGATGTTCGCACAGGCGGTAGATCAGGCGAGCCCCCGCTACGTGGGCTTCAACCGTTTCGCCCACGACCGCGACCTGGCCGGGCCCGACTACAAGGCGTTCAAGTCGCCCAATTCGGACACGCTCTATTCCAACGCCTGGCTCGACCTGACTGGCGGGCCGGTCCTCATCGAAACGCCGGACGTTCCGCTCAAGTACTACACGCTGAACTTCCTCGACATGTTCAGCAACGCCAGCAACATCGGGACCCGCACCTTCGGCTCGAAGGCCGGCCGCTATCTGATCACGCCCGCAGCCTGGACCGGCGAACCGCCCCCAGGCGTCACGCTGTTCCGGGTCGCGACCTCGCACGCCTGGATCCTGATGCGGGTCTTCGCCCAGACCCCTGCGGAGGTGGAGATTGCGCGCAAAGTCCAGGACAGCGTGAAGATTTCGCCGCGCTCCCTCTCCTCAAAGGCCGCCGACTATCCGCCGCCGGACGTCGACACGGCCGGCGGATTCTTCAGGGTGCTGGACCATGTCCTGCGAACCGATGGCCATCCCGACCAAGAGGACGCCCTCATCTACCGCTTCCGCATGATCGGGATCGGCGGACCCGAGGCCTTCGACCCGGCGCGCTTGGACGCGGAAACGCGCGCGGGCATGGAGGCCGGCTTCCAAGAAGCGATGAAAATGATCGCCGCCTCGCGGGCCCAATTGGGCGCACCCACGGGCACGGGCTGGAGCCGCGTGGAGAAGGCGCGGTACGGCTTCAACTACCTCAGCCGCGCGACGGTGAACTTCGTGGGCCTGGGCGCGAACGTCGACGCAGAGAACCTCTCGTTCAACACCTTCGCCGACGGCCAGGGCCGCCCGCTCGACGGCTCCAAGGGGGACTATACGCTCTCGTTCATGCCGCCGCCCGTGCACGCGTTCTGGTCGGTCACCCTCTACGACGCGGCGACGTTGGCGCTCTACCCGAACGAGTTGCGGCGCTACCTGATTAATGACCGCACGCCGGGCCTGAAAAGCAACAAGGACGGCTCGATCGACTTTCGCATCCAGCACTCCAAGCCTCCGAGCGCAGCGAACTGGCTTCCAGCGCCTGATCGGCCCTTCTACTTGGTCGTCCGGTCGTACCTTCCGAAACCGGAGATGATCTCAGGCGGCTGGCGGCCGGAGCCGGTCGTCATGCTCGAGCCCAAGGGCGCGCGTTGATCGGCCGGCTCATCCGCTTCGCCGCGGCGCGGGCGCTGATTCTCACCCGTCGCACCGGGCCTAGAAGTAAACCTCCCGAACGTCGCCAGCGAGTCAGACCTGCGCATTGCCCGGCAGAACACCCCCAAGGGCCGCTTTGGCTAGCCAATCCGGACATCGCGCCGGCGCCACGCTGACGCCACTGATGGGTCGAAAGCAGGCATCGCCGCCCGGCCAGAAGGCGGATCTTAGCCAAAGCTTTGAGTACACGCCCTGGATCGCGGGGTGATGCCGGGGCGACATCGACCGGCGCCCACTCCACGACTTCCCGCCCGGCGCGTCGACCGCAACTTGTAAGGGCGCTCACGTCAGCGAGCGATGTGGAACCGGAGCAATCCATGGCGCCCGATGCGTCCCAGTGGCGGTCCTCGGTCGAGTACGATTATCTCGACGACCTCATCGCGTCCGACCTCGCCTGGGAATGCCTGCGCCGCAATCCCGAGTACCAGCGCGACTATGCCGAACTCGTCGGACGCACTGCCAGCGTCGAGCAGGTGACCAAACGTCTTCGTCTGCGCTGGGGGTTGCGATTTCGCGGTTCATCCGGCGCTCAACGCTACGGCGCAGCTGGTGTTCTGGACGCTGGAGGCCGACCTGGCGACGGTGCTCCTGGCTTCGTCGCCGCTCACGGCCGGGGCGCCTGTCGGCGCGCTGGCCGCGGTTGACGACGACCG
>NZ_JAUYOJ010000033.1 GCF_030697925.1 Phenylobacterium sp. | reverse complement strand
CTTTACGTCCGGGGGCCGAGAGTGCGGCGAAGATTCGCATTTCCCTTCAGGAGCGCCGCTTTTGGGCCGGTTCGCACCCACTTCCCTGGACCTCGACGGCAAGGTGATCCTGGTCACCGGCGGCACGGGATCGTTCGGCCGCCGCTTCATCGAGACCGTGCTGACCCAGGCCAAGCCACGGAAACTGATCGTCTATTCCCGCGACGAGCTGAAGCAGCACGAGATGCAGATCGACCTGGCGGAGAAGTTCGACGCCGCGACGCTGACGCCCATGCGCTTCTTCCTGGGCGACGTGCGCGATCGCGAACGGCTGCAGCTGGCCATGCGCGGCGTCGACATCGTGATCCACGCCGCGGCCCTGAAACAGGTGCCGGCGGCGGAATACAATCCGTCGGAGTGCATCCACACCAATATCATGGGCGCCGAGAACGTGGTCTGGGCCTGCCTGTACAACCACGTGAAGCAGGTGGTGGCGCTCTCCACCGACAAGGCCTGCAACCCGGTGAACCTCTATGGGGCGACCAAGCTCGCCTCGGACAAGACCTTCGTGGCGGCCAACAACCTGTCGGGCGACATCGGCACCCGGTTCTCGGTGGTCCGCTATGGCAATGTGGTGGGCTCGCGCGGCTCGGTGGCCCCGCTGTTCCAGCGGCTGATCGCCAAGGGCGCAGCCGAGCTGCCGATCACCGACGCGCGGATGACCCGGTTCTGGATCACCCTCAACCAGGGGGTCGACTTCGTGCTGTCGTCCCTGGACCAGATGCGCGGCGGCGAGATCTTCGTGCCCAAGATCCCCTCCATGAAGATGACCGACCTTGCCGAGGCCATGGCCCCCGGCGTCGCCATCAAGGTGATCGGCATCCGGCCGGGCGAGAAGCTGCACGAGATGATGATCTCGGTGGACGACGCGCGCACCACGGTCGACCTGGGCGACCGCTACGCCATCGAGCCGGCCTTCGTGGAATATCCGCGCACGCCCTTCGCCGAAGCCCATCGCCTGGTCGACGAGGGCTTCTCCTACGCCAGCGACACCAATGAGGAGTGGCTGTCGGGCGACGGTCTGCTGACCCTGCTCGACGATCGCGGTCCGAGCGCCCGCCGTCGCCGGGCGACCGACTAGGCCATGCCCCTGCTTCCCTACGGCCGCCAGACCATCGAGGACGACGACATCGCCGCCGTGGCCGAGGCCCTGCGCGGCGACTTCCTGACCACCGGACCGACGGTGGACGCCTTCGAGGCCGCCTTCTGCGAAGTGGTCGGCGCGAAGCACGCCGTGGCCTGCGCCAACGGCACCGCGGCCCTGCACCTGGCCATGCTGGCCCTCGACGTGCAGCCGGGGGAGGTGGTGATCGCGCCGTCCATCACCTTCCTCGCCACTGCCAACTGCGCGCGATACGTCGGCGCCGAGGTGGTGTTCGCCGACGTGGACCCCGAGACGGGGCTGATGACCGCCCAGACCCTCGCCGACGCCCTGACGCGGGTGGGCGACCGCAAGCTCCGCGCGGTCCTGCCGGTCCACCTGCGTGGGGACACGGCCGACCTGCCGGGGCTCGAGGCCCTGGCGCGCGAGGCCGGGGCGGTGCTGGTGGAGGACGCGCCCCATGCGCTCGGCTCCACCCTCACCTTCGGCAACAGCGTCGAGACGGTGGGCGACTGCCGCCACTCGGCCATGGCCACCTTCTCGTTCCATCCGGTCAAGACCATCGCCACCGGCGAGGGGGGCATGGTCACCACCAATGACCCGCGCCTGGCCGAGCGCCTGAGACGTCTGCGCAGCCACGGCATGATCCGTCCCGAGGGCGGCGATCCCTGGTGGTACGAGATGCCGGAGCCCGGCTTCAACTACCGCCTGCCCGACATTCTGTGCGCGCTTGGAATCTCGCAGCTCGCCAAGCTCGACCGCTTCGCCGCGCGGCGGCGGCTACTGGCGGCGCGCTACGTCGAGGCGCTGGCGCCGCTTTCCCCGCTGGTGCAGCTGGCGACCCGGCCGGACTGGAGCGACCCGGTCCTGCATCTGATGGTGGCCCTCATCGACTTCCAGGCCGCCGGCAAGTCGCGCCGCGAGGTGGTCGAGGCGCTGAAGGCGCGCGGCGTCGGGACCCAGGTCCACTACATCCCCGTCCACACCCAGCCCTATTACCGGGACCGCTACGGCGACCTCGACCTGCCGGGGGCGCAGGCCTGGTACGAGCGCTGCCTCTCCCTGCCGCTCTATCCGGCCATGGCCGACGCGGACGTGGACCAGGTGGTCGCGGCGCTGGCCGAGGTGCTGGGGGGCTAGCGGCGGCTGGGGCCTCCACTCGACCCACTCCCGCGTGTCATCCCGGTCTTCGGCCTACGGCTGAAACCGGGATGACAGCGTTGGTGGAGGGAAACTTGGAGGTCGACCCACCCCTAAGCCGCGTGCCCCAGGACGCCCAGTAGCTCCCGCACCTTGCCCATGCACTCCGGCTGCTCGATCAGGTCGGCCCGGGTGTCGTCCTGACGGACCAGCTTGAAGGCCTCGTGCTTGGCGCGGTCGGCGGCGGGGCCGAGGGGGGCCACCTCGCCGACAGCCAGCCGCAGCATCAGCAGCAGCTTCTGGGATGGGGAGGCCGGGGTGCGGGCCAGGGTCTGGACCAGGCGGGCGTCGGCCTCGACCATGCCGCCCACGTCGCCGATCTTGGCCTGGATGGGGCCGTAGTCCTCGGCCACCAGGCCGCTGCGGCCCACGGAGCGCTGCAGGGCGGCGAGGATCTGGAGCTTGACCGCCGCGGTCTGCGGGCCGTTGCGGAATTCCTTCTCGAAGCGCAGGGCGGCGATGCCGGCGCCCAGATAGCGGCCGGCCTGGCGCTTGTTGGCGCCGCCGATGACGTTCTCCACCAGCCACATCAGGGCCTCGGCCTCTTCCCGGGCCGAGCGCTCCCGGCCGAGATAGACCTCCACGAAGTCGCCGGTGACCAGCATCCTGGAGCGTTGGATGAAGGCGTTCTGGATGTCGTCGAGCGGCAGCAGGGCGCCGGCCGCCGCTGTCAGCGCCATGGCCAGGCCGCGCATCACCTCGATCTCGCCGGTGGCGTCGCCGGGGCGCAGGCGGCGTGGGCCGTTCAGTTCGCGCACCACGCGCCTGGCGATGGCGGCGCGGACGCTCTCGAAATCCTCGGCCGCCAGCCATTTGGAGAGCCGGGTGGCGGCCTCCGACAGCGGCGGCATGACCTTGGCCACGGAAGGCTCGATCCGCATCAGGGCGTCGATCGCGTCGCAGGCCGCCAGCCTCGTCATGGCCGCGAGCTGGCCGCCGAGGTCCAGATCCTTGCCGATGACGTAATCGAGGCCGGTCTTGGAGCCGAGGATCTCGGCCAGGGGCTGCTCGATTACCTGCAGGGCCAGGCCCCGCGGCGGGCCGGTCACCGGGGCGGCGTCGGCCAGGTCCAGCAGGCGGGAGATCTTTTCCGACCAGGTCTTGGCCGGGGCGATGGAAGCCGCGACCCCGGCGCCCAGCAGATAGGCCCGCTCGGGATCCTTGCTCACCCGTTCGGCGGCGCGGGCGAAGCCTTCCTTGTCGATGTCGGGCATGCCGCCCTTGCGGAAATCCTTCAGCAGCCGGTCGATGGCCCGCTCGACCAGACTGGAGAAGGTGCGGATCAGCTCGTGGACGGTCATGTCCCGGGCCTGGGCCTCGGGAATGGCGACCTTCTGAATGGCGTGCTGCAGATCGGTGCCCGACGCTTCCAGTTCCTCGACCAGGTCGGCGCGGTGCAGCAGCTCGAACGGGGTCGCGCCCTTGCGCTCCAGCCAGCCTTCCAGCAGGCGGCCGATGCGTTCGCGGGCGTGGACGGTATAGAGGTCCTGCGGCGAGACGCAGAGCGGATCCTGGTTCTCGACGACCTTCTTCTTCTTGACGGTCTCGGTCGACCCGAGGTTCAAGATGGTGACGGACTGGAACTCGCGGGTCTCCGGGTCGAGGGTCTCCTTGGTGACGCGCACCCCGGCGACCTTGCCCTCCTTCATCATCTCCTGGGCGTTGGCGATCGCCTGGGCGCGGTTCTCCGTGGCCTGGTCCAGGGTCCAGCCTCCGCCCGGCGCCCGCCGGGAGAATACTTCGTAGTGGACTTGATGACCTTGCACGTGGACTGCCCCTTTCAGCCCACCACGTTCGCCGAACAAGCTTAATACTCGATTTATCCTGTCGCTTCGCCGCAGCGGCCGGGTGTCGCGCCGAGCCGGCCCAGCTAGACGTCCGCGCATAGCTGGACAACGGAATCAATGGGTTCCTTATGGGTGGGCGCGCGCGGCATTGTCGCGGGGCCCACCCGGAGACCGCCATGACCGCTCGACCGCTCCTCCCCGCGGGGATCGCCATGGCGCTCTTCGCGGTGGCGACCAACATCCCCTACCTCCTGCTGATCGATCGTTTCGGATACGACGATGTGCTGCGCCAGCCGCCGCTCGCGGTGCTCACGGCCTTCCAGGCGGGCGGCGTTGAACTGATCCTGATCTGGCTGGCCTTCGGCCTCTGCGCGCTCAGCTTCGTCCTCGTCGCCGGCCTGATCGACCGCGCCCTTCGCGTGTCGGGCGCGCCGATCGGCGGCTGGATCCTGGCCGTCGGCGTCGCCTCGGCGGTGGCTCAGGCGATCGGCCTGGCGCGCTGGGTCTTCGTGGTCCCGGTGCTGGCGACCACGGCGCTCGATCCGAGCGCCAGCCCGGCGGCGCGCGAAGCCGCCCTGGCGGCCTACCAGGCCTTCCACCAGTTCGCCGGGGTCGCCATCGGCGAGCATGTGGGCCAGCTCCTGCTGGTCGCCTGGACGTGCGGGGTGTCGCTGGCGATCCTGCGGGGCGGGCTCGGGCCGCGGGCTTTCGGCTGGTTCGGCCTGGCGCTCACGCCCTTCTGGATCCTTGGCCAAAGCGAACTGCTGCACACCGCGGCGCCGGCGATCCCGGTCCTGGAGCTGACGCCCTACGCCTTCATCGGCTGGGAGCTCTGGCTACTGGCGCTGGGATGCGCCTGGATCATCAAGGGCTTGCGGCGGTCCCAGGCGGAACCGTAGGCGCTCCCGGGGCTTTCCTTGCCGGCCCCTCGGCGCGACGCCCCGGGCGGCTCGCCCACGCTTGCGCCATCGCCTGTCGATCATTCGCCCCATTGAGGCCATGCTGGCGGACGATTAGCTATGCAAGCTTCGCCTGAAGGATGCGACGAGTACATATGGCCAAGATCACCCTGGTGGACGACGACGAGAACATCGTCACGTCAGTCAGCCTCGCCCTCGAGAGCCACGGCCACGAGGTCAAGGCGTATTTCGACGGCGCCGCGGGCCTGGCGGCGCTCGAGAACGAGCCGCCCGACCTCGCCATCCTCGATGTGAAGATGCCGCGCATGGACGGTATGGAGGTGCTGCGCCGCCTGCGCCGGACCTCGGACCTGCCGGTGATCATCCTCACCTCCAAGGACGAGGAGATCGACGAGATCCTGGGCTTCAACCTGGGCGCCGACGACTACATGCACAAACCCTTCAGCCAGCGCCTGCTGATCGAGCGGGTGAAGGCGGTGTTGCGCCGC
>NZ_JAUYOJ010000119.1 GCF_030697925.1 Phenylobacterium sp. | reverse complement strand
CAGAATGGGACCTCGTCTGCGGAAACCATCAGGGCCAGCGGTCCATGATCGCGCAAACAGGCCGAACACAAGACTGCATCCGACCAACACGTCGAGCCTCACATCACGACTTGCAATGCGGGAGCCATCCACACAGGACCTGCCGAACGTCTCTGAACGACCATTGCGGACCTAGAAGCGGCTCGCATCCGAGCTACGAGGGTCAACAACGCGAGCTTGTTGGTGCAAGTCGCCCGTCCGCGCCCGCGCCCGCCATGGTCGAGCATGTTCCAATGCACCTCGCAGCGTTTCCGAGCCGCGATCTAGGTCGGCGATGACCAGAGCACCAGCGCCGTCTGGAAACGCCTTGGATATCCACCTCCCATCTGGCCCAATCAAGCCGCTTGGAGCGACCCCGCTGCATTGCGCGGGCACGGAGAACCCCAGCCAGAAGGCGCCGCAAGCCGCGTGTCCCTGCGCTTGAATTGCAAACATTGGATCACGTGAAAACGTTGAAAGCAGAACGACATCCACACTCTCCCGGACGTACTCGACGAAGAGTTCGGGAAACTGAATTTCGATGCACAGGGCGCAGCCGAAGCGAAAGCCGTCCACGTCGAATGTGAGCAAGTGCGAGCCTGGGACGTACCAGTCAGTGACTTCTGTGTAGGACAGCAGCCGCTTGTCGTAGCGGCCGACCAATTCACCTTTGTCGGAGATGACATAGAGGCTGTTGTGGGGCCGATTGGGTGGCGTGAGCGGATGGTTCGCGCCGACTACCGTCCAAAGGCCGAGGCCGGCCGCCAAGGCAGCGGTAGCCTCCAACTCGTCGCGGAGCGCGGCCCAATCGACGTCCCATCCAGCGAGGACCTGTTTACCCTCGCCCGACGGGTATCCCGACATCGCCCCTTCGGTGAACTGAATCAGTCTTGCACCTGCATCGGCCGCCTCCCGCATCTGGGTTCGGATAGCTGCGCCGTTTGATCGCGGATCGAAACCTACCGGGGTCTGGGCGATAGCAATGCGGAGGCAATCTGCCCGTGGCAGGATGCGCAACGCTTGGGGTGAATCTGCGAGATCAGCCATGGCAAATTCTTACTGAGCGCGATGTCTCGTAGCCACCCTCCACTGCCCTTCGGGAGGTCCGATCTCGGGAAGCATCTCGAACGTCCTGTTCTCGGCGACGGGCCAACGGGGGAAATCGACCCGTTGCCGACGTCGATCACCACGACCGCACAAAGTGGCCCCGGCTACTATCCGTCTCAGACGGTTGGGCGTCGTACGCTTAGCACCTTCAGCGTACATTTTTGGACGACGAGCGTGAGGCGCTTGCCCCCGATACTGTCGGTGGCTGACGACGACAAGATCGAGTCGAGCTGCAGCGTGGTGTCGCCGCGCTTGTCGAGGTTCCGCGACACGACCTTCGCGGTATAGCCTTCGCGCAAGTGGCCAAACTCCTTCTGCAGCAGCGGGAAAATGATGTCGGCTTCCTTACCGGGGTCGAGCTGCGGGCAAACAGCGGGCGGCCTCGGGCGCGTCACGCATCCGCTGAGGGTGATCACCGCGACGAGGGCCCACACACTGCTACTTGATCGCATGTTCGCCCTCGCTCCCCACGCGCCGCCGGTGTCGCGACATCGCAATGTCGGTTGCCGCCCACGATGGATCAATCAGAGGTGCAGTTCCGCCGACCTCGCCGCGTGGCGCATTCTTGCGAGCAAGCAGGGACGTCCGCTTTCCACGCCATGGCGACGTTGTGTGAGTCCGCTTCTCGGCTCAGCGCTGCCAGCCATCTTCCGCCCACCATAGAGCTTAGAAATCGCCACCTACGGGCGGGCGGGCGGGCGGGTTCCACCGATACAGTCGGCGGTTCATCTCGGGGACGGAACGCTCGAAGCGGAAGCCTGATTTTTCGAGCACGCGTTGTGACGGGAGGTTCTCTGGGTGCGCAAACGCCGTCACGACTGGCCTATTCAGATGCTCCGCAAACGATAGGCTCGCCCCGGGTCAGTTCGCTCGCGAAGCCCTTTCCCCATGCTCCCGGTGCAAAGAAATAACCGACCTCCACGCCCCAGCAGGGGTCGAACGGATCTTCGTAGAGGCCGCCGTAGCCCACAATCGCCGAACGGCCTTTGTTCAGGACGACCCACGGGGCGCAGCCCACTGCCCGACGACGTCGCTCGTGGACAGCTAGGTAGCGGCGACAGTCCCTGAGAGAAGTACGGGGCTGGGTGAACCGCATCGCCTGCGGGTCGCCCAGGAAACCGAACAGTTCAGCGGCGTCCCCCAGCCGGGGGCGGCATAGCGCCAGCCGTTCCGTTTCCAGCTCAACCTGTCGTCCTGCGATCCTCACGGCTGCACCGTACCGTGGTCCAATTGGCGTGACTGCCGATGCCGGTTCTTGGACTTCGGTGGGGTCCAGAGAACACCGAGGGCGTTGGCGCGGAGTGGTCGCGGCGACCGGCCAAGCGCGTGGCTCGGGAACAGGGCGGTTGCGGCTGCGAAGCGGACGAGCCCCCGGCGACTATACATCGATCATCCCTTTGTTCCGCCGATCGGCTTGGCCCCGCCTGTCTAGCGGTTGCTCACCGCACGCGTCGACGAGGCCCCGGAAGATGGCGTTCCCGGCGTGATCCTCGCCCGCGAACAATTCCTGGTGCCACTGGACTCCAAGGGCGAACGACCCGCCGCTGATCTCGATCGCCTCGATGACCCCATCCGGCGCGTGGGCGGAGGCCGTGACGTTGCGGCCGAGCGTCGCCACCGCCTCGCGGTGAAAGCTGTTGACCATCAGGTGCGGCGCCCCGACCAGAGCCCGAAGCCGCGAGCCCGCCGCAAGGGAGATCGAGTGGGCCTGATCGCGGCTGTCGTGCGCCAAGGCGGCGGGATGCAGGGCCTGGACGTCCGGCGTAAGCCGACACCCATTTAGGCAGGCGAGCAGTTGCATGCCGGCGCAAATGCCGAGGATCGGCCTGCCGTGTGCGAGGCAACCTTCGACGATCGCCCGCTCCACGCCCAGGCGCTCAGAAGTCGGCAGTCTCGGTGGCTCCCGGCCCAAGTACCAGGTCTCCGGGAAGGCAAACCTGCCGCCCACGCACAGAACCCCGTCGAATGTCTCAAGGACCACGTCCACCATCTCCGGCAGGTACGGGACGCCGAGCGGCAGACCTCCGGCGTCCCGCACCCCGCGGAAGTATCCTTTCGAGGCTTCATAGCGGCGGCCGTCACCGCTCGAGTTCTCGTCGAGGACCACGGCGATCCAGGGGCGCGACCTACACCCTGGCAAGGCGGTCTCCCCGGGCCACGGCCTCCGCGAGCACCCGCGACCAGGCAGGTTCCACAGGCAGGTCGAAATCGGCGCGCAGGCTGTCGGCGAGCTGCTGGGCGGACAGCCGACGATACTCTGTAGGATGTCCTGCGCGGCGAACGGACCAGCGGTTTTCCAGCAGGGCGTATCGGACTCCGTTGATTTGCCGCGACACGATGAGAGCCTGGCGGAACGGCGAGGTCGGATGCGTGGAGGCGAACCAGTTCCCCGCGATCAAGTCGACGTCGAGCTGCGCCTTCGGGACGAGATCATAGACCGGCCGCCAGTCGCCGAGCGTGAACGCCTCCAGCCGGAGTTCGTCGTCGATTGACACAAGCCGCACGGGTTCGAACGCCGTCGCCTGTGGGGCGCGATCGCTCATGAGAACCGGCTCGGCGAGGATGGACCGGGGGGAGCCGACATCGCATAGCCAGTCCAGCTCATCCAGGCGGACCCGCAGCGCCATGTGCGTGCGCGGCCGAAGATCCTCCAGCGGCCGGCCCCAACGTGATCGGGCTATCAGGATGTCGACCTCGAAGCCGAGCGCCTCCAACGCGCACTTGAAGAGCGTATTCTGCTCGAAGCAGTAGCCGCCTCGCCGACCCAGAACCAGCTTGGCCTCCAGGTGGCGTGGCTCCAGGCGCACTTCCCGGTCCAGCAGGACATCGATGGCTTCGAAAACCATGGTCGCGACGTGGCGGCGGTGCAGATCACGCAGCACCCGAAGCGAGGGTTCGCGCGGGCGCTCCAGTCCGATCCGATGGAGGTAGGCGTCGATGTCGATAACGACTCCCGCAGTCTGAATTGGCACACGGCCCCCAATTGCATTGGCGCCTGAAACCGCAGCGTGGCGCCCGCCTCTTCGTAGATTCGGCAATTGTCAGGGCGGGACAATCGATGCTTTCTCGAGCTAGCCATCAATTGGATTGAGAGCTGTGCCCTCGACGCCCCTTCCACTGAACGCCCTTCACGCCTTTGCGGCGTCCGCGCGGCATCTCAACTTCACCAAGGCGGCGGGGGAGCTTTGCGTCACTCAGGGAGCCGTCAGTCACCAGGTCCGCTCGCTGGAGGCGCGTCTCGGCGTGAAGTTGTTCACGCGCTTGCCCCGAGGCTTGGCGATGACCGACGAGGGCGCCGCCCTGCTTCCCGGGCTGACCCAATCGTTCGACCGGATCGGTCAACTGCTGGAACAGATTCAGGGCGGACTTGCGCGCCAGCCGCTGACGGTGGGCGCCGTGACCACCTTCGCCGTAGGCTGGCTGCTGCCACGGCTCGCGGACTTCGAAGCCGAGCATCCGCACATCGAGCTGCGGGTGCGCACCCACAACAACAAGGCGGACATGCTTGCCGAGGGGCTGGACTGCTCCATCCACTTCGGCGACGGGGCTTGGCCCGGCGCGGAGGCGACCAAGATCTGTGCGGCGCAACTGTCGCCTCTCTGCTCGCCCAGGCTTGCCCACGGCATCCGTCAGCCGTCTGATCTGGCGAGACTTCCGCTGCTCCGTTCCTACCGCGCTGACGAGTGGCCGCGATGGTTCGCAGCCGCGGGCCTTGAGGAGCCACCGATCAGGCAAGCCATTTTCGATTCGTCGTTGGCGATGATCGCCGCGGCGGAGCGGTCACTTGGCGTGGCGTTGGCTCCACCTCGAATGTTCTCATTCGAACTCGAGAGGGGAAGGCTAGTGCAGCCGCTCCCAGTCTCCATCGATGCAGGCGCTTACTTTCTCCTGCGGCCGAGGACGCGTCGGTCGTCCGAAACCCACGACGCCTTCCTCACATGGTGCGTCGACGCCCTGGCGGCGCAGCCAGCCTAAAATACAAGCATCGCGTCGCGCGTGGGCAGGAGCCCAAGCTCTAGGTCAGCCGCCGCCAACGGCCTATGGTCCGGACTCATTTGGCCCAGTAGCTGACGATAGCGGCGATGAGCACGCCGGCGAGGAAGTTCTCTGCGAGCTTGTCGTAGCGTGTGGCGACGCGGCGGTAGTCCTTGAGGCGTGCCCAGAGGCGCTCGACGGTGTTGCGCTGCCGATAGGCGACGGTGTCGTAGGGGATCGGTCGCTTGCGGGAGGTTGTCGTCGGGGATGACGGCCTCGGCTTGGCGCTCGGCGAGGCGTTT
>NZ_JAUYOJ010000001.1 GCF_030697925.1 Phenylobacterium sp. | reverse complement strand
AGTAGAATTCAAATGTTCCCGTCCGGAAGAGTTCAGCATCGACGGGGTCGATGTGCTCCAGGGGCATGGCATAGGCCTCGGCCCGCGCCGCGGCACGCCAGTCAATTGCGCCGTCATCCATGTTTCGTTTCCTCACAGTCTCTTTGGTTTGGCGCCCATGCCGCTGCACTGACCGGGGCGCCGCGGCCGCCACAAGCAGGGACACTCCGAGCGGCGGGCGGCGGCGGTGCGAGCGACTATTCGCCTTTCCAAAATAGGTGCATATGAGACCTAACACCACGTGAGTTCCGAAACAACACCAATATGGCTTTTTGACATCGCATCGCGACGGTTCGATGCTAGGAAGTCAGCTCGCGGAGCGCGGAGGAGAGCATCTTGAGCGTGGCGCAGAGTGGCGGTGGAAACGTCGACTTTCCCAGAGACTGCAGTTGCAGCCAGCTGCGACGTGCGGCTCGACGTGTTTCGCGGTACTATGATCAGTGTTTGGCGGGCACGAGCCTCAGATCGACGCAGTATACCCTACTGGGTTTTCTAAGCACGGAGGGCCCCATGACCATGGCTCGCCTGGCGAACGCCATGACGATGGATCGTGCGACTGTGGGACATAACCTTCGGCCCCTTGAGCGTGATGGATTGCTCCACATAACTATTAGCGCGGCGGATCGCCGGGCCCGCGAAGTCGCCATCACCGATCGGGGTTATGCGGTGTTGTTGGCGGCCCATTCGGCCTGGCAATTGGCGCAGGCCGGCTTCGAGTCCGCCTTTGGCGCACAGGAAGCCGCCGAACTGCGCACGCTGATGGACCGCGTCATCGAGGCCCCACTTCCGCACACCGCGTCGCCTCTCAGGCCGAAGGTCACAGCGCCGCGCGCGGCGGTCGACGCCATTCGGTCACGGCGGAGAATCGCCGACCGTCGCGCCTAGATTTGCCGGCGCGGGAGCCGGTCCGGTGACGAACTTCCGTCCCAGGTTTCGGGATTGCCATTGACGGGGTCGGTGTGGGCTGCGTCCACCAATTGCGCTGCCGCGGGACCCGGCATCGATCCGAATCGCGCCATCGGCCCACTCCAGCTGCTGGGATCGCGTGAAGTTCGCCACACACGCCTTGGATCCGCTGTAGGCTGCGGCTCCCGCCAATGGCGTGCGCGACGACCGAGTCGTTGTTGACCAGCACGCCCGGTTCCGTTTGCGAAGGGCGGACAGCGTGGCGACCGAGCGCCGCGTCAAGGCCGCGATATTCCGTCGTATCAACCGCTCAAACTTGTCGGCCGTGCTTTGCGCCGTCGGTTACGGCGATCCTGCGCCTGCGTTGTTGATCAGCAGCGCGATCTGCCCGCCGCGCAAGCTCTCTCTCAAGCGCGGGTCCCGCGGCAAGGTCGTTGGCCACTTCCGCAATGTGGGGCGTCAGATCCTCCCGCCGACGACCCTAAGGTAGAAATCCAAGTGTGCGGCCAGTGTTTCTCGCCAACCAGGCGCCATCGACCGGGCCGCCCCGAGGCTCTGCGAGAACGTCTCCTGAATAGCGGCGGCGACCAACTCATCCCGCGACCCGAAGTGTGCGTAGAAGCCGCCGTGCGTCATTCCGATCGCGGCGGACACCCCGCCGATGGTGGTGGCGGCCAGACCTTGCGCCCGGATGGATTGTGCTGTCGCCTGCAGGAGGCGAGTGTGGGTCCTCTCCTTCCGTCCGGCGTCATGTCGCATGACTCGATTCCGCGCATGTCACCGTTTTATGAGACGAAAATAGAACTCAAACGAAAATCCGCAACAGGAGAACTCAAGGCCGGGAGCGCTAGACGGCTACGGCGTCGAGGGTGGCGACGGTTGATGCGCCGCAATTTTCGTGTCAGTACGAGTTGGATTTTAAAACTAA
>NZ_JAUYOJ010000251.1 GCF_030697925.1 Phenylobacterium sp. | reverse complement strand
AGCCGGATCCGAAGGTCTTCCGAATAAGCCCGCGCCACCCAAACCTCCTGTCCAAGCCAACAGGAGACTCCACCGCTTCGGCCCGCTCGGGAATCCACACCCCAATCACATTCGATTCAACAGGCGCGGGAAACGCTCTAGGGTCTCTGCCCGGCCCCCACGAGAAAGGCCGGACGCTCGCGCGCCCGGCCCTTTCCGTTCTCAGGCGGAGGCCGCCCCTAGAGCTCCGGGTGCTTGTTGACCCCGGCCCCGTGCGCCCAGTGCCGGATGAAGAAGCTGGCGACGACGAAGGCGACGCCGCAGCCCACCCCCACCCAGCCCAGCTTGTTGAAGCCGTCGAGCGAGGTAGCCAGCGCCGCGGCCGGATCCAGCACCTGTCCGCCGATGGTTTCGGTGCCCATGAGACCCGCGATCCGGCCGCCCACGAGTTGAGCGATGGAGGACGACAGGAACCAGACCGCCATCATGAACGAGACGATGGAGGCGACCGAAAGCTTGGTGATCTCCGACAAACCCACCGGCGACAGGAAGAGCTCGCCCGTGGTGTGCAGCAGGTAGAGCATGCCGAGGATGATCAGCGGCATGCGGAAGGCCGAATCGGTCATGCCCGCGCCGGCCGCCCAAACCACCACCAGGAAGCCCAGGCCCACCTGGATCAGGCCGAGGCCGAAGGTGAAGGTGGGGTCCAGGACCTTTCCGCGCTGGCCGAGCCAGGTCCACATCACCGCGAAGATCGGCGCGAAGATGAGGATGAAGCCGGCGTTGAACGACTGGGTCTGGGCCGCCCCGATGCCGGTGTCGATCCAGGACCACCAGTTGGCGGGCTGGATGCCGACGGCGGCGAGCTGGTCGGCGCTGCCCATCGGCAGGCCCAGGAAGCTGGTCGCCTGGCTTGTGATCGAGAGATCGACATTGCGCGAGGCGAACAGGTTGAGCGAGGTGCCGGCCTGTTCGAAGAGGGTGAAGAACACCACCGCGCCGAAGATCAGCACCATGGCGAGCATCATCCGCTCGCGTTCGACCTTGTCGCACTTCTTGACGATGAACCAGACGATGAAGGCGAGCGCCGCCAGGGTGGAAAGGGTCAGCCCCCAGCCCACCAGGTCGTTGCGCTGCACCAGCAGCCAGATCGGGATGACGCCCAGGAGGCCGCCCAGATAGATCAGCCATTCGCGGTTGATCGGGCCGACCAGCGGCTCCTTGAGGCGTTCCGGGTTCGGCGGCTCGCCCTTTCCCTGCAGCAGGGGCTTGCCCAGGACAAAGACCACCCAACCCAGCGCCATGCCGACTCCGGCCAGGCCGAAGCCCGCCCACCAGCCGACATTCTGGCCCAGCAGGCCGCACAGCACCGCGGCCCAGAAGGCGCCGAGATTGATGCCGTAATAGTAGAGGGTGAAGCCGGAATCCCGCCGAGGGTCGCCCTGCGGATAGAGCTGGCCGACGATGGTGGAGATGTTGGGCTTGAGGAAGCCGACGCCCATGATGATCAGCGAGACCGCCAGGTAGAAGGCGTTGACCCCCATAGGGTCGCTCTTCTTCACCATGGTGTAGCTGCCCTCGGCCAGGACCGGCGGCAGCGGCGCGCCGGGCTCGAGGTTCTTGATCTCCAGCCCGCCGCTGGCGACCGGTCCGAAGTCATAGGCCTTTTCGCCGACCATCAGCTTGACCGAACGCGATTCCATGCGGCCCTCGGCGGCGACGGCGTAGCTCTGGCCCTGATAGACTAGGGTCTGGGTGGTTGGACTGCCCTCGAGGGCCATGGTCATGTGGCCGGCGACCAGCAGCAGGGCGCCAAAGGCCACGGCCTTGCGGGTGCCCAGATAGCGGTCGGCCAGCAGGCCGCCGATCAACGGCAGCAGATAGACCAGGCTCGTATAGGACCCGTACTGGGCGCCGGCGGCCTCATCGTCGAACAGCAGGTGTTGGGTGAGGTAGAAGATCAGGATGCCGCGCATCCCGTAGTAGGAGAACCGCTCCCACATCTCGGCGAAGAACAGGATCATCAACCCTTTCGGGTGGGTCTTCAGCAACTGCAGCAGCACCGGAATCCCCGTCGCCAATGTGACGAGGATCCCCAGCAGGATAACGATATTCATGAGGGCGGTTCTTCCAATCCTTGGACGGCCGGCGCTCCCCGGGGTGTTTTCTCCCCCCGCCGGGCTAGTTTGGCGGGAGAAGATCACGCGTTAAGGCCAAGCACAAGCAAGCCTGCCCTTGTGGCGGCGGGACCCGCGTCCCCATCTCAGGCGTTATCCGTTCAAAGGAGGAGCGTCCCATGAAGATTCCCGGCCCGGACCATCCGATCACCATCGCCCCCGCCACGACACGCTGGCGCGCGATGTTCGACGACCACGTGATCGCCGACAGCGGCGACGCCCTGGTCCTGCGCGAGGCCGACTATCCGCCGGTGATCTACTTCCCGCGCGGCGACGTCTCGATGGAATATTTCTCCAAGACCGACCGCTCGACCCACTGCCCGTACAAGGGCGACGCCGCCTACTACACGATCCTCATGGACGGCCATTTCGCCGAGAACGCGGTCTGGACCTATGAGGAACCCTACCCGGCCATGGAGCAGATCCGCGGCCGACTGGCCTTCTATCCGGACAAGGTCGAGGTCTATGCGGTGGAAGACGACGTCGTCGATCCGGCCCACCACCACACCAAGACCATCGACGAGGTGATCCTGCACACCGACTCCGGCTCTGGATCCAGCCAGCAGACCCACTGGCCGCCGAGCGAAGACGCGCCCCGCCCCGGGGGAGTCTAGGCTTCGCGCGGGCCGGGCCACTCGGCCCGCGCGCCCTCTGGCGCCAAGCTCATCCCGACGCCCTCCGTCGCGCGGATAGGGATAGCGCCCAGATCGAAGTCGTCGAGGCAGAAGACGTTGACCCCGTAGTGGTCGGGGGCCGCGCGCTTGCGGTGAAAGGTGTAGATCCCGCAGCGGTTGCAGAAGTAGTGCTTCGCCCGCCGCGTATTCCATCGATAGAGCGACAGCAGTTCCTCGCCGGCCAGGATGGTCAGGGCGCTTTCATGCACCTTGGCCATGACGGCGTTCTTCTTGACGCACAGCGAACAGTCGCAGGTGGTCAGCTCCACGATCTCGGCGTCGACCTGGAAGCGAACCGCGCCGCAGTGGCAGGACCCACGCGGCATGGTCAGTAGGCGAACTCTTCGAAGACCTTGCTCGCGTCGCCCTGCCAGCGGCCGTTGTACAGCTCGAGCAGGCGCTCGGCGGGGGTGATCCCGCTGTCGGCGATCTCCTCCAGCTCGGCCAGATAGCCGGTCTCGTCGACCAGGCCGCCGCTCAGGCGGTTGCGGTTCTTCAGACCCTGCCGGGCGATGGCGACCATGTCGCTGGCCACGTCCTGGACGCTACGGCCCCCGACCTTGGCCTTCAGGCCCAGCCGCGCCACGTCGGCGCGCAGCCGCTCGTGGTCCTCGACCTGCCAGTCCTTGCAGAGGTCCCAGGCCGCGGCCAGCGCCGCCTGATCGTAGAAGATGCCGGTCCACAGGGCCGGCAGGGCGCAGAGGCGGCTCCAGGGCCCGGAATCCGCACCGCGCATCTCCAGGTACTGCTTCAGCCGCACCTCAGGGAAGGCGGTGGTGGTGTGGTCGGCCCAGTCCTTGAGGCTTGGGCGGTCGCCGGGCAGCTCGGCCAGCTCGCCGGCCATGAACTTGCGGAAGGACTTGCCGGAGAGGTCGACATACTTGCCGTCCCGCTTGGCGAAATACATCGGCACGTCGAGGGCGTACTGGGCGTAGGTCTCGAAACCGAAACCATCGGCGAAGACGAAATCCAACATGCCGGTGCGGTCTGGATCGGTGTCGGTCCAGACGTTGGCGCGGGCCGACAGGAAGCCCGACGGCTTGCCCTCGATGAAGGGGGAATTGGCGAACAGGGCCGTACAGATCGGCTGCAGGGCCAGGCTGGTGCGGAACTTGGCCACCATGTCGGCCTCGGAGCCGAAGTCGAGATTGGCCTGCACCGTGCAGGTGCGGAACATCATGTCGAGGCCGAGATTGCCGACCTTGGGCATGTATTCCCGCATGATCTTGTAGCGGCCCTTGGGCATGATCGGCACGTCATCGCGCCGCCAGATCGGCGTGAAGCCGAGGCCCAGGAAGGCCAGGCCCAGCTCGTCGGCGACGGTCTTGACCTCCTGGAGGTGGACGCCGGTCTCCTCGCAGATGTCGTGCATGGTCTCCAGCGGCGCGCCCGACAGCTCGAACTGGCCGCCTGGCTCGAGGCTGACATTGGCCTTGCCGCGTTCGAGGGCGATGACGTTTTCGCCCTCGTAGACGCCCTTCCAGCCGAACCGGGTGAGGCCGTTCAGCAGGGCCTGGATCCCCGCGGGGCCCGCGTAGGAAACCGGCGCGTGCGTGCCCAGGCGGAAGACGAACTTCTCGTGCTCGGCGCCCACGCGCCACTGGTCAGCCGGCTTCGAGCCGGCCTCGAACCAAGCCAGGATATCCTCTACTGCGAGGGGTCGGTCGTCCGTCACGACGTCGGCCATCTCAATCTCCCCCAAGCCCATACCGAAACGGCGGCGATCTTTACGCTGTTCAAACAGGTGGGCGCAAATCAGGAAAGCTCAAGCCCCCGCCAGTCTCCCTGCGCCGCCTGCCACAGGGTGAGCGCGCTAATGGCCGCTGTGTCGGCCCGCAGGATCCGAGGCCCCAGGGCGGCTGGCACGGCGTAGGGCAAGCCGCGCAGGGTCGCGCGTTCGGCCGGCGAGAAGCCGCCCTCCGGCCCGATCAGTATGGCCCAGGGCGCGGGCGGGACGCCGTCCAGGGCCGCCAGCACCGGCTTGGCGTCACCCGCCTCGTCGCAGAACAACAGCCGTCGCGGCGGGTCCCATTCGGCCAGCAGCTTGGCGAGCTTCACAGGCTCCAGGATCTGCGGCACGTCCATGCGGCCGGTCTGCTCGGCGGCCTCGGCGGCGATGATCTGCAGGCGGTCGATCCGCGCGCGCTCGGCGTTGGTGCGTTCGGTGATCACCAGCCGGACGCGGCGGGCGCCCAGCTCGGCGGCCTTTTCGACGATGGTCTCCACCCGCGTGCGCTTGACCACCGCCACCAGCAGGTCGACGTCAGGCGCCAGGGCCTGAGGCCGCTCCAGGGCGGTGAGCCGCAGGATCGCGCCGCGCTTGCCCGAGACCTCGATGACCGCGCGCCACTCGCCGTCGCGGCCGTTGAACACCAGCACCTCGTCGCCGACCACCCGGCGCATCACGGCGGTGAGGTAGCGGCTTTGGCCGGGGTCCAGGGCGAGCGCCTGGCCCTGGGTGAGGTCTGCGGAAACGAACAAGCGGATCATGGATTGAGGTTCTAGCCGGGGGAACGGGATCAGGACTAGTTTGACGACATGGCGAAGCTCGACAACGAAGCCTACGAGGCCGAACTCACCGCCCTGCAGCTGGCCCTGGTCCGCTATCAGCAGGCGGCCATGGAGAGCGGCGAAAAGGTGCTGATCATCTTCGAGGGCCGGGACGCGGCCGGCAAGGACGGCGCCATCCAGCGGATGATCGAGCACCTCTCGATCCGATACACGCGGGTCATCGCCCTGCCCAAGCCGACCGAGGTGGAACGCAGCCAGTGGTACTTCCAGCGCTACGTCCAGTATCTGCCGGCGGCGGGCCAGATCATCATCTTCAACCGCTCCTGGTACAATCGGGCCGGCGTGGAGAAGGTGATGGGGTTCTCCACGCCCGAGGAGCAGGAGGTCTTCCTGCGCGACGTGCCGCACTTCGAGGAGATGCTGGTCGAGAGTGGGATAAAGCTGGTGAAGCTTTGGCTCGACATCAGCCGCGAGGAGCAGGCCGAACGGCTGAAGGAACGGCGCGAAGACCCGTTGAAGGCGTTGAAGACCAGTCCCCTGGATGACGTCGCCCAGGCGAAGTGGGACGACTACAGCGACGCCCGCGACGAGATGCTGACCCGCACCCACAGCGCCGCCGCGGCCTGGAGGTGCGTGGTGACCGACAAGAAGAAGGTCGCGCGCCTCAACATCATGCGCCACGTGATCGACGCCATCGCCCCCGAGAAGATCGCCAAGAAGGTCGCCAAGCCCGATCCGGCGATCTTGTTTCCCTTCGAGATCGCCGCCATCTCCGATGGCCGGTTGAACAGGTAGCGGAGCCAAACGGGGGTGGAACAGATCTCGGCGCGGGAGGCCCGCCGCATCGCGCTGGCCGCCCAGGGCTTCGCCGACCGGCGGCCTGCCGCGCCGGGCAGGCGCCACGTGCTGAAGACCATCGACCGGCTGGGCGTCCTGCAGATCGACTCGGTCAATGTGGTGTCGCGCACCCATTACCTGCCGCTGTTCTCACGCCTGGGCGCCTATCCGCGGCCCGTGCTGGACGACGTCGCCTGGGGGAAGAAGCCTGCCCTGATCGAGTACTGGGCCCATGAGGCCTCGCTGCTGCCGGCGACGACCCACCCCTTGTTCCGTTGGCGGATGGACGACGCCCGCGAGGGCGTCGGGACCTGGACGGGGATCGCGCGGTTCCTGCGGACCCACCCGGACTTCATCGACCGGGTGCTGAACGAGATCGAGACCCGCGGGCCCATGCCAGCCTCGGAACTGGAGTTGGGCGCCAAGGGGGCCAAGGGCTGGTGGGGCTGGAGCGAGGGCAAGCGCGCGCTGGAGTGCCTGTTCTGGATCGGCGACCTGACGGCGGCCACCCGGCGCGGGACCTTTGAGCGGGTCTACGGCATCGCCGACAAGGTGCTGCCCAGGGCGATCCGCGAGACCCCGACACCGGACCGCCAGGACGCCCAGCGCGAGCTGATCCGCATCGCCGCCCGCGCCCAGGGCGTGGCCACCGAGCGCGACCTGCGCGACTATTTCCGCATGGGGGTGGCCGAGACCAAGGCGCGCATCGCCGAGCTGGTGGAGATGGGTGACCTGGCCCCGGTGACAGTGAAGGGTTGGGGCCAGCCGGCCTATCTTGACCCCGCCGCGCGGCGACCGCGCAAGGTCGCCGCCAACGCCCTGCTCTCGCCCTTCGACAACCTGATCTGGTTCCGCGAGCGCGCAGAGCGGTTGTTCGACGCGCGCATCCGGCTAGAGATATACACCCCGGCCCATAAGCGGGTGCATGGCTACTATGTCCTGCCCTTCCTGCAGGGCGAGGCGCTCACCGCCCGCGTCGACCTTAAGGCCGAGCGCAAGAGGGGCGTGCTGGCGGTGCAGTCGGCCCATTCCGAGCCGGGCGCGAACGCGGCGACCCCGGACCTTCTGGCGGCGGAACTGAAGCTGATGGCCGGCTGGCTGGGCCTGGACCAGGTGCAGGTCGCGCCGAAGGGTGATCTGGCCGCGCGGCTGGCGGCGGCCGTGGGCTAGACCTTCGGCGTCATCACCAG
This sequence comes from Phenylobacterium sp., assembly GCF_030697925.1. Taxonomy (GTDB): domain Bacteria; phylum Pseudomonadota; class Alphaproteobacteria; order Caulobacterales; family Caulobacteraceae; genus Phenylobacterium. The sequence goes on along the minus strand of NZ_JAUYOJ010000251.1, from coordinate 2,907 downwards.
CCATGGGGTCGGTTTGATGCGCCATTCCCAGACCGCCAGGAGCTGGTCGAGGTGGCCCGACTGCGCCAGCCAATCCGGCAGGGGCAGGGTCTTGGGCTGGGTGTCCAGGCGGACGATGTCGTGGGTGGGGGTGAAGCGCTCGACCAGCCGCGCGAGATTGCCCGGCCGGTAGACGTCGTGGGTCTCGACGATGATTGTCATGCCCGCGAGCGCCGGCGAGAGGTCGGGGCGCAACAGGTCGTCCTCGGCGCCCTCCACGTCCATCAGCACCAGGCAGTTCTGGCCCTCGAAGGCCTCGAAGCCGGTGGGGACGAAGGTCTCGCCGACCATGACCCGATCGGCGACCCCGTTTGCCTCAGCCAGCGCCTCGCAGGCGGCGCGGGCCTTGGGCTCGATGTCGTAGGCGTAGATCGTGGCGTGCGTCATAAGCCGGGCCAGGCCCACGGCGTAGTAGCCCTCGGCGCAACCCACATCGATCACGGTCTCGAAGCCCTGCTGGGCGAAGGCCTCGATATGGGGATGCAGTTCGGACTCGTAGGTTCCCAGCAGCCGCGGCGCCAGCGCGCCCTCGGTGGCGGTGCGCAGATAGGACATGCCGGCGAATGGCCCCTGCAGGATCACCTGGCCGTGGTGGCGGACATAGGCGTCGACGATGGCCGAGGCCCGCCAGAGGGCCAACACCCGCAGTGCCATGTTGAGCTCCTGCGGCTGGCTGAGCGGCGGGTCGCGGTCCAGCCGCTCGCGCAGCCACTGAACCACTTGCTCCGCATAGGTCATGACGCGCCTCGGCCCGGAATCATGACCGACATCTAGCACCGATGGGCGAGCGCCGTCAGGCCGTTCCCTCGGTCACCGCGTGGAGCCGGGCATAGGTACCGCCCTTCTTCACCAGCTCGGCGTGGCGACCCTCTTCGACGATGCGGCCTTCCTCGAACACGAGGATCCGGTCGGCGCCGCGGATGGTCGAGAGCCGGTGGGCGATGACGATGGTCGTACGACCCACCATCAGCTCTTCCATCGCCGCCTGGACCTGGCGCTCGGTCTCGACGTCCAGGGACGAGGTCGCCTCGTCCAGCACCAGGATCGGGGCGTCGGCCAGGAAGGCGCGGGCTATGGCCACCCGCTGGCGCTCCCCGCCCGACAGCTTCACCCCGCGCTCGCCCACCAGGGTCTGGTAGGCTGCCGGCAGCTTGGCGATGAAGTCGTGGGCGCGAGCTCGCTTGGCGGCGAGCGCGATCTCCTCGTCCGTCGCCTCGGGCCGGGCGTAGCTGATGTTCTCGGCGATGGTCCGGTGGAACAGGGCCGGGTCCTGCGGCACCACGGCGATGGCGCGGCGCAGGCCGCCCTGGTTCACCGTAGCGATGTCCTGGCCGTCGATCAGGATGCGGCCGTCCTGCAGGTCGTAGAGCCTCTGGATCAGCTTGACGAAGGTCGACTTGCCCGCTCCCGTCGGGCCCACCAGGGCCACGCGCTCGCCCGGCGCGATGCGCAGGGTGAAGTCGCGGTAGAGCGGCTCCTCCGCCGACTTGTAGCGGAAGGTGATCCTGTCGAAGACGATCTCCCCCAGTTCGCCCGCGAAGGCCGGCGCGTTGGGAATGTCCAGCACTTGGGGCGGTGTCCGAGCGTAGCGCGCCACGTCCTCCACGTCGTCCAGGCCCTTCTGCATCATGCGGACATTCTCGCCGATATTGCGCAGATAGCCGCTCATCAGCATGAACGACGTGATGGCGAAGGCCACGTCGCCGGCGGTGGCGTTCCCCTGGGCCCAGAGCCGCAGCAGGAGGCCGGTCAGCCCCGCCTGCAACACCACCAGCAACAGGTTGTGCCACAGCCAGACATTGATGAACCGGGTCCAGGTGGTGAGCGTCAGTCGTCGCCACAGCGCCGTGATGCCGCCGATCCGAGCCTCCTCCCGGTGCTCGGCCCCGAAGGACTTCACGGTCGGGTTGGACGAGATGGAGTCGGCGAGCGCCCCGCCGATGCGGCTGTCCAGGGCCACCGACTTGAGGTTGGCCGGCCGCACATACTTGGCCGTCAGGATCAGGTTTGAGGCGACATAGATCACCACCACCGCCAGGGAGAACAGGCCGACGCTAGGCCAGCGGGCGATCATCACCCCCGACAGGCCGAACAGCACCAGCATGGCGGGGCCCAGCCACAGGACCACGGAGTCCGAGACCATGTCATAGCCCCACATGGCGCGGCTGAGCCGCCGCACCGTGGAGCCCGCGAAGGTGTCGGCGTGCCAGTCGGACGAGAACGACTGGACCCGCTTGAAGCCCTCGTCGGTCATCTCCTTCATGTTGGCCGCGGCCAGGGGATTCCAGAACCGGAAACTGATGTTGCGGATGATGGCGAAGGCCAGGTAGACGCCCACGAAGATCGCCCAGGCGTTCCAGGCGAGCTCGGCCCGCGAGGGGCCGGCCGCCACGGCGTCGACCAGCTCCCCCGCCGCCCAGGGCAGGGCCAGGTCGAACCCCACCGAGGCAAGGGTCAGCACCACGCAGGCTGTGAGCAGCACCGGCCGCCGCAGCCAGAACCGGGCGATGAAGCCCAGCACCTGGCCGTTGGAGAGCACCCGCTGCGGCTGGTCGTCGGTATCTTCGTAGTGCTCGGTCACTAGACGATCCCCTCGGTGACGGCGTGCAGCCGCGCATAGGCCCCGCCCTTGCCGATCAGCTCGGCGTGGCGGCCGTCCTCGACGATGCGACCCTGGTCGAAGACCAGGATGCGGTCGGCGCCGCGGATGGTCGGCAGCCGGTGGGCGATGACGATGGTGGTTCGGCCCACCATCAGCTCCTCCATGGCCGTCTGGACCTGGCGCTCTGTCTCCTCGTCCAGAGAGTACGTGGCCTCTTCCAGCAACAGTTTAGGTGCGTCGGCCAGGAAGGCCCTGGAATGTGCCAC
>NZ_JAUYOJ010000116.1 GCF_030697925.1 Phenylobacterium sp. | reverse complement strand
GCCCGCCCGGGGATCGGCCACCCCCGAAAAATAACTCGAGAACGTCTCCATCCCGCCGCCTCCTCACACCAGGGAGACAACCTCAGAACCCGCTTCGAGCTAAAACTTCGACTCCAACGCCATATGCGATTCCCCTGCCTTCTGGGGGAGGTGGATCGTCGCCTCTTCGCGACGAGACGGCGGGGGCTTCATCCACGGTGGGATGAGTCAAAGTCCCCCTCAGTCGGCCATTCGGCCGACAGCTCCCCCAGGAGGGGAGCATCTATAGGGTGTCCCTGTCCGACTTCCGCCAGCATGTCACGGCGGGCCTACCTATATCGTCCTTCAGCAAAACCCCTGGAGGCCACCCCATGAGCCAAGCCGAGACCTTCCGCGCCCTGCACGCCGGGCCTGACATCCTGGTGCTGCCCAACGCCTGGGACGCGGCCAGCGCCGCCATGATGGAGGACGCCGGGGCCAAGGCCGTGGCCACCTCCTCGGCCGCCGTCGCCTGGGCGCACGGCTATGCCGACGGCGACATCCTGCCGATCCCGACCCTGCTGGCCGCCATCGGCGAGATGGCCCGGGTGATCAAGGTCCCGCTCACCGCCGACATCGAGGGCGGCTATTCCGATGACCTGCCGACAGTGGCGCAGACCATCAAGGGCGTGATCGACGCCGGCGCCGTGGGGATCAATTTCGAGGACGGCGCGCGCGATCCCGAGCTGCACGTGCGCAAGATCGACACCGTGCGCAAGGCCGCCGCCCAGGCCGGTGTGGCCGTGTTCGTCAACGCCCGGATCGACGTCTATCTGAAGGGCCTGGCCAAGGGCGAGGAAGCCCTGACCGAGACCCTGCGGCGGGCCGAGCTCTACAAGGCCGCCGGCGCCGACGGCATCTTCGTCCCTGGCCCGGCGGACGACGACCTGCTGGCGACCCTGGCCAAGGAGATCGCCCTGCCGCTCAACGTCATGGGCCGTCCGGGCGTGGCGCCGGCACCCAGGCTGCAGGCGCTGGGCGTGCGACGCCTCTCCTCGGCCACGGCGCCGTTCCGCGCGGCCTATGCGGCGCTGGGAACCTCGATCGCGGCCTATCTGAAGGACGGCGACGCCGGCGCCCTGGCCATGCTGGGCAAGGACCTGCCGGACCTCAACAAGCGGTTCGGCTAACGGCCGATCTCGACGATCCTGTAGTCGAACCCGCCGTCGCGGATCTCCAGGCGAACGAAGGTCCCAGGAGCGCCATCCTCCATTCCGGTAGGCAGGGTGGCGCTTCCGGGATTGATCGCCATGCCGCCTGGGAACCAGCCGGTCTGCGCCGTGTGAGTCGAGGCGTAGAGCAGGGCGTTGATCTCGCCCCCGAACAGCTCGCGACATCTGGGGCGGAAATTGAAGTCGGGCGTGAACGGGTCGACCGCACTCGCGAAACCCGCGGCCACCGGATCGAAGACGCAGCCCAGGCGCGTCGTACCGAGTTGCAGGACGCGAACCTGCTGGTCGGTGCGCGGATCGTCGCTGTCGTCCTGCCCGCGGACGCCGAGCACCGGGGCGATCCGCGCCAAGCGGTCGAGACCCGCAGCCTCACCCATGTCGCCCAGGGTGACGATCAGGTCGACCCCGGCCAGGGCCTCGAGGATCTGCGGCGTCCAGTCGGGGCCACCGCCGGGATGGATGTGGCAATCGGCGAGAACGGCGACGATAACGGGGTCGGACAGGGCCATGCCGCCAGCCTAGCCCCAAGCACGCCGATCGCGCACGCGCGATATTGCGATCTGGCGGGTGACCGCGGCGTCCCTCGCGCCTATCTTCCCCACCATGACCGAGACCCTCGACACCGCGCCGGCCGCCCTCGACGACATCCCCCGCGAGCCCACCCAGGACGGACCGGCGGTCCGGCTCTATCTGGTGGACGGGTCGGGCTTCATCTTCCGCGCCTATCACGCCCTGCCGCCCCTGACGCGGAAGTCGGACGGCCTGCCCATCGGGGCGATCTCCGGCTTCTGCAACATGCTGTGGAAGCTGCTGGTGGACATGAAGGCCCAGGAGGAGGCGCCGACCCACCTGGCGGTGATCTTCGACCATTCGGAGAAGACCTTCCGCAACAAGCTGTACGACCAGTACAAGGCCCACCGCCCGCCGCCGCCCGAGGACCTGATCCCGCAGTTCCCGCTGATGCGCGACGCCACCCGGGCCTTTGGCGTGCCCTGCCTGGAGCTGCCCGGCTATGAGGCCGACGACTTGATCGCGGCCTATGCCTGCAAGGTCCGCGACGCTGGCGGCGAGGTGGTGATCGTCTCGTCCGACAAGGACCTGATGCAGTTGGTCGGGCCCCGGGTGTGGATGCTCGACACCATGAAGAACCTGAAGATCGGCGCCGAGCAGGTGTTCGAGAAGTTCGGGGTGACGCCGGACAGGGTGGTCGACGTCCAGGCCCTGTGCGGCGACAGCGTCGACAACGTGCCCGGCGCCCCGGGCATCGGGGTCAAGACCGCCGCCCTGCTGATCAACGAATACGGCGACCTGGACTCGGTCCTGGCCCGCGCCGGCGAGGTCAAGCAGGAGAAGCGCCGCCAGACCCTGATCGATTTCGCCGACCAGATCCGCCTCTCGCGCGAGCTGGTGCGGCTGGACTGCGACACCCCCCTGCCCTCGCCGATCGACGACCTGGCGGTAGCCGAGCCGGACGCCGCGACGCTCGCCAAGTTCCTCGAGGAGATGGAATTCCGCAGCCTGGCGCGGCGCGTGGCCGGCGGCGGCGGCGCAGCGGCGGCGCCCGCTCCGGCGCCCCAGCCCGTGGCCGGCGACCATGGCCCCATCGACACGAACGCCTATGTCTGCGTGCGCGACCTGGCCACCCTCGACGCCTGGATCGCCAGGGCGCGGAGCCTGGGCGTGGTGGCCTTCGACACCGAGACCGACGCCCTCTCCTCCGCCAACGCCAATCTCTGCGGCGTCTCCCTGGCCGTGGCGCCGGGCGAGGCCTGCTACATCCCCGTGGGCCACGAGAACGAAGGCGCGGGCGGGCTGGAGTTCGAGACCCCGGCCGAGATCGAGCAGATCCCCTGCGACGAGGTCATGGCGCGGCTGAAGCCGCTGCTGGAGGACCCCTCGGTCCTGAAGGTGGCGCAGAACGCCAAGTACGACATCGCCGTCCTGTCGCGCTACGGGATCGACGTCACCCCGATCGATGACACCATGCTGATCAGCTACGTGCTGGAGGCCGGCGTCCACAAGAGCCACGGCATGGACGAGCTCTCCAAGCGCTGGCTCGACCACGAACCCATCAAGTTCAAGGCGGTCACCGGGACCGGCAAGACCCAGAAGAGCTTCAAGCACGTGCCGCTGGAGCCGGCCACCTGCTACGCCGCCGAGGACGCCGACGTCACCCTGCGGCTGTGGCTGCTGCTGCGGCCCCGGCTGGTCCAGGCGGGGCTGCTCACCGTCTACGAGACCCTGGAGCGCAAGCTGCCCGCCGTGCTGGCCGAGATGGAGAACCACGGGATCAAGGTCGATCCCGAGCGCCTGCGCCAGCTCTCCAACGACTTCTCCGTGCGCATGGGCGAGCTGGAGTTGGAAGCCCATAGGCTCGCCGGCCGGCCCTTCAACCTGGGGTCACCCAAGCAGATCGGCGATCTCCTATTCCAAGAGATGGGGCTCGCCTCGGGCCGCATGACCGCCACGGGAGCCGCCTCGACCGACGCCTCGATGCTGGAGGACCTGGCGGCCAAGGGCCATGAGCTGCCGCGCGTCCTGCTGGACTGGCGCCAGCTCTCCAAGCTGAAGGGCACCTATACCGACAACCTGATCCCGGCCATCGCCCCGCGCACGGGCCGGGTGCACACCTCCTATGCACTCGCCTCGACCACCACCGGGCGGCTGTCGTCGTCGGATCCGAACCTGCAGAACATCCCGATCCGCACCGAGGAGGGCCGGCGGATCCGCAAGGCCTTCATCGCCGAACCGGGAAACGTGCTGATCAGCGCCGACTACAGTCAGATCGAGCTGCGGATCCTGGCCCATGTGGGCGACATCCCGCAGCTGAAGAAGGCCTTCAAGGAGGGCCTCGACATCCACGCGGCCACCGCCTCGGAGATGTTCGGCGTGCCCATCGAGGGCATGCCCGCCGAGACCCGGCGCCGCGCCAAGGCGATCAATTTCGGCATCGTCTACGGCATCTCGGCCTTCGGCCTGGCCAACCAGCTGTCGATCCCGCAGGACGAGGCCGGGGCCTATATCAAGACCTATTTCGAGCGCTTCCCCGGCATCCGCGCCTATATGGACAGCACCAAGCAGATGGCGCGGACGCAAGGGTTCGTGACCACCGTCTTCGGACGGAAGGTCAACATCCCGGCCGTGAACTCCAAGTCCGCCGCCGAGCGGGCCTTCGGAGATCGCGCGGCCATCAACGCCCCGATCCAGGGCGCGGCCGCCGACGTCATCCGCCGCGCCATGATCCGCATGCCCGCGGCGCTCAAGGCCGAGGGGCTCTCGGCCCGCATGCTGCTGCAAGTCCACGACGAACTGGTCTTCGAGGCGCCGGAGGCGGAGGCTCAGGCCCTGATCGCCGTGGCCAAGCGGGTCATGGAGCGGGCCGCCGAGCCGGCGGTGTCGTTCAGCGTGCCCCTGGTGGTCGAGGCGCGCGCCGCGGCCAATTGGGACGACGCGCACTAGGTGAGCTTACGGAACGCCACATAGGCCGCAGTCAGTAGCACCATGATCGCAAAGGCGCGGCGGGCGATGTCTGCGTGACTGGCTAGGCGCTGGGCGACAGGGCCGCCTGCCAGGGCGCCGATACCGCCGCCCGCCACCAGGCACAGGAAGACCGGCCAATCGATCAGCCCGGACGCGGCGTAGCTCGCGCTCGTCGCACCGCCGAACAGCACGACCGAGAACAGGGATGACGCCGCGGCGTTGGCGAGCGTCATGCCGGTGGCCGCCATCAGGCCCGGAACGATGAGGAAGCCCCCGCCGATTCCGAAGAAACCCGCCGCCAGGCCGACGACCAGTCCCAGCGGCGCAAGTTTCAGGGTGCGCGCCACGTCCAGATGGACGGTCGGATCTCCCTGCGATTTGCGCGGCGCGAGCATCGAAATGCCGACCAGGCCCATGGCGCCGGCGAACCACAGCAGCAGTTGGCCGCCATCGACCAGTTTGGCCAGGTGCGCGCCGACCAGGGAGCCGGCCAGACCCGCCGCGCCGAAGGCCAGGGCGCAGGGCCACTTGACCCGCCCGGCGCGCGCCTGAGTCGCCAGGCCGATTAGGGCGTTGACGGCCACGGCGGCGGCCGAGGTGCCGATCGCCACGTGCGTGTTCTCGATCCCGACCACATAGATCAGCAACGGCGTGGCCAGCACGGACCCGCCGCCGCCAAACACCGACAGCAGCAGGCCGATCACCGCGCCACCGGCGGCTGCCAGGGCCAAGCTGGTGACAATGGGATCCACGCTCAGGTCCCGGCGGCCCGATTCCAGGGCGCGAGGTTCAGCAGGCGGGCCAAGCCGCAGAAGCCGGTGACGCCGGCCATCAACAGACCCGCCCCGACCGCGCCGGACAGTCCGAAGAAGACAGGATGGACGCCATAACCCAGGGCGACGCCCAGCAGCACCAACGAACCCGCGCCGATCTGCACCTGGCGCATCATCTCCAACGGCGCTTTACGATTTTCCGTCACCGGCAGGCCGGCGGCCGCCCAGCCGTCGACGCCGCCCTCCAGCAGAAACGCTGCCCGGTCCAGGCCGGAAACGAGGCGCTCGCAGTTGGCCGCCGTCCGCATGCCCGATTTGCAGGTGAAGACCACCGTCTTGCCGTGCGGGACGTTCAACGGGACGGCGCTGAGGGCGGAAAGGGGCTGCGAGCGCGCGCCCTTGATGTGACGGCGGGCGAACTCGTCGGGCTCTCGGATGTCGATCATGACGGCGCGGTCCTGACCCAACAGGTCGGCCACTTGATTGGGACTAAGGGTCATGGCGGCGGGAGGCATCGGTCTTCATCTCCGGGGGACAGAATATCTCGGCGAGGGTCGCCACCACCTTGAGGGCGGCGGGGTCCTCGATCCGGTACCAGATGGTCTGGGCCTCCCGACGGGTGGCCACGACGCCTTCTTCCCGCAGCACGGCGAGGTGCTGCGACAGGGCCGACTGCGAAAGGCCGACGAGGGGCTGTAGCTCCCCGACCGATCGTTCGCCGTCCGCCAGCTGGCACAGGATCATCAGACGCCGCTCATTGCCCAGCGCGCGCAGAAGCTTCGCGGCTTCGGTTGCGCTGGCCTCGAAACGGGCGATGTCGAATTTCACGAGATCGAACATGCCGACAATATATTCATTGAATCTAATTTAGCAACTTCTTATATACAGCCGGCCCAAGGAGGGTCAGTCCATGTCACCTGTCGTCCAGGTCTTTTTCGACACCGCCACGTCCACCGCCACGTACCTGGTCAGCGACCCGGCCACGCGAGTCGCCGCGATCATCGATCCCGTCCTGGACTTCGAGCCGAAGGGCGCCGTGCTCTCTACGGCGTCCGCCGACGCGGTCCTGGTCGCCGTCCGTGACCAGGGGTTGACCCTGGCCTACGTCCTGGAAACCCACGCCCACGCCGACCACCTTTCCGCCGCCGACTGCATTCGGCGCGAGACCGGCGCACGCGTCGTGATCGGCGCCGAGATCATCCGCGTTCAGAAGGCCTTCATCCCGCTATTCGAGGCCGATGACGTTTCCGCCGACGGCGCCGCATTCGACATCCTGCTGAAGGAGGGCGATGAACTGCCACTTGGCGAGATCTCGGTCCGGGTGCTGCATACGCCGGGGCACACAACAGCCTGCGTCACCTACCTGATCGGCGACGCGGCCTTCGTTGGCGATACCCTGTTCATGCCCGACTACGGAACCGCCCGGGCCGACTTCCCCGGCGGCGACGCCGCGACCCTCTATCGGTCGATTCGCAAGCTGATGGCCCTGCCCCCCGAAACCCGCGTCTTCGTCGGCCACGATTACCTGCCGCCGGGACGCGACAGTTTTCGGTGGCAGACCACGGTGGCCGAGCAGCGCGCAGGCAATATTCACGTCCACGACGGCGTCGAGGAAGCCGCCTTCGTGAGGATGCGTCAGGCCCGCGACGCCACGCTCGCGCCGCCGACCCTGATCCTCCCGTCCCTGCAGGTGAACATCCGCGCCGGCGCCCTGCCTGCGCCGTCCGCCTCGGGACGGGTCTTCCTGAAGTTGCCGGTGACCTTCGCCGAGACAACGGACGCCGCGCCCCCGGCGTCGCTATAGCCAAGGGAACCAGGCGGCCGAGGCGGCGTTCGGGGACGGTTCCGCTTGAAAGGGGCCGTTCGTGACCACCCATGCCCTCGCCAGCTATCGGCGCACCCTGCACGACCATCCGCTCGCCGCGGCCATCGAACTGGTCTGCCGCGCGGGCTATGTGGCGCGAGGCTTCGTCTATGTGAGCATCGGCTTCATCGCCCTGCTGGCGGCCCTGGACCGCACGCCGAAGGCCGAAGGGGCCATGGGCGCGTTGGAGGCCTGGCCCGACTGGCCGCTGGGCTACGCCCTGCTCTGGCTGACCGGCGCCGGCCTCTATGGGTTCGCGGCCTGGCGACTCCTGCAATCGGTCTTCGACGCCGACCGGCAGGGGCGGAAGCTGAGGGCCCTGGCCTCCCGGGCGGGCCAGGCGATCAGCGGCGTGGTCTACGCCTCCCTCGGGGTCTCGGCGTATGGCCTGCTGGACGCCCTGGAGGACCTGCGGGAGGTCGACGACCAGGCCAAGGCCCGCGAGAGCCTGGAGGCCGCCCTGGCCATGCCCGGCGGCGAGCTGATGGTCATCGCCGTGGGCCTGTTCGTGCTGGGCGTCGGGGCCGGCAATATCTGGCAGGCGGCGACCAACGACTTCTGCAAGCGGATGTCCTGCGACCGCCACGTCGCGCGCTGGGTGACCCTGCTGGGCCGCGCCGGCCATCTGGCCCGCGGTGTCGCCTTCCTGCCGGCCGGCGGCTTCCTGGTCCTGGCTGGCCTCAACGCCCGGGCGGCCGAGGCGCAAGGCGGTCTCGGCGCGGCGCTGGACGCCCTGGAGCGCCAGCCGTTCGGTGAGGCTATCCTCGCCCTGACTGCCCTGGGCCTCATGGCGTTCGGCCTCTTCGCCTTCGCGGAAGCCCGCTACCGGCGCATGCAGGTGGACGGCGTGGTCGACGCCTGACGGCGATGTCGGGAAAGGTTCCTGGTGGAGCCGAGCGGAGTCGAACCGCTGACCTCCTCATTGCGAACGAGGCGCTCTACCAACTGAGCTACGGCCCCAGGAGGGGCGGAATTAGGGGCGGGAGCCCCCATCTGTCAAGCCGCAGAAGCGCGCGGCTTGCCAGGGAAGGGCGGCCAGACGATACAGGGCCGGTCATTCCCTGCTGGAAACCTCGATGATCGCGCTGATCGGATTCGTCTTCTTCATCCTCGATAGCCTGCTGAGCCTGCTGGTCTTCGCCATGATCGCCAGCGCCATCCTCTCCTGGCTGGTGGCCTTCGACGTGATCAACCTGCGCAACCAGTTCGTCTACGGGATCGCCAAGTTCCTCGACGCGGTGACCCGGCCGGTGCTCGCGCCGTTCCAACGCATCATCCCGCCGTTGGGCAATGTGGACATCAGCCCGATCATCGCCATCCTGCTGATCAGCGGCATCCAGCGCTACCTGTTGCCGGCGGCGCAGGGCGCCCTGCTGAACCTCGTCGTCTAGACCGTGCGGCTGCCAGTCCGGGTGACGCCCAAGGGCGGCCGGGACGCGGTGGACGGCTGGGCCCGGGATCCGGCCGGCCGGGCCTATCTGAAGGTGCGGGTCAGCGCCGCGGCCGCCGACGGCGAGGCCAACGCCGCCCTGACCGCGTTCCTGGCCAAGACCCTGAAGGTCTCAAAATCGTCGGTGCGCATCGTCTCTGGCGAGACCGCACGGCTGAAGATGCTGCAGATCGAGGGCCTGGACGAGGCGGCGCTGGAAGCCGCCTTCGGGGCTCAACCTCAGGGATAGGCCCTCTCGCCGTGGTTGGCGAGGTCGAGGCCGTCCTCCACCGCCTCGGCCGAGGCGCGCAGACCCACCGTGCGGCGGACCAGGAAGACCAGCACCAGGGTGGCCACCGCCGACCAGGCGCAGACCGCCGCCACGCCGATCAGCTGGGTGAGCGCCTGGCCGCCCATGTCGACGCCCTCTGCATAGCCCGTCCCGCCCAGCTCAGGGGTGGCCAGCACCGCCACCAGCAGGGTCCCGAGGATGCCGCCCACCCCGTGGACGGCGAAGACGTCGAGGCTGTCGTCGACCTTGAGCCGGCTCTTCACGAAGTCGACGGCCTGGTAGCAGACGAAGCTGCCCGCCGCGCCGAGGATCACCCCGCCCAGCGGCCCCACGAAGCCCGAGGCCGGCGTGACCGTGGCCAGACCCGCCACCACCCCGGTGACGATGCCGATCATGCTGGCGCGCGTGTAGCGGGTCCATTCGATCAGGGCCCAGGTCAGGCCCGCCGTGGCGGCCGACAGGTGGGTGGCGATCAGGGCCGAGCCCGCCGCCCCGTCGGCGGCGAGCGCGCTGCCGGCGTTGAAGCCGTACCAGCCGACCCACAGCATCGCCGCGCCCATCATGGTCATGCCGGGATTGTGCGGCGGGGAGAGATCGCGCGGGAAGCCGTCGCGCGGACCCAGGCGCCAGGCGATCAACAGGGCCGAGACCCCCGCCGTGGCGTGGACCACCAGGCCGCCCGCATAGTCCATGACCTTCATGGAGGCCAGCCAGCCGCCGCCCCAGACCCAGTGGCAGACCGGCGCGTAGACCACCAGCAGCCACAGGCCGGAGAACAGCATGACGGCGGAGAACCTGATCCGCTCGACGAAGGCGCCGACGATCAAGGCCGGGGTGATGATGGCGAAGGTCATCTGGAAGCCGAAGAACACGCTCTCCGGCAGGACGCCGGTCACCGCGTCGCGGCCGACCGAGACGAGCGCGAACTTGGCCAGGTCGCCGACCAGCGGATGGGCCCCGGAGAAGGCCAGGCTGTAGCCGCCGAACAGCCAGAGCACCGAGGCCAGGCAGGCGATGCCCACACAGTGCATCATCACCGACAGCACGTTCTTCGAGCGCACCAGGCCGGCATAGAACAGCGCCAGGCCCGGCAGGGTCATGAACAGCACCAGGGCCGTGGCGCTGAGGATCCAGGCTGTGGCGGCGGGATCGGCGGCGGGGGCGGCGTCCTGGGCCCAGGCCGGGGTCGCGACCATGGCTATAGTGATCAACGCAACCGCGCGTCGCAGGAATGACATGCCGCCTAGCCCCCAGAATCCGGTTCGACGACCCTGGCTACAGGACAATTCGCCCGATGTGCAGGCACAATCTTGCGGCGGCCGCCCGAAATTTGGGCGCCGGCCCTGGGGCTAGAATTCTTCCCAACTATCCTGGCGGCCGACCACGGCCAGGCGTGGGGAGCCACCCTGGGCGGCGCGGGCTCGGGCGCGGGGGGCGGGCGCCTCAACCGGCTCGCCGTCGTGGGTGCGGAACTGGCCGATCAGCTTGGCGAGTTCCACGGCTTCGTTGGCCAGGGCATGGCTGGCGGCGGTGGATTCCTCGACCATGGCGGCGTTCTGCTGGGTCACCTGGTCCATCTGGTTGACCGCGGAATTGACCTGATGGAGCCCGGTCGCCTGCTCCTGGGCGCTGGCGGCGATCTCCGAGACGATGCCGTTGATCTCGGCCACCTGGCTGACGATCACCTGCAGGGCCTTGCCGGTCTCGGCCACCAGGCTGACCCCGTGGCCGACCTGCTCGCCCGAGGCGTGGATCAGGGCCTTGATCTCCTTGGCCGCCTGGGCCGAGCGTTGGGCCAGGGCCCGGACTTCCGAGGCGACGACGGCGAAGCCGCGGCCGGCGTCTCCGGCCCGGGCGGCTTCCACCCCAGCGTTCAGCGCCAGGAGGTTGGTCTGGAAGGCGATCTCGTCGATCACCCCGATGATCTGCTCGATCTGGCGCGACGAGCCCTCGATCTCGCCCATGGCGGCGGTGGCCTTGCGGACCACCTCGGCGCTTTGGCCGGCGTTGACGCGGGCGGTCTCCACCACGCCGCGGGCGTGGGTGGCGCCCTCTGCGGTTCGGCGGACGGTCTCGGTGATCTCGTCCAGGGCCGCGGCGGTCTCTTCCAGGCTGGCGGCCTGCTGTTCGGTGCGCCGCGACAGGTCGTCGGCGGCGCGGCTGATCTCATCGGCGCCGGAGCGCATGCTGGAGGTCGCGCCGACCACCACGCCCATGGTGTTCTGCAGTTGGCTCATGGCCACGTTGAAGTCGTGCTTCAGGGCCTCGTATTCCGGGGCGACGTCCTGCTCGACGCGGGCGGTCAGGTCGCCATGCGCCAGGCGCGCCAGGCCATCGGCCAGGGCCGCGACGACCACCGCCTGGTGCTGGGAGACGGCGGCGCGTTCGGACGACAGGCGATGACGCTCGGTCTCGGCCGCCGTGCTGGCGGCTTCGCGGCCGGCGCGCACGGCGCGGGCCTCGGCCAGGTCATGGCGCAGGACGTCCAGGGCGCGAGCCAGGACGCCGGCCTCGCCGTTCAGCTCCAGGCCGTGCACCGGCTTCTCGTAACGCCCGGCCGATAGTTCGGTGACCGAGGCGGAGATCTCGACCAGCGGCGCCTTGACCAGGCCGCGGAAGACCATGGAGAGCACGAAAAGGGCCAGCAGCCCCACGGCGATCCCGCCGCCGATCAGCATCAAGCCGCTGATCTTGGCTGCGACCAGGCCCCAGGCCGCGGCGGCCGTGACGCCCATGGCGCAGGCTGTCGCCCAGGTGAGTTTCGCGGTGATCGACGGGCGGGCCGGCATCTTTGGGGGTGTTTCCTGGTGGGCGAAAAGAAGGGGTGTCGTCAGGCCGCGGCGGCGGCCACCGCGGTCGCCTGGACATCGGGCGGGAGGATGTGGTCGAGGGACAGCAGCGAAACGATGCCGGTGTCGGTGGTCATCACCCCGGCCACATAGGTGGTGGATTCGATGCTGCCGACCGAGGGGGCCGGTTGGATCAGGCCCTCGGTGACGGTGAGGATGTCGGAGACCGCGTCGACCACCAGGCCCATCTGGCAATCGCCGACTTGGGCCACGACCACTACCGAGGCGGGGCCGGGATTGGCCGCGCCAAGACCGAGGCGGGCGCCAAGATCGATGACCGGCAGGATCGCCCCACGCAGGTTCATCATGCCCAGGACATGGGGCGGGGCATGCGGCAGGGGGGTCGCCGCGGTCCAACCCCTAATCTCGCGCACGGCCATGATGTCGATGGCGTAGGCCTGATCGCCGATTCGGACCGAGATCAGTTCCGCCCCGGGGGACGGGATGCGCGACGTCGTAATTTCCATCAGAACTCCTCCCAGCTGTCGGCCTCGAACGCCGGCTCGTGCCTCACCGCGGCGCTTCCGCGGGTGGCGTAGGCCTTTGCGCGCAAGGGCTTTGCGGCCGACGGAGCGGCGAGCCTGAGCGCGGCGGCCTGGGGCGCGACCGCCCCGATGGTGAACTGGCCCATCAGGCGCGCGAGCTCGATCGCTTGGTTGGCGAGGGCGTGGCTGGCGGCGGTGGACTGTTCGACCATGGCGCCATTCTGCGGCCTAACCTGATCCATCTGATTAACGACGCCGTCGATAGCGTTTTGGGCGACGGCGGGCCTGTCGGCGCCGGTTGCCAGGAGGCCCATCGGGCGCTCCTATGTCGGCGGAATGGACGCGAAGGACCATGGCTCATCTCTCCCCGCGCGGCGGGCCCGCCTCCCCCCACGACCTCGCCCAAGCCATCGCCCAGGCGCGCAAGGTCGTGGTGTTCACCGGCGCGGGCATCTCCACAGAGTCCGGCGTGCCCGACTTCCGCAGTCCGGGCGGGGTGTGGAGTCGCATGACGCCGATCAGGTTCCAGGACTTCGTCGCCGACGAGGCGCAGCGGCGGGAGGCCTGGACCCGCACCTTTTCCGGCGCGGCGCGGTGGACCGGAGCCAAGCCCAACGCCGGGCACGTGGCGGTGGCGCGGCTGGTGGCCCAAGGCAAGGTCACCGCCGTCATCACCCAGAACGTCGACAACCTGCACCAGGACTCCGGCGTGCCGGCCGAACAGGTCGTCGAGCTGCACGGCAACGCCCACTACGCCCGCTGTCTGGCCTGCGGCCTACGCCATGAGTTCGAGGAGTTCCGCGAAGCGTTCCTTGAGCGCGGGGTCATACCGACCTGCCGCGACTGCGGCGGCCTGGTGAAATCGGCGACCATCTCCTTCGGCCAGGCCATGCCTCCCGAGCCCATGGCGCGGGCCGAGGCCGCGAGCCTCGACTGTGACCTCTTCCTGGTGCTGGGCTCGTCCCTGGTGGTCTACCCGGCGGCCGGCTTCCCGCTCCTGGCCAAGCGCAACGGCGCGCGCCTGGCGATCGTCAACCGCGAGCCGACGGACCAGGACCTCCAGGCCGACCTGGTCCTGCACGACGAGATCGGCCCGGTCATGAGCCAGGTCTAGGCGGCGCGGCGGACGCCGGGGCCTGCGTCTCCGGTGCGGAACTGGGCGACCAGGGTGGCGAGTTCGGCCGCCTCATTGGCCAGCGAATGGCTGGCGGCGGTGGATTCCTCGACCATCGCCGCGTTCTGCTGGGTCACCTGGTCCATGTGATTGACCGCGGTGTTGACCTGCTGGAGGCCGGTGGCCTGTTCCTGGGCGCTGGCGGCGATCTCGGCGACGATGCCGTTGATCTCGGCGACCTGGATCACGATGCGCTGTAGGGCCTTGCCGGTGGCCGCCACCAGTTCGACGCCGGTCCCCACCTGGGCCGACGAGGACATGATCAGGGCCTTGATCTCCTTGGCGGCCTCGGCCGAACGCTGGGCGAGCGCGCGGACCTCGGAGGCGACCACCGCGAAGCCCTTGCCGGCCTCGCCGGCGCGCGCGGCTTCCACCCCGGCGTTGAGCGCCAGCAGGTTGGTCTGGAAGGCGATCTCATCGATCACTCCAATGATCTGGCCGATCTGCCTGGAGGAGCCCTCGATCTCGTCCATGGCCGAGGTGGCCCGCTTCACCACGTCGGCGCCCTCGGCGGCGTCGGAACGGGCGGTCTCCACCACCTTGCGCGCATGACTGGCGCCCTCGGCGGTCCTGCGGACCGTGGCGGTGATCTCGTCCAGGGCCGCGGCGGTCTCTTCCAGGCTGGCGGCCTGCTGTTCGGTGCGCTGCGACAGGTCGTCGGCGGCGGTCGAGATCTCACCGGCCCCGGAGCGCATGCCCGCCGCGGCGCCCACCACCACGCCCAGCGTGTTCTGCAGCTTGGCCGCGGCCAGGTTGAAGTCGCTCTGCAGCTTCAGATATGCCGGCGGCAGCTCGCCCTTCATCCGATAGGTCAGGTCGCCCTCGGCCAGACGCTCCAGCCCCTCGCCGAAGGAGCCCACGACCAAGGCCTGGCCGCGCGCCGTGGCGGCCTCTTCGCCGGCCAGCCGTTCCCGCTCGGCCTGCGCCTTGGCGTCTTCCTGGGCGGCGCGGGCGGTCTCGGCCTCGATGGCGTTGACGCGGAACACCTCCAGGGCGCGGGCCATCTCGCCCACCTCGTCGGCGCGGTCGCGGGCCTGGACCTCGATGTCGACCCGGCCGCCGGCCAGCTGGTTCATCTGCCGCGTCAGTTCGCGCAGCGGCCGCACCACGCCGGCGGTCAGGCCGTAGACCCCGCCTCCAACCACGGCCAGCAGCAGGCCGATCAGGGCCAGGCCGCCGAACAGGGCCAGCTTGACGTCGCGGCCCGAGCGCGCCTCAACGGCGGCGTTGAGCGCATTGGCTTCCGGCACCATCTCGTCGATCACCGCGCGATGGGCCCGGTAGGCTTCGGTGGCGCGCCCGTAGGCGTCGGCCGCCTTGACCGTGTCGCCGCTCTCGATCGCCGGCAGCAGGTCGCCCTCGACCACGGTCCAGAAGGTCTGGGCGGCCTCATGGGAATCCGCCGTGATCTTGCGCTTCAAGGCCTCGGGCAGGCTGGAGGCCTCCCAATGCTTGTGGCGGACGTCATATTCCGCGTGCAGGGCGTTCAGGCGCTCGCGGCTCTTGGCGGGCGTCTCGACCCCGTCGCGGGCCAGGGTGGCCACCAGATAGGCCTCGATCACATATTGCGGGGGCGGCAGGATGTCAGCGACCAGGTCCTTGCCCTGGACGATTTCGGCATATTGCGGTCCGCCGATACGGACGTGATTGACCACCAAAAGGGCCAGGATCACGGTCACCAGGACCCCTCCGCCGACCGCGAGGCCAAACGCGCGCACGGCGGCGGCGATCTTCATCCGAAACATTTGTCACCCGCTGAGGCGAGACTCGGACCGCTTCGTTGCGGTCGTGGGCGCGTCGCCGAGGGGTCATAAGTATCGGCCGGCTGGTTAACCGCGATTTACGCTGAAGCCCGAAGCCCTTGGGAAATAAGGGGAAATTGCAAGCCAGGGTTTCGTGCGCGGCGGCAATGCAAGCAAGCCGTGTCGTATTGTTCCGGTCAGCGCTTGGCGGGCCGCGCCCTCAGTTTGGCGGGCGTCGGATCGGCGCGGAAGTCCCCGGCCGTCCCCAGCTTGGCGTTGCAGGAGGGGCATCGGACCTCGGCGGCGTCCTCCAGCCCGGCGGCGACCGACAGCCCGGCCCCGCAGGGCTTGCACTTCCAGTCATGGGCTGGAGCCGGCGGAGGCGGCGGCGCGGGCGCGCCGGGCACGATCACCTTGGGCGGATTCTTCAGCTTCAGGATCGGACGGCGTCGAGGCTCGTCGGTCATGGCGGCGGTTCCGAGATGGGCCAGCGCGCGCGGGCGCCGGGGGTTCTCTCTTTTCCCTTGCCCACATGCAACAGGAAAGGTGTTCGACGTTTCGCCGCGAAGTCGTCGAATAATGGCAACCGCTTGAACATCTTTCTCGCTTAACAGGGCGAATGGCTGGTCAAGACTGCCGGCGGTAGTATTCTTCTAACGACACGCGAGCGACAGGCTTTGCGTCGTACATGAATTCCGGGGGAGAGAACCCATGAAGTTGACTTGGACCCATGGCGCGGCCCTGGTCGCCTGCGTAGCGATTGGCGGCTGCGGCCTGGGAGGCGACAAGGCGCCGAAGGGCCAGGTGGTCGCGACCGTCGACGGCGAGGAGATCACGGCCATGGAGCTCAATGCCGAGCTGGCCGGCGTCCAGGTCGCCGACGCGGCCCAGCGCAAGCTGGCCGAGCAGGCCGCCCTGAAGCAGATCATCCTGCGCAAGCTCCTCGTCCAGCAGGCCAAGAAGGAAAAGCTCGACAAGACGCCGGCCTTCGCCCAGCAGCGGGACCGCGCCGGGGAGAACCTGCTGGCCGGCATGATGCAGAGGAAGATGTCCCAGGGCATCGCCGATCCGCCGAAGGGCGAGGCCGAGAAGTTCGTGGCCGAGCACCCGGCCATGTTCGCCAACCGCCGGGTCATGGTCGTCGATCAGATCGTCACCACCCCCATCAATCCCGCGATCAGCAAGCAGCTTGAGCCGACCACCACCCTGGAGCAGGTCGAGGCCGTCTTCCGGGCCAACAATCTCGACTACCAGCGCACCACGGTGGTCCTGGACACGCTGAATGCGCCGCCGGCCTTCATCTCCACCCTGGAGAAGCTGCCGCCCGGCGAGATCTTCGTCTTCCCGCGTCCCGGCGCGGTGATCGTCAACCAGATCCGCGACAGCCGCTCCACGCCCTTCGTCGGCGATCGGGCGGTGAGCTACGCCCTGGCCGGCCTGAAGAGCCTCCGCCTTCAGGAAGCCGTCGGCAAGAAGATGGAAATCCTGGAGAAGGGATCCGCGTCCAAGATCAAGTATAACGAGGCCTATAAGCCCAAGCCGGCCGCGAAGGCGCCCGCCGGCAAGTCCGCCGCCCCAGCCGCCAAGTCCGGCGCGCCGGCTCCGACCGCCGTCCCCAAGACCTAAACCGCCCATCCGGACGGCACGCACAAAAAACCCCGCCGATCTCGCGATCGGCGGGGTCTTCCGTTGTGCTTTTGAAAGCTTAGGCGAACGCGACCGCTTGCTTGCGGCGAGCGCTGCGGAGCATGCCGCCGACGCCGCCAAAGCCGATGATCATCATCGCCCAGGTGGCCGGTTCCGGAACCGCCGCACCGATGTTGCTGACTTCGAACGAGTTCGTGGTCGAGTTCAGATCGAAGCCGACAATGTTCTCGGTCGAGTAGAACGTGAAGCGACCGTTGGTGTCGGCTTGTTGCCGATCGCCGTCGTTGGCGCCCGAGATGGCGCCGAGTTGCAGGCCGGTGATGACCTGCGTGCCGCCGCCCTTCAGGTAGAAGGTGATCGAGTTGTAGTCGTCGAGCGAGCCGATATAGAGGCTCACGCGCGAGACGTTCGGGGCCGTGAAGGTCGCAACCTGACCGGCTTGGACGCTCAGATAGCGAGTCGGATCGTCATCACCCGGATCGAGCGGGCCGAAAGCCGGCGCCGCGCCGAGGCCGGACGTGCCGGTCAGCAGCGAGGCGTCGCCACCCAGGGTCCAACCCGCAGCCAGAGTCAGCGGCGCGTTGAAGTCGGTGACCAGCGACTCGTTGGCGTTGAGCGCCGACTGGTAGCTGTCGAACGAATGGATCGTCACGGCCGCGTTGGCGGCCGAGGCGCCCAGGGTGGTCGCGGCCGCGAACACGGCCCCGACCAGAATCTTCTTAAAGTTGCTCACTTAACGAGCCCTCCATAAACCACATGTCCAAATGCCCCTCCGAGTAACGCCCCCCGGACGCAGTAGCCCGCCCGTAACTCAGTGGTTCACAATCGGTTAAATCCGAACCTTTGCCGCACCGCAACGGGATTCCCCAAATACGTGCGTTTTGTTCGACGAATGGTGTTATTTGACCCGATTGCCGTGCAATTTCAGGGCAAGGGTGGTGCCGCCTAGGTGACTCGAACACCTGACCTACGCATTACGAATGCGCCGCTCTACCGGCTGAGCTAAGGCGGCCCGAAGGCTGTCGCGGACCCTGCGGTTCGCGAGCGAGCGCCTACTTAGCGGCTCTCGGCGCGCTCGCCAAGCGCCGCCTCGCTTGCGAGCGACGTTCTCCGGCCCGAGGGGGGGTGGGCGCCGGCGGCTCCTCGTCTTCGTAGACGCCCTCGCCGATCGGATAGGGCGCCGACTGCGCCTCCTCGTGCGCCGAGAGGAAGGCCGCGGAATCCGCGTAGGAAATGGGCAATTGCGGCAGCTCGCTCATGGTCCGCTCGCGCCGCTCGTGACGGGGGTGCAGCAATTCGCCGGTTTCCGCGTAGCTGGCCACCAACCGGGCCCAGTCGGCCGGCTCATAGGCGAAGGCTCGGCCCTCCGGATCGAGGTCGGACCAGTCTGGCTCCTGGGCGGCCGACACCCCGCGCGCCATCCAAACCCGCGCCTCGTCCGGTTGGCCGGCGGCGAAGTGCGCGCGCGCCAGCAGGCCGGCGGTCCGGGCGGTGAGGGGTTCGGTTTCCAGAATCCGCGCCGCGTCCAGCGCCCGGTCCGCGTCCCCGGCGATCAGGGCTTGCTCCACCGCCAGGATACGGCTCTCGCGCGCCTCCGGGTTCAGTTGAGCGAGTTCGGCCAGGCGTCCGGCGCGTTGGCGCGGAGTCTCGTCGGTCTTGAGGTCGCGATAGGCCAGCCAGAGGGCCGGATGCGGCGCGGCCTTCCAGGCGCTTTCCAAGGCCTGGGCTGCGCGGCCGGCCTTGTTGTCGGCGGCGAGCAGGCGCGCGGCCATGACCACCCCGGGGGCGAAGCCGGGCTGCAGCTTGGCGGCCTCGACCGCGAAGTCCTGGGCCTGGCCGCGGGCCTTGGGATCGGCGGAGCCTTCGAGCTGGGCCGCCGAGGCGGCCAGCAGGGCGGCGCGGGCCCGCTCGGCGACAATGGGCGAGACGATCTTGCGGGCGAGAGCGCCCTTCACCAGGTCCAACGCCCCGTCCCAGTCACCAGCTTGGAGCCTGGCCTCCAGCAGGGCGCGCCAGGCCCAGCGGGCGGTGCGCGCCAAGCCGTAGGCCTGCTCGGCATGGCTGAGGGCGGCCGCGCGGTCGCCCTGGGCCAGAGCGGCCTGCATCAGGCCACGGTGACCGGCCAGCCGCATCTCCGGGAAGCCCAGCATGGCCGAATAGGCCGCCTGGACCGCGATGGGATCGTCGGCCGCATCGGCGGCGTGGGCGGCCAGGACCCGGACCAGGCCCGGCGCCTCATCGGCGAGATCGGCCGCCTTCAACGCCAGACGCCGCGCCTCCAGGCCGTCGCCAGCCGCCGCCGCCAGGAAGCCGCGGGTCAGCACCTCGTTGGCCTGCCGCCGGCGGGTCTCGGCCCGGGCGCGCTCGGCCCGGCGCGGGGTCTCCACCACCCAGAGCAGCAGCCGCCAGCCGATCATGGCCGCCAGGGCCACGAACAGGGTGATCAGGACGAAGGCCGCCGCAGTCATGTCCGCGCGCCAACCGAGCCAGACCAGGGTGGCGTGGCCGGGCTCTCCGGTCATGGCCAGGATGGCGGTGGCCAGCGCCGCCACCAGGAAGAAGATGATGGCCGCGCGAATCATCCGCCGCTCCGGGCGAGACCCGCCAGATCCTCCAGCGCCAGGGCGCGGACCTGGGCGATCCGGCGGTCGATGTCGGCCCGCCGCTCGGCCCGCACGCGCCAAGGGGCGAGCGCTGTCTTGCCGGCGGGCGACAGCCGATCGAGGGTGTTCAGCGCCGCGACGATGTCGCCCTCCTCGACCTCGACCTCGGCCTTGGCCAGGACCGCGTCGACACCGGCGCCGGGGACGTCGCCCACCCGACGGATCGTCACGATCCGCGATAAGGCGTGGCCGATGCGGGCCAGCAGACCGGCGTCGTCCTGCGGCGAGCGCGCCGCGGCGGCCGCGCGCGCGGCGTAGTCCGGGAAGCTCGCCGCCAGGGCGGCTCGGCTGGGCGCGCCCTGCTCTGCATAGGACCGGAGCGAGCGCAGATCGGCCGAGGGCGGCGCCACGGCGGCCAGGGCGGCGAGTTCGTCGGGGAAAGGCCGCGAGGTCTGGGCCGCTTCCATGAGGACCGCGGCGGCGAGCGCCCCGGCCGCGGCCTGGGCTGCGCGGGTCTGGCGTCCCTCCAGGGTCGCCAGCTGTTGCGCCAGGCGCGCGACGTCGGCGGAGGGCGTCGCGGCGTCGGGCGCAGGCTCGGGACTCGTCGGAGCCAAGGCCGGAGCCGCGGGCTGCGCAGGCGCTGGGCTGGAAAAAC
Source organism: Phenylobacterium sp. (assembly GCF_030697925.1). Lineage (GTDB taxonomy): Bacteria > Pseudomonadota > Alphaproteobacteria > Caulobacterales > Caulobacteraceae > Phenylobacterium. Next base: position 9,845 of record NZ_JAUYOJ010000116.1, on the reverse strand, counting down.
CCACCGCCTCAGCGGTGGGGCGCGGCTTGGCCGGGAACAGCCGGGGCCCGAAGCTGGCCAAGACGTAGCCGGCGACGATGCAGAGCAAGCCGAAGATGATCATCGCCCAGAAGGCCGGGCCCATCACCCGCGCGCGGCCATAGGACCCCGGATCGCGGGGGGCGGAGAGCTCGGCAGGATCGGGCGACACGCTCATGGCCTAACGGTCTATCAGATTCAGCAGCGCCGCTTCGAGGGGGAAGGGCGAGAAAACCCGCGCGGCGACCTTGGCCCGGGCCAAGGGCTTCATCACCGCCTTGGAGAGACACAGAACCCGCAATTGCGGCAGGGGTTGGGCTCGCAGCAGGGCGGCCAGGACCTGGGCGGCTTTCGGCGAATGGACCAGGGCCGTGTCCAGCCCGGGCAGGGCCGCCAGGGTGTCCTCGTCGAGCGTCGCGGCCACCGTGTCGTAGAGCACGGCCTGCCGGGCCTCGATCCCGTTGCGCGCCAGGACGCCCGCCAGGTCCCCGGCCAGCTCGGCCGCGCCCGCATGCAGCACCGCCCCGGTCAGCTCGGCGCGGCGCACCGCGATGCCCTCGGCCAGGGCCGCCACGTCGCCGTCGGCCGACAGCACCCGCTTGAACCCTGCGGCCGTCGCCGCATGGGCGGTGGCCTGCCCCACGGCGAACACCCGCAGCGACCGATCCTGGGTCAGCTCCGCGAAGGCCCGCACCCCGTTGGAGCTCGTGAAGGCAAGCGACCCGACCCCTTCAAGGTCGATCACGGCGTCCGGGAGGGTCCGCATCTCCAGCAGCGGCGCCACGAAGGCCTCGTGCCCCATGTCGCGCACGCGGGCGGCCGTCGCCGCCGCGCCCGGCTGGGCGCGGGTGATCCATATCCGTTGGGTTGTCTTGCTCATGGCCGGGGGGAGTACCTTCACCGTCCGCAACCCTGACGGCGGACGCCGCCGGAATCAATGCGGCGGCAGGATCAATTCGCCGGCTTCCTCGGCGATCGCCTCGCCGAGCGACAGGCCAAGCGCACGCGCAGTGTCCTCTTGATCGCGAGCCGAGGACAGTTCGGCCGAGCCCTCGCGGCGGAACCGGTGGACGCCGTCCTGGGACAGAGCCTCGACGATCAGGTGCAGATCCCCGTCGCGCAGGCGCGCGAAGGCGCCGATAGCGGTCTTGCAGGACCCCTCCAGCGCCGTCATCGCTCCACGCTCAGCGGCCACGGCCACGGCGCTGGGCGCGTGGCGTATCGCCGCCAGCCAGGGCGCGCCGATGTCGGCGATGCGGGTCTCGATGGCCAACGCCCCCTGCCCCGGGGCGGGCGGGCATTCCACGGGATCGAGCAGGCTCTGCGGCAGGTGCCCGAGCCCCAGGCGCTTCAGGCCGGACAAGGCCAGCAAGATCGCGTCGGCGTCTCCCGCCGCCAGCTTGGCCAGCCGGGTGTCGACATTGCCGCGCAGCATCCGGACGTCCAGGTCGGGCCGTTTATGCAGGGCCTGGGCCTGGCGCCGAAGGGAGGCCGTACCCAGCACCGCCCCCTGGGGCAGGTCTTCCAGCCGCTGGGCCTTGGGGCTCAGGAAGGCGTCGCGCGGATCCTCGCGCTCGGGGATGGCGGCGATGCACAATCCCTCGGGCAGGGCGGCGGGCATGTCCTTCAGGGAATGGATCGCGCAGTCGATGCGGCCGTCGAGCAGGGCCTCCTCGATCTCCTTGGTGAACAGGCCCTTGCCGCCCACCTCCAGCAGCCGGCGGTCCTGGATGCGGTCGCCCGAGGTGGTGATGACGATCAGCGGCGCGACGCGCGCGACCGCGTCGGCGTCGCCCGGATCGGCGCCCAGGGCGGCGGCGATCCGGCGCTGCATGATCCCGGCCTGGGCCAGGGAGAGCTTGGACCCGCGGGCCCCGATCCGGACGGGCGGTTGCATGGGCACGATGCGCGGTCTACCTCGGCGAACGAAAGGAAGAGCCCGTCCGCTACAGGACGGGACCGCAGGCCGCAACCGAATGACCGCGCCACTGACCGTCCTGGGCCTCGAGACCAGTTGCGACGAGACCGCCGCGGCGGTCGTGCGCCTGGGCGCGGACGGACGCGTGGAGGTGCTGTCTTCCATCGTCGGGACCCAGATCGCCGACCACGCGCCCTATGGCGGCGTGGTGCCGGAAATCGCCGCCCGGGCCCATGTGGAGACCATCGACACGATCGCCGCCGAAGCGCTCAAGACCGCGGGCCTTGGCTATGGCGACCTTTCGGGCATCGCCGCCACCGCCGGGCCCGGCCTGGTGGGCGGTGTGATGGTGGGGCTCTCCTTCGGCAAGGCCGTGGCCCTGGCGCGCAGCCTGCCCCTGGTGGCGGTCAATCACCTGGAGGGCCACGCGGTCTCGGCCCGACTGGCCGCCGACATCCCCTATCCCTTCCTGCTGCTGCTGGTCTCGGGCGGCCACTGCCAGCTGCTGGAGGTCGCCGGGGTGGGCGCCTGCCGCCGGCTAGGCACCACCATCGACGACGCGGCGGGCGAGGCCTTCGACAAGATCGCCAAGACCCTCGGCCTGCCCTACCCCGGCGGCCCCGCCCTGGAAAGGCTGGCGGAGGGCGGCGACGCCTCGGCCTTCACCCTGCCCCGCGCCTTGCTGGGCCGCGAAGGCTTCGACTTCTCCTTCTCGGGCCTGAAGACCGCCGCCGCGCGTTTGGCGCAGACCGTGACCGACGAACCCGCCCGCAAGAACCTCGCCGCCGCCGTCCAGGCCGCCATCGCCCGCCAGCTGGCCGAGCGCACCGACCGCGCCATGGCCGCCTATGCCCGCGAACACGCGGGAGGGTCGCTGCGCTTCGTGGTGGCCGGCGGGGTGGCGGCCAACGGCGCGGTGCGCGCCAAGCTCAAGGAGACCGCCCAGGCCCGCGGCTTTTCCTTCGACGCCCCGCCGCTGGCCTATTGCACCGACAACGCCGCCATGATCGCGCTCGCCGGCGCCGAGCGGCTGGCGCTCGGGATCAGCGATCCGCTCGACGCCCCGGCCCGGCCCCGGTGGCCCCTGGACGCCGCCGCGGCGCTCGCCAATCCCATCCACGTCCACGGCCGAAAGGGCGCCAAGGCATGAGAAGCGCGGGCGTCATCGGCGGGGGAGCCTGGGGCACGGCCCTGGCCCTGGTCTGCGTGCGGGCCGGCCTCTCGGTCACCCTCTGGGCGCGTGAGCCCGAGGTGGTGGCGGGGATCAACGAGACCCACGAGAACCCCATCTTCCTGCCGGGCGTCGTGCTCGATCCGGCCGTGCGCGCCACCGCCGACCTGGCCGACCTGGCCGAGGCCGACCTGATCCTCAACGTGACGCCCGCCCAGCACCTGCGCGCCAGCCTCGCGGCCTTCGCTCCCCATGCGCGGGCCGGTGTTCCCATGCTGCTCTGCGCCAAGGGGGTGGAGCAGGCCTCGCTGAAGCTGATGACCGAGGTCCTGGCCGAGACCCTGCCCGCGGCCGCGGCCGCCGTGCTATCGGGGCCAAGCTTCGCCGGCGAGGTGGCCCGCGGCCTGCCCACCGCCGTGACCCTGGCCTGTCCCGACGAGGCGCTGGGCCGGGCGCTCGCCGAAGCCATCGCCACGCCGACCTTCCGCCCCTATCTCGCCGCCGACATGGTGGGCGCGGAGATCGGCGGCTCGGTGAAGAACGTCCTGGCCATCGCCTGCGGCATCGTCGAGGGCCGCGGTCTGGGCCGCAGCGCCCACGCCGCCCTCATCACCCGCGGCTTCGCCGAGATGACCCGCATGGCCGTGGCGCTGGGCGGGCAGGCCGAGACGGTCGCCGGCCTCTGCGGCCTGGGCGACCTGGTGCTCACCTGCTCCAGCCCGCAGTCGCGAAACATGAGCGTCGGCCTGGCGCTCGGGGCCGGCCAGACCCTGGACCAGGCCCTGGCCGGCAAGGTCTCGGTGGCTGAGGGCGTCGCCTCGGCGCCCGCCGTCCGGGCCCTGGCCGCCAAGCTCGGCGTCGAGACCCCGATCTGCGAGGCGGTCGCCGCCATCCTGGCCGGCGAGGCCGATGTCGACGACGCCATTGCGAGCCTGCTCTCGCGCCCTCTTAAAACCGAACGATAGGAACCGCTCATGCCGCTCTTCGCCCTGTTCTGCGCCGACAAGCCCGACTCCCTGCCCCTGCGCATGGCCACCCGCGAAGCCCACCTCGCCTATATGGCCGGCTTCCGCGATCAGCTGCGCTTGGCCGGACCCATGCTGGACGACAAGGGCGACATGGCCGGCTCGATCCTCTTCCTCGAGGCCGACGACCTCGCCGCCGCCCAGGCCTTCAGCGCCGGCGACCCCTACCGGCAGGCCGGCCTGTTCGACCACGTGCACATCACCGCCTTCAAGCCCACCGTCGGGACCCTGGGGTGACCCGGGACGGTTCCGCCAATCCCGCCCGGCCGCCGGCCGGGGTGGAGCTCTGCGCCCTTGCCGACCTGGCTGATCCCGGATCGAAAGGGTTCCGCTTCCGCCAGGAGCGGCTGATGTTCGCCGGCTTCGTGGTTCGGGTGGGCGACCAGGTGCGTGGCTATGTGGACTCCTGCCCGCACGCCGGCTGGCCCCTGGCCGCCTGGGACGACCGCTACCTGACCCGAGAGGGCGACCTGATCCTCTGCGGCGGCCACGCCGCCCTGTTCCGCCCGCTGGACGGTGTCTGCGTCGCCGGCCCCTGCGCCGACGAGCGCCTGAGCCCCTGGCCGGTGGCGGTGATCGAAGGCCGGATCGTCACGGCCTGACCGCGTTTGGCGCTTCCTTAACGCCTGCCAGCTAAACCGTGGCGCGACTTCAAGGAGAGGCTCCCATGGCCGACGCCCTTCGCGCGCTCGCGACGTTCAACGGACGGTTCGCGCCGCAATTCGCCAGGACCATGCTGGCCACCCCGCGCGCCGACGAGGAGGCCGCGGCCTTCGCCGCCCACTGCGACGCCAAGGGCTTCGAGTTCACCGAGGCCTGGGCCGACAACAACTTCCGCTTCGTCTCGCCGCTGCTGCGCGAATTCGCCAAGGACAAGGGCCAGATCCGCTATCTCGAGATCGGGGCCTATGAGGGCAAGAACCTGGCCTTCATGGACTGGCTGCTGCCGGCCAGGCTGGACGTCACCGTCATCGACCCCTGGTTCGACGAAGAGCTCAATCCGGAAGAGAAGTACTTGGCGGTCGAGCCGCGCTTCCAGCGCAATGTCGCCAAGCTGAACTTCGACAAGCTCATCGCCCGCAAGGGCTTCTCGACCTACGAACTGCCCAAGATGCTGGAGGCCGGCGAGAAGCTGGACCTCATCTATATCGACGGCTCCCACACCGCCTGGGCGGTGGGCGTCGACCTGGCCTATTGCGCGGCCCTGCTCGATATCGGCGGCATGATGGTGCTGGACGACTACTGGCACGACGAGAGCGAGATCGGCGGACCGGGCGTGAAACAGGCCGTGGACCATTTCCACGCCGTCTTCCGCCAGTATTTCGAGATCACCGCCGTCTACCGGCAGGTCGCCCTCACCAAGATCCGCGACATCCCGAGGTAGGCTCTAGCTGTGCAGTCCCAGATTCTGATGGTGCATCATCGATCCTGAATCGTCAGGAGTAGGATGCCCTATGGGAAGTGTTCTTCACGGCAGCGCCCGCACGACGCCGCGTGTTCGAGCCGAGCTCCAAGCGTCGCAAGAGAGCAGCCGGGCCCTCGCCGCCCGCTACGGCGTAAACCCCAAGACCGTGCGCAAGTGGCGCAAGCGGGCCACGACAGCCGATGCGCCGATGGGACCGAAGGTTCCGAAGAGCACCGTGCTGACGCCGGCCGAGGAAGCCATCGTGGTGGCCTTCCGCCAGAAGACCATGCTGCCGCTGGACGACGTGTTGGGCTGTCTGAGGGACACCATCCCCAACCTCAGCCGCAGCGCGCTGCACCGCTGCCTGCAGCGTCATGGCGTCTCCCGACTGCCGGTCGAGGAGACCAAGCAGCAGCGTAAGCGGTTCAAGACCTACGAGATCGGATACGTCCACATCGACAGCTGCGAGCTGCGCCACGCCGACGGCAAGCTCATCATGTTCCTGGCCATCGATCGCTCTTGAAAAGCTAGATACGTCGAGTTCCACGACAGCGCCGGGAAGATGGAAGGCTCAGCCTTCCTGAGGAACGTCGTGGAGGTATTCCCCTACAAGATCCACATCGTGCTGACCGACAACGGCATGGCCTTCGCCGACTTGCCCAAGAACCGCGACGGCCCCGGCCGCCGCTTCCTCGGCCCGCACATCTTCGACCGCGTCTGCATCGCAAACGGCATCGAGCACCGGCTGACCAAGCCCTATCATCCTTGGACCAACGGCCAGGCCGAGCGGATGAACCGCACCGTCAAAGACGCCACGATCAAGACCTATCACTACGACGACCTGGAATGCCTGAAGGCACATGTCCTGGCCTTCGTCACCGCCTACAACTTCGCCAAGCACCTCAAGGTTTTGAGATGGCGAACGCCCTACCAGGTCATCTGCGAGGCCTGGACCAAAGACCCGTCAATCTTCAAGATCAACCCGCACCACCTCATTCCGGGACCACGCAGCTAGATGCCGAGAGGGTCTGCAGTCGAACCTTCATTCGACTGGAGCGTGGCGGAGTAAGGCGTGCTCTTGCCACGATTGTTCGGGTCGGACGCGCGCTTGGTCCGCCAATCCGAGCATCAGGGTCCACCGAGGCCGTCTCTCTCAGCTTGCCATTCGTAGGGCAAGCGAACGGTCTTCGTTGCACCATGCGTCTGGCGGAGTGGGAGTTGCGCCAGGCCCTGGGCTGAGCCAGCTCGCAAAATTCCCTGGCGTCACACCTTCTGCCGGGTTGAGGACGCTGCGACGCCATGCCGCTACGCGGAACGCGGCCCATTAATCGCCAAGTAGAACTTAGCCTCCACCGTATTTGCGAGCCGTATGGAGTGAAGAGCTATGCTGCGCCCAGAGTTCGACGCAGGACTTGACGCCCAGGCCCGCGAAGGGCGCGAAACTCAGCTCCTCAGGCTCTCAATTGCCGCCGTATTTGGTGGTCTTCTGGCTTTGAATTTCTCATGGGTTGTCGCAGCCATTTGGTTCGGCGCTGTCGTTATTGCGGAAGCCTGGGCTCAGTTGTCCTATCCGCGGGGCGTAGTGGCGCCTCTGCCGCGCCATCGGGTCATGCGTCTGGCGGCCATCGCTGCGACGAGCATCGTGTGGACGGCCATGCCGATAGCCTATTGGTCGACGGGCATCGCAGAACTTCAGATCGTGGCGGTTGCGCTGCTATTCAGCCTGTTGGTCATCGCCCAGACCATGTCATTTCACTCCGCCGTCGCTACGCTGGCGTTCGGAACGGCTCCCACAGTCGCGCTCCTGATCCTCCCGATCGTCTCGTTCCTTTCCCGAGGGACCTACCTGCTGACCTTGGTCGTGGTTCTTCTTCTGGGAATTGTCTATCTGATCCTCGACATTCGCCGAAACGTCTTCAACGCCACAACGCTTCGTCACACCCAGGCCGAGCTCATTACGCGCCAGCACGCGCTCGAAGAGCAGACTGAGCGCGCCGTGGCGGCGAACCATGCGAAGACCGCCTTCCTGGCAATGATGAGTCACGAATTGCGCACGCCGATGAACGGCGTCCTGGGCATGGCCCACGCTCTCACGCACACCGACCTCAACAGCCGACAGGCTGACCACGTGGATATGCTTCTGCGTTCTGGAGGTGGCCTGATGTCGATCCTGAACGACCTCCTTGATACATCGAAGATAGAGGCGGGCAAGCTCGAGCTGGAATCGATCCCCTTTGACTTGGAGGACCTGGGTCGGCGAGTTTATGAACTCTGGACCGAAACAGCCAGCGCCAAGGGTGTGCGGCTGGTGTTCGATGTCGATCAGGCCGCGCCGCGCTGGGTCCTTGGCGACCCCACGCGCCTGAGGCAGATCATGGTCAACCTGATCTCGAACGCCTTGAAGTTCACCACCCATGGCGAGGTGCGGCTGTCGATCTGGTCAGAGGCGCCGGAGGTCGGATCTCCGCTTGTTTCGATCAGCGTTTCGGACTCCGGCCTTGGGATCAGCGACGAGCAAAAAGCAAGGCTGTTTCAATCCTTTGCTCAGGCGGATGCGTCGACAAACCGGAGGTTCGGCGGGACCGGCCTCGGGCTGGCGATCTGCAGGAACCTGGCGACCTTGATGGGTGGCGACATCGTGCTGGACAGTCGCCCCGGAGAGGGTTCGACCTTCACGGTCACCCTCCCCTTGATTGAATGCGAGGCGCTTGAGGAGACCCAAGAAGAAGAAGCGCCCGTGAACATTGAGGGGCTCACGGTCCTTGTGGCTGACGACAATGCCATCAACCAGGCGGTCGCCCGCGCGATCCTCGAGGCGTTCGGTGTTCTGGTGATCACCGCAGGCGACGGTGCGATCGCGCTGGACTGCCTGAGGACGACATCAGTCGATGTCGTCCTCATGGACATTCACATGCCTGGGATGGACGGCCCGGAAGCCCTGAGCCGAATCCGTGCCGGGGAAGCCGGGCGCAGGGATCAGCCGGTCGTCGCCCTGACAGCGGACGCTATGGCGGGCGTGGACGAACAGCTGATGGCCCACGGGTTCAATGCGGTCGAACCGAAGCCGATCAATCCAAGTAACCTCATCGCGACCATTGCCCGCCTGGCGACGCCTGACGGGCAGGCCGCGAGCGGCGACGAGGCGAGGGTCGCCTGACCGAAGGGCGGCCTCTCGTACGTCCGACGCCGCGACTTGGACCAGCTAGTTTCCGGGGATGAAGGCCGTGGCCTCGGCGATCTCCTCAGGAGAGGTCGCGCTATCACGTGCATCCAGATTCGGATCATCGCCTCTCGACCCAACGGCGTCAGGCGAGCATTCTTGTCGATGTCCATCCGGGGAGCTCCGGTGGAAGTGGAGTGTCGCAACCCCAGCTTCGTTCAAGACACTCCCCGGGTGAACAACCTTCGTAGCAACGACACCTAGCGCCTGACCGTTTCAGCTTGGAGCGTATCCTGAGTTGACGAGGTAGTTGGCGCATTCTGCTGGGCTGAATTGGCCGAGCAGATCGCCGATGCGCCGCCAGGTGGCCTCGACGGTGCGTTCGGCGGCTTTGCGCAGCAGGGCCTTGAGCTTGGCGAAGACCTGCTCGATGGGGTTCAGGTCGGGGCTGTAGGGCGGCAGGAACAGCAGATGGGCGCCGGCCTTGCGGATGGCCTGGCGCACGGCCTGGCCCTTGTGGCTGCCGAGGTTGTCCATGACCACGACGTCGCCGGGCCGCAGGGTGGGCACGAGGGCTTGCTCGACATAGGCCCGGAACCACTCGCCGTTGATCGGCTGATCGAGCACCACGGGGGCGGTGATCTGGTCGCAGCGCAAGGCGGCGACGAAGGTCATGGTCTTCCAGTGGCCATGCGGGACCTTGGCCAGCAGCCGCTCGCCGCGGGCGCAGCGGCCATGGGTGCGGGTCATGTTGGTCTTGGCCCAGGTCTCGTCGATGAACACCAGGCGCCTGGGATCAAGCCTGGCCTGATAGCGTCTCCAGCGGTCGCGCTTCCGGGCCACGTCCGGCCGGTCTTGTTCGGCGGCGTGCAGGCTTTTTTTTGAAGGTCACGCCCTCCCGCAGGTAAAAGCGCCAGACCGCGTCGTAGCTCACCTTCACGCCGCGACCGGCCAGCTCGGCCTGAATGGCCCGCAGCGTCAGGTCCGGCGTCTCCCGGATGCGCGCCAGCAGCCAGTCGCGCTCACCGGCCAGAACCGCGCGCCTGGGGCCGCCCATGGGCCGGGCCGCCGCGCTGCCGGTCGTCCTCAGCCGATGCGACCAACGAACCGCCGTCGCCACACCCACGCCAAACCGGACAGCCGCCTCG
>NZ_JAUYOJ010000008.1 GCF_030697925.1 Phenylobacterium sp. | reverse complement strand
TGGCGCCGGACGACTTCGAGTCGATGCTGGACCTGGACCGCTACAACAACCGCTCGACGGCGTTCGACAAGATCATCTCGGCGACCCACGACCACTTCTGGGATCCGCTCGACCCAAAATACATCGACTTTTCCGCGCCCTTCGACATGGAGAACGAGATGCTCCTGCCGGAGGACATGATCATCTCCATGTCCACCGACTATGTCTCCAATCACCTCAGCGACTGGAAGACCCGCGTCCGCTTCGTCAACCAGTCGGCCCTGCGGTCCTTCTCCTCGATCCTGCACGGGGAGCAGGGCGCGCTGAACCTCTCGGCCTCGCTGTGCCACGTGCTGCTGGACCAGGGCGCGCAGGAATACGCCGCCAACCAGACCCGCGAGGAAGCCCGCCACGGCACGGCCTTCGCCAAAGACATCAAGGCCCGCTGGGGCCGGCCGGTGGAATGCGGCCCGACGCTGAAGGCCCTGCTGGTCGACATCATCGGCAGCCCCGAGGTCTACAAGAAGATCATCGGCATGCAGATGCTGGTCGAGGGCCTGGCCATGGGCGCCTTCGCCACCTTCTTCAACAATATCCGCGATCCGATGGGCAAGCGGCTCCTGCAGCTGGTGATGACCGACGAGGCCTTCCACCACAAGTTCGGGAAGATCTGGGCCGACCGGACCATTCCGCACCTGACCGAGGCCGAGCACGAGATCATCGAGACCTGGGCGGCGCATTGCTTCCAGACCCTGCTGTTCAACCTGGTGGCTCCCACCCAGCAGCGCGATCTGTACGAGGAATTCGGCCTGGATCCGGACAAGGTCATCGCCGAGATGGCGGAGATCATGAACGACGACAAGCGCCGCGAGAACATGAAGGAGCAGACCAACATCTTCCGGGTGCTGGTGAAGACCCTGCTCAACGCCGGCATCATCACCGACCGCACCAAGGCCTTCTACGCCACCTATGTGGACGTCGAGGAGCTGCGCGGCGAGGGCGACCGGATGGTCGGCGACGATATCGCCGAGGAGGGGATCAAGTGCCTCCAGGAGATCAATTTCAAAGACCGCGTCGGCCAGGCGATTTCCATCGCCGCGGAGTAGGCCGAGCCAGCTTCCTCCACGACTTCGGCCCGCCGGCCCGCGCCGGCGGGCCTTTTCGTGCGCCGCCGCGTCTAGGTAGAGCACCGGAGGCGCGCGCGGGACCGAATGGCGCCATTCTGCGGCTCCATCCCACGGAGGCGTCGATGGCGAACAGGTCTTGGGCGATGCTGGGCTTGGCGGCGGCCCTGGCCGGTTGCGCCGGCGCAGCCGGGGTGCAGGCGGTAGGCGCCGGCCCCGCCGCCGATCCGCCCGTGCTGCGGGGCCAGGCTTTCGCCGAGCGGCGGTGCGCGGGATGCCATGTGGTCGGCCTGGATGATGGCCCGGCCTCGTTCGGGCCACGCTTCCGCGACCTTCGGATCCGCTACAACGCCCTGTCCCTACAAAGGCGGTTCACGGAGATCTCGCAGCACGGATCGGGCGAGATGCCGCCGATCCAGATCGGTCGTCAGGAGGCCGAAGACCTGGTGGCCTATCTGGAGACCCTGCAGTCCGAGCCGCCGCCCCGCTGAGTGGCCGATGAAAATGACGCGAGCGTCATTTTCCGTTGACGCCCGGCTTCGGGGGTGATGACCTTCGCCCCGACAGGATCACCGGGAGGATCGCATGGCGGCCGACGGCAACATCACCAAGGACATCATCTACGACGCCGTGGCGCCGGACGACTTCGAGTCGATGCTGGACCTGGACCGCTACAACAACCGCTCGACGGCGTTCGACAAGATCATCTCGGCGACCCACGACCA
>NZ_JAUYOJ010000250.1 GCF_030697925.1 Phenylobacterium sp. | reverse complement strand
GCTGCGCAAGGCCGCCGAACGCACCGTCGAGGCCACCTGGCGCCGCATCGGCCAACTCCTCGACCACTTCACCCCAACCGAGTGCGCCAACTACCTCGTCAACTCAGGCTACGCTCCATGCTAAAACGGTCATGCTCTAGCGGTCCTTGGCAACGACCGCTTCCGGGCAGCTTGGCTGCCCCAATCCCGCCCCAGGGGCCGGACGCCGCTGAGTAACCGGAGTGGGCTCATCTGAGACCTTCAGAACGTCTGCTCCTGGGCAGAGAGCCCTCAGCCGCGCCCGGAGGACCGGATTGGGATCTTAACGGTCGCTGGGTAGGTCTTCCGCCTGATCTATTCGCGTTCTTGGCGCGGCCGTTTCAGACGGCGGTGTGGATCGCGTCCTCTTGCGCCTGGCCCCGGATGAGCCGGCCCGGCCGGGCCCCGGTGTCCTCGCCGTTGCGGCGGGTGACTTCGCCGTTGATCAGGGTGGCGAGGTAGCCGTAGGCCGGTTGCAGCAGGCGGGCGCCGCCGGCGGGCAGGTCGTTGTGCAGGGCCATCTCACCCAGCTTCAGGTTCTCGAAGTCGATGACATTGATGTCAGCCCGCATGCCGGGGGCGATTAGGCCGCGGTCGAGGAAGCCGAACAGTTCGGCGTTGCGCCGGGTCTGCTTGTGGATCACCAGGGCCAGGGGCAGGGTCTCCCCGCGCTTGCGGTCCCGGGCCCAGTAGGTGAGCTGGTAGGTCGGATTGACGGCGTCGAAGATCAGGCCGACGTGGGCGCCGCCGTCGGACAGGCCAACCACGGTGCTCTCGTCCATCTGCATGTCGCGCACGGGATCAAGGTTGAAGCCCGCGTAGTTGGTGAAGAAAACCACCGCGAAAGCATCGCCGGCGCCGGCGGTCAGGTAGTCGTAGAGATAGGAGACGCCGTCCGGGTAGCCCGTTGCGGCGGCCAGGGCGGCGAAGCTTTCGTCGGGCGTCGGCTCATAGCTGGCGTCGGCGGAGAGAGCGAAGGTCATCTCCATCGGCAGGTTGGCGCTGACGATGACGCTCTCCATCTTGCCCGGAAATTCCTGGGGCACGTTCTCCTCGGCCAGGATCTGCGCCTTGATTTCGGGCCGGCGCAGTTCGCGCAGCATCTCGTCTCGGGGCTGGGCCTTCAGCCGTATGAAGGTCGGCTTGGCCATGAACAGGTGGTAGGAATCGATGCCGAAAACCAGGCCCGTGGGGCGGCTGCCCACCTGCGGGAAGACCCGCGCGCCGGCGACGTTGCCCTCCTTCACCAAGCGGATCACCTCCCGCCAGCGCTGAGGCGCGTCGGCGGTCTCGAACAGGGTGAAGGTGGCCGGGCGGGCGGCCGCGCGGCTTAGGCGGCTGATCAGGCCGACCTCGGACTCCAATGTGGAATGCTCGGCGACCACGGCGCCTTCGCCCAGGGTGCTGGCCGGGATCACCTGCAGCACGCCCGAGCCGGCGCGGCCCATGGCTTCTGCCAAGCCCAGGAGTTCGGGCTCGTCGGCGAAGGTGCCGGGCACCGGGGCCCCGTGAATGGAGCGGTGACCCATGATCCGCGACGTGGAAAAGCCGACCGCCCCGGCCTGCAGGGCCTCCTGGACGATGCCGGCCATGGCGCTGATGTCGTCCGGGGTGGCGGGGTCGTTGTCGCGGCCGCGCTGGCCCATGACGTAGTTGCGCACGGCGCCATGGGCGATCATCGAGCTGACGTTCAGCGCAAATTGACGGCCGGCCAGGTAGTCGAGGTACTGGGGATAGGTCTCCCAGGCGCCCCAGGGCATGCCTTCGTAGAGGGCGGTGCCGGGTATGTCCTCCACCCCTTCCATGAGCTCGATGAGGTCGCTCTCGCCGCCGAGAGGGCAAGGGGCGAAGCCGACGCCGCAGTTGCCCATGACGACGGTGCCCACGCCGTGGCTGGCCGAGGGGTTCATTTCCGAGTCCCAGGTGACCTGGCCGTCGTAGTGGGTGTGGATGTCGATCCAGGCCGGGGTGACGATGGCTCCGGCGGCGTCGATCATCTCGCGGGCCCCGCCCTCGAGGGCGGGGGCGACGGCGGCGATGAAGCCGTCCTTGATCGCCACGTCAGCCAGCCGTCCGGGGCCGCTGCTGCCGTCGAAGACCAGCCCGTTGCGGATGATGAGGTCGTACATGCGGATCCACCCTGAGCGATCATCTTATAATTATAGTAGACTATAATCTCGGATCGGAATCGCTGTCAAACCCGTGGGGCGAGGTCGCAGAGGGCGGCCTGGGCGGCGGCGATCTCCCGCGTCAGGGCCTCGCGCAAAGGCGGCGCGGCCACCGAGGCGAGTGTCAGGCGCACGGCGTTGGACATCTCAAGGCTGAAGCGCTCCTGGTTCCAGCCCTCGGCCAGCCAGGCCTGCACGGTGACGCTGATGGCCCTGAGCAGCGCCTCGGTGAGGGGACCGGCGCGGGCGAAGGCCTCGATCTCGCCGGCGTCGATGGCGCCTTGCACGAAGCCCTGCCAAAGGGCCTGCCCCTTGGTCGCCAGCAGGTCGCGCACCTCGGTGGCGTCGACCCCGAAGGCGGAGCGGAAGAGGCCGCGGTAGAATTGCCGGTCAGCCTCATAGTGAGTGACCACAAGGGCCGTGGCGTCGAGAAGCAGGCCGAGCGCGCTGGCGTGGCGCACGCTGCCAAGCTTGCGGATGAAGCTCTCGAATTCGTCGTCCACGACCTGGTTCAAGAGGTCTGTCTTGGAGCCGACCAGATTGTAGGGTGTGGCGGGGCTGACCCCGGCTCGCGTCGCTAGTTCGGTCATGGTGAAGCCGGCGTCGCCCCGCTCGCGGATCAGAGCCTGGGCCGCATCGACGATATGGCGCTGCCGCGCCGCCTTACGCTCGACGGAGAGGGCCACAGCTAGCTCATCAGCTCCTGAATCGCGGCCGCCGGGGAGCGGCCAGGGTCGGGCACTGGATCAAAGACCAACATCACCTTCATGGCCTCATAGTCCGAGCTAACCTAACGGCCCGCAAGGCACGAACGTTGGGTAGGTCGTGGTTGAAGGTCCGCTTCAAGCTGGCAAACCAACCTCTGCTCCTGATGCCGTGGACGGCTCCCCACCCTGGTCGCAGCATTGCCGCGGCCGAGATGGAGGAGCGCCATGGAAGAGGTGGTTACGGTGGGCTTGGATATCGCCAAGTCGGTGTTTCAGGTCCACGGAGTTGATGCTCGGGGCCAG
>NZ_JAUYOJ010000249.1 GCF_030697925.1 Phenylobacterium sp. | reverse complement strand
CCGTCTTGGAGCGGCCGTGGCTGAAGCTCTGCTTCACCGTGCCCGCGCTGACCGAACCGGCCCCACGGGGCTTGAGGGTCAGGGGAGCTCGCCCGCCGGGGGCTCGGCCGTTGTCGTTCTCGTCGCTCATGCGCTCGCTTTAACTTACGGTCGGGACGGTCCCGGCCAATCATCTCGAATAGGTCTAGGCGCGCGAAACCGCCTTAGGTTCCGCCCGCCTCAGAAGGCTTTTCCTCGCGCCAACTCTCGGGAGTAAGCGGGCTGAAGCCGGACAGGCGCCGGACATCGAATGTCCAACGATCGGCGCCACGCCCCGCAAGGAAGGCGGTGTGTATCACATTCTCGCCCCCCAAGGCCAAACCCAATTCCTCGACGCCGAAGAGTCCGAAGACCTCGACCGGCTTGGGTGACTTGCGGGCCACATTCAGAATCTTGCGCCGACCGTCAGGCGCGCCATCGGCGGCCTCGATCAGCCAGGCGGCCCTGCCGGCGCTCAGGCTGGCGGAGACCTTCTCGTAGCCCGAGATAAGGTCGCCCGCCCGTTTGGCAAGGCCCAGGCCGTCCAGGAGCCGCTTCCGCAAGAGCGTTTCCACCTGATCGGCGAGGTCCGGCCCGACCGCCAGCTTGGTCTTGGCGGCCCGGGAGAACAGGCCCTTCTTGGCCGCGGCCTCGACCCCCGCCCGCGTCGCCTCGACCCAGAGGCCCCGCCCCGGCAGCTTGCGCGCCACGTCGGGGACCACCACGGCGCCCGGTCCAGCGACGAAGCGCAGCAGGCGTGCTTCGTCCATCACCTCGCCGGAGACGATGTCGCGACGCTCGCGAGCGGCTTCCGCCAGGGTTGCGGGGGCGTTCAACAGGGTCCTTAGGCCTCCGTAGGCTGGTCGGGGTCGGCCTCGGCGACCGCCTCGGCGTCAGCTTCGGGCGCGACCGCAGCGGCCGGCCGCTGACCGAACACGGCCTCGGCTTCGTTGTACTCGACCTCTTCCTCGACCTCGGGTTCCGGCTCCGGCGCCTCGATCCAGCCCATGGCGACGCGGGCGCGCATGATCAGCGCTTCGGCGTCGGCCGGGTCCATGTTGAAGCTCTCCAGGATGCCCTTCTCGCGGACGCGCTCGCCGTCCTTGGTCTCGAACCAGCCGCGCAGGTCGTCGGGGATCAGGCCGGCGAGGTCCTCGACGGACTTCACGTCGCCCTCGCCCAGGGCCACGGCCATCGGCAGGGTCACGCCCTCGATTTCCAGCAGGCCGTCCTCGACGCCCAACGCGGTGCGCTTGGAGTCGTATTCGGCGGCGATCTTTTCCAGGAAGTCGCGGGCGCGGGCCTGGATCTCCTCGCCGGTGTCCTCGTCGAAGCCTTCGATGGCCGCGATTTCCGAGGCGTCCACATAGGCGACGTCTTCCACCGTGGCGAAGCCCTCGGTGACCAGCAGCTGGGCGATGACCTCGTCCACGTCCAGGGCTTCCTGGAACAGCTGGGTTCGCTCGGAGAACTCGCGCTGGCGGCGCTCGCTCTCCTGGCTCTCGGTCATGATGTCGATTTGCCAACCCGTAAGTTGGCTTGCAAGACGGACGTTCTGGCCGCGGCGGCCGATGGCCAGCGACAGCTGTTCGTCGGGAACCACCACCTCGACGCGCTCGTCCTCCTCGTCCATCACCACCTTGGAGACTTCGGCGGGGGCGAGGCCGTTGACGATGAAGGTCGCCTCGTCCGGGCTCCACTGGATGATGTCGATCTTCTCGCCCTGCAGCTCGGCCACCACCGCCTGCACGCGCGAGCCGCGCATGCCGACGCAGGCGCCGACCGGATCGATGGAGCTGTCGTTGGAGACCACGGCCATCTTGGCGCGCGAGCCCGGGTCGCGGGCCACGGCGCGGATCTCGATCACGCCGTCATAGACTTCCGGCACTTCCTGGGCGAACAGCTTGGCCATGAAGCCGCCGTGGGCGCGGCTGAGCAGGATCTGCGGACCCTTGGTCTCGCGGCGGACGTCATAGATGTAGCAGCGGATCCGGTCGCCGATATTGAAGTTCTCGCGCGGGATCGACTGGTCGCGGCGCATGATGCCTTCGCCGCGACCCAGGTCGACGACGGTGTTGCCGTACTCGACCCGCTTGACCACGCCGTTGACGATCTCGCCGACCCGGTCCTTGAACTCCTCGAACTGGCGCTCGCGCTCGGCCTCGCGGACCTTGCCGGTCACCACCTGGCGCGCCATCTGGGTCTGCACCCGGCCGAACTCGAAGGGCGGCAGGATCTCTTCGTAGGTCTTGCCGACCGCGGCGTCCTTGTAGACGCGCTTGGCGTCCGACAGGCGCATGATGCCGACCGGCTCCTCTTCGCCGGCCTCGACGTCCCAGCTCACCCCGTCATCGACGATGGTGACCACACGCTTGACGGTGGTCTCGCCGGTCTTGGGATCGATATGGACCCGGATGTCGTGCTCGGCGCCGTAGCGCGAGCGCGCGCCCTTCTGGATCGCCTCCTCGATCGCCTCGATGACGATCTCCTTGTCGATCGACTTTTCGCGGGCGACGGCCTCGGCGATCTGGAGCAGTTCAAGCCGGTTGGCGGAGATGCCGGTCAGGCTCATGGGTCTCGTCCTTTATTCGGAGGTCTCTTGTTGCGGGTCGTCGCCGACGAGGCGGGCGGCGCGCTCTTCGGCGCCGCGCTTCATCAGCGCATCGGTCAGGATCAGCTTGGCCTCGACCACCCAGGCGAAGGGGACCAGGGCGGTGGCCTCCTCCCCTTCCAGGTCGATGGCGATGTTCTCGTCTTCCACCCCGGCCAGGACGCCGCGGAAGCGCTTGCGTCCCTCGGCCACGCGGTCGAGTTCGATGCGGGCCTCGTGGCCCTCGTAGTTGGCGAAGTCCTTCAGCCGGGTCAGCGGCCGGTCGACCCCCGGCGAGGAGACCTCCAGCGTATATTCCCCGGCGATCGGGTCGGCGGCGTCCATGATCTCGGAGATGGCCCGGCTGAGCCGCGCGCAGTCCTCGACCACCATCTCGCCGTCGGGCGTCTCGGCCATGATCTGCAGGCGCCGGGCATGCTCGCCGCCCATCAGGCGCAGGCGCACGATCTCATAGCCGGCCGCCTCGGCCACGGGGTCGAGCAGCTCCAGGAGCTTTTGATCTTCTGCGGTCTTGCCACGCATAAGCTTGGCCGCTCTCCGGCAACAAAAAAGCGGCCGGGCCGAAGCCTGCCGCTCGTAGGCGCTATCCAGCGCTAACGGA
>NZ_JAUYOJ010000247.1 GCF_030697925.1 Phenylobacterium sp. | reverse complement strand
GGGCGGGACCACCCACATCGGCCTGCCGGTGTTCGACACCGTGCGTGAGGCGGCCCAGCAGACCGGCGCCGACGCCAGCGTGATCTATGTCCCGCCGCCGTTCGCCGCCGACTCGATCCTGGAAGCCATCGACGCGGAGATTCCGCTGATCATCTGCATCACCGAGGGCATCCCGGTGACCGACATGATCAAGGTCAAGCGCGCGCTGTCGGGCTCGAAGTCGCGGCTGATCGGGCCGAACTGCCCCGGCGTCCTGACGCCGGAAGCCTGCAAGATCGGCATCATGCCCGGCAACATCTTCCGCAAGGGTTCGGTCGGCGTGGTCTCGCGCTCCGGCACGCTGACCTACGAGGCGGTGTTCCAGACCACCCAGGTGGGCCTTGGACAGACAACCGCTGTCGGAATTGGCGGCGATCCGGTCAAAGGCACCGAATTCATCGACATCCTCGACATGTTCCTGAAGGACCCGGAGACCGAGTCGATCATCATGATCGGCGAGATCGGCGGTTCGGCCGAGGAAGACGCCGCGGAGTTCATCAAGAATTCAGCAACCAAGAAGCCTATGGTCGGATTCATCGCGGGTCGCACCGCGCCGCCCGGTCGGCGCATGGGGCACGCGGGCGCGATCATCTCCGGCGGCAAAGGCGGCGCCGAAGACAAGATCGCGGCGATGGAGGCGGCGGGCATCCGCGTGTCGCCTTCGCCGGCGAAACTGGGCGAGACCCTCCTCGAGGTGCTGAAAAGCGCCTGACGGCAAACTAACTAAGGGCGGTCCGCGCTCGGCTCCTTCTTCCGAAGTCCGTGGCCGGAACCGCGGGAAACGGACGAAATGGCGGACGACGCAGGTCTGATCAACGAGGTGCTCGCCGAGACCTCATTCCTCTACGGCGGCAACGCCGCGTTTGTGGAGGATCTCTACGCGAGATGGGCCGCCGACCCGAATTCGGTCGACGCCTCCTGGCGCGCCTTCTTCACATCCCTGGCCGACCGCGCCGACGAGGTGAAGGCCGCCGCCGGCGACCGCTCGTGGACCAAGGCCGGGGCGCCCGCCGCCCGGCCTGACTGGCTCTCGGCCCTGGACGGCATGTGGCCTGCGGTGGAGGCCAAGGTCGGGGCGAAGATCGCCGAACGCGCCGCCCCCGCCGCCTCTCCGGAATCGGTGCGCGCCGCGACCCTGGATTCCCTGCGCGCCATCATGATGATCCGCGCCTACCGGATGCGCGGCCACCTGCGGGCCAATCTCGATCCGCTAGACATCGCCATCCCCGACGGCGACGCCTCGGAACTGGACCCCGCCACCTATGGCTTCTCCGAGGCCGACTATGACCGGCCGATCTTCCTCGACTTCGTGCTGGGCCTGGAGACCGGCACGGTCCGCGAAATCCTGGAGATCGTGAAGCGGACCTACTGCAACGATATCGGCGTGCAGTACATGCACATCACCGATCCGGC
Organism: Phenylobacterium sp.; assembly: GCF_030697925.1. Classification (GTDB taxonomy): domain Bacteria; phylum Pseudomonadota; class Alphaproteobacteria; order Caulobacterales; family Caulobacteraceae; genus Phenylobacterium. The sequence continues at coordinate 21,422 of NZ_JAUYOJ010000247.1, read as the reverse complement.
CCAGAAGGCCTGGTTGCAGGAGCGCATAGAGGGCCGCGACAAGGAGATCGTCTTCACCAAGGAGGGCAAGGTCGCCATCCTGAAGAAGCTGATCGAGGCCGAGGGCTTCGAGCGCTTCCTGCACAAGCGCTTCCCCGGCACCAAGCGGTTCGGCCTGGACGGCGGCGAGGCCATGGTCCCGGCGCTGGAGCAGATCATCAAGCGCGGCGGAGCGCTGGGCGTGCGCGACATCGTCATCGGCATGCCCCACCGGGGTCGTCTGAACGTGCTGGCCGCGGTGATGGCCAAGCCCTACCACGTGATCTTCCACGAGTTCCAGGGCGGCACCAGCCTGCCCTCGGACGTCGAGGGTTCGGGCGACGTGAAGTACCACATGGGCGCGTCCTCGGACCGCGCCTTCGACGGTAACAGCGTCCACCTGTCGCTGACCGCCAACCCGTCTCATCTTGAGATCGTCAACCCGGTGGTGCTGGGCAAGGCGCGCGCCAAACAGGCCTCCACCCTGCGCCAGAACGCCGACGCGGGACGCGGTCACGTCATGCCGCTGCTGCTGCACGGCGACGCCGCTTTCGCCGGCCAGGGCGTGATCCCGGAATGCTTCACCCTGTCGGGGGTGAAGGGCTACCGCACCGGCGGCACCGTCCACTTCATCGTCAACAACCAGATCGGCTTCACCACCGCGCCGAAATATTCGCGCTCCTCGCCCTATCCGTCGGACGTGGCCCTGATGGTCGAGGCGCCGATCTTCCACGTGAACGGCGACGATCCCGAGGCCTGCGTGTTCGCCGCCAAGGTGGCCACCGAGTTCCGCCAGCAGTTCGGCAAGGACGTGGTCATCGACATGTTCTGCTACCGGCGGTTCGGTCACAACGAGGGCGACGACCCGACGATGACCTCGCCCTTGATGTACGCCAAGATCAAGGACCACCCGTCGACCCGCGAGATCTACAGCCGCAAGCTGGTCGGCCAGGGCGTCATCACCGAGGCCGAGCTCACCGGCTGGATGGCCGAGTTCGACGAATTCCTCGACAAGGAATTCGACGCCGGCAAGGCCTATAAGGCCAATAAGGCCGACTGGCTGGACGGCGCCTGGTCGGGCCTGGCCCTGCCCGACGGCGACGACCGCCGCGGCGACACCAGCGTCAAGATGCAGAAGCTGCTGGACCTGGGCAGCCGCATCACCGCCATCCCCGAGCGGCTGGACGTGCACAAGACCGTCAAGCGGGCGATCGAGAACCGCCGCGCGGCCATCGAGGCCGGCGAGGGCCTCGACTGGGCGACCGGCGAGCACCTGGCCATCGCCACCCTGTTGGACGACGGCTTCCCCGTGCGCTTCACCGGCCAGGACTCGGTGCGCGGCACGTTCGTCCAGCGCCATGCCGACCTGATCGACCAGAAGACCGAGGAGCACTACACGCCGCTCTCGCACCTGCGTCCCGGCCAGGCCCATTTCGAGATCATCGACTCGCCGCTGTCGGAAGAGGCGGTGCTGGGCTTCGAGTACGGCTTCTCGCTGGCCGACCCGAAGACGCTCACCCTGTGGGAGGCCCAGTTCGGCGACTTCGCCAACGGCGCCCAGGTGGTCATCGACCAGTTCATCTCGTCGGGCGAACGCAAGTGGCTGCGGATGAGCGGGCTGGTCCTGCTGCTGCCGCACGGCTACGAGGGCCAGGGTCCGGAGCACTCCTCCGCCCGCCTCGAACGCTTCCTGCAGCTCTGCGCCGAGGACAACCTGCAGATCGTCAACTGCTCGACCCCGGCCAACTACTTCCACGTCCTGCGCCGCCAGATGCGCCGCGAGTTCCGCAAGCCGCTGGTGGTGATGACGCCCAAGTCGCTGCTGCGGCACAAGAAGGCCACGTCGAAGCTCAGCGACATGGCCGAGGGTTCGTCCTTTCACCGCGTGCTGCACGACGACGCCGAACGCGGCCAGAACACCAAGACGGTCCTGGTCGAGCCCGAAAAGATCCGCCGCGTCGTGCTGTGCTCCGGCAAGGTCTATTACGACCTGCTGGACGCCCGGGAGGAGAAGGGCGTCGACGACGTCTACCTGATGCGATTGGAGCAGTTCTATCCGTGGCCGGTGAAGTCGCTATCCACCGAACTGTCGCGCTTCCCCAACGCCGAACTGGTCTGGTGCCAGGAAGAGCCGAAGAACATGGGCGGCTGGACCTTCGTCGATCCCTGGCTGGAGCTCACCCTCGAGCGCCTGAAGGTCAAGGCCAAGCGGGCCCGCTATGTCGGCCGACCCGCCTCGGCCTCCACCGCCGCGGGCCAGATGAGCCGTCACCTTCGCGAGCTGCAGACTTTCGTCGCCGAAGCCTTCGCCTAGGCTCCCGGCGACCCCAAAGACCAAAACGACTTAAGAGAGACAGGAACTTCCAATGGCCGACATCATGACCCCCGCCCTGGGAGAGTCCGTCACCGAGGCGACGGTGGCGCGCTGGACCAAGAAAGCCGGGGACGCCGTTCGGAAGGACGAGATCCTGGTCGAGCTGGAGACCGACAAGGTCAGCCTCGAGGTCGCCGCCCCCGCCGATGGCGTGCTGTCGGAGATCAACGCCGAGGAAGGCGCCACCGTCGAGCCCGGCGCGGTGCTGGGCCGCCTGACCGAGGGCGCCGCCGGCGCCAAGCCCGCGCCGAAGGCCGAGGCCGCTCCCGCCAAGGCGCCCGAGCCCGCGCCGGCTCCGGCCCCCAAGGCCGAGGCTCCGAAGGCCACCGCCGCCGCGCCGCTGGCGCCCTCGGCCCAGCGCATCGTCGCCGAGAACAGCCTCGACGCCGCCTCCATCGCCGGGTCCGGCAAGGACGGCCGGGTGACCAAGGGCGACGCCCTGGCCGCCCTGGAAGCCCGCGCCAAGGCGCCGGCGCCCTCGGCCCCGCGCGAGATCCACGAGCGCGTAGAGCGCGTGAAGATGACCCGCCTGCGCCAGACCATCGCGCGTCGGCTGAAAGAGGCGCAGAACGCCGCGGCCATGCTGACCACGTTCAACGAGGTCGACATGAGCGCCATCATGGCGCTGCGCAACCAATACAAGGACGGCTTCGAGAAGGCCCACGGCGTGAAGCTCGGCTTCATGAGCTTCTTCGTGAAGGCGGTGATCCACGGCCTGAAGCACGTGCCCGACGTCAACGCAGAGATCGACGGCACCGACATCATCTACAAGAACCACTACGACATCGGGGTGGCGGTCGGCACCGATCGGGGCCTGGTGGTCCCGGTGCTGCGCGACGCCGACATCCTGTCGCTGTCGGGCGTGGAGAAGGGCATCGCCGAACTGGGCAAGAAGGCCCGCGACGGTCACCTGGCCCTGGACGACCTGCAGGGCGGCACCTTCACCATCTCCAACGGCGGGGTTTACGGCTCGTTGATGTCGACGCCGATCCTCAATGCGCCGCAGTCGGGCATCCTAGGCATGCACAAGATCCAGGACCGGCCCATGGCCATGGGCGGTCAGGTGGTGATCCGCCCGATGATGTACCTGGCGCTCAGCTACGACCACCGCGTCGTCGACGGCCAGGGCGCCGTGACCTTCCTGGTCCGCGTCAAGGAAGCCCTGGAAGACCCGCAGCGCCTGCTGCTGGACGTCTAGGATGCGCGCCCGGCTCATCGACCAGGAGGACGGCGACCAGATCGTCGTCCTGCCGCCGGGGTTCGAGCTGCCCGGCGCGGAAGTCATGATCGTTCAGGACGGCGATCGGCTGATCCTCAGCCCGCTCACCGAAGAAGCTGCAAGCTAGGAAGGCTAGAGGTCGAATGGCCCAATACGACGTCATCATCATCGGGGGCGGCCCCGGCGGATACAATGCGGGGATCCGCGCGGGTCAGCTCGGCCTCAAGGCCGCGGTGGTGGAGAAGCGGGTGACCCTGGGTGGGACCTGCCTGAACGTCGGCTGCATGCCGTCCAAGGCCCTGCTGCACGCCTCGGAGCTCTATGAGGCCGCGGCGGGCGCCGAGTTCGCCACCCTGGGCATCGAGGTGAAGCCCAAGCTCAACCTGGTTCAGATGATGAAGCAGAAGGGCGAGTCGGTGACCGCCCTGACCAAGGGCGTCGAGTTCCTGTTCAAGAAGAACAAGGTCGACTGGGTCAAGGGCGCCGGCAAGATCGTCGGTCAGGGCAAGGTGGAGGTCACCGCCGAGGATGGCTCGGTCACCACGCTGGAGACCGCCAACATCGTCATCGCCACCGGCTCTGAACCCTCGCCCCTGTCGGGCGTCGAGGTGGACCAGAAGCGCATCGTCGATTCCACCGGCGCCCTGTCGCTGCCGGAAGTTCCCAAGAGCCTGATCGTCATCGGCGCCGGCATCATCGGCCTGGAGCTGGGCTCGGTGTGGCGCCGGCTCGGCGCCGAGGTCACCGTGGTGGAGTTCCTGGACCGCATCACGCCCGGCATGGACGCCGAGACCGCCAAGACCTTCCAGCGGTCCCTGACCAAGCAGGGGATCACCTTCAAGCTTTCGTCCAAGGTGACCGCCGCCAAGGCCGGCAAGTCGAACGTCTCGCTGACCGTCGAGCCGGTGGCCGGCGGGGCGGCCGAGACGCTGACGGCCGACTATGTCCTGCTGGCCATCGGCCGGCGGCCCTATACCGAGGGCCTGGGCCTGGAGAGCGTGGGCATCGTCCCCGACAAGCGCGGCTTCATTCCCACCGACCACGTCAAGACTTCGGCTCCGGGGGTCTGGGCGATCGGCGACGCGATCCTGGGGCCGATGCTCGCGCACAAGGCCGAGGAGGACGCCGTGGCCTGCATCGAGATGATCGCCGGCAAGTGGGGCCATGTGGACTACAACCTGGTCCCCAGCGTGGTCTACACCTCGCCGGAGGTGGCCTGGGTCGGCAAGACCGAGGAGCAGCTCAAGGAGGCCGGCGTGGCCTACAAGGCCGGCAAGTTCCCGTTCAGCGCCAACAGCCGCGCCAAGATCAACCACGAGACCGAGGGCTTCGCCAAGGTGCTGGCCGACGCTAAGACCGACGAGATCCTGGGCGTCCACATCGTCGGTCCCCAGGCTGGCGAGATGATCGGCGAATACTGCGTGGCCATGGCCTTCAAGGCCGCCAGCGAGGACGTGGCGCGCACCTGCCATCCCCACCCGACTCGCTCCGAGGCCGGCCGCCAGGCGGCCATGGGCGTCGAGGGCTGGACGATGCAGGCCTGACGGCGAGTTAACTTCCGGCCGGCTGGCGTCGGGTCTAGACTCCCTCGCCTATAGGAGGGTTCGCCATGATCGTCTCTGCCCTGCTCGCCGCGAGTCTCGCGGCCGCGCCGCCGCCGTCCCGCATGACGATGCACCGCGTCGGGCCAGCGTCCTGTCCGGCCGAGGGCCGACTGACGGTGCGCTCCAGGGAGCCGGCCCTGCTGCTGCGCCCGCAGGATCAGCGGGGCGATCGAGGTGCGCAATCGCTCGAAGGCATGCCGCCGGCGAACCAGGTGCTGACCGTGGCCCGCTCAGTCGGCGGTTGCGCCGTGTCGACAGTGGTACGCGAGAACGTCGAGGGCGACGGCCGCTTCGCCAAATAACTCAGGCGTGCGGATGGGCCTTGGCGTAGGCGCCGAGCAGGGCCGCGGCGTCGACCTCGGTATAGCGTTGGGTGGTCGACAGCGAGGCGTGGCCCAGCAGTTCCTGGATCGACCTTAGATCTGCGCCGGCCCCCAGCAGGTGGGTGGCGAAGGAGTGGCGCAGGGCGTGCGGCGTGGCGCTGTCGGGCAGGCCCAGCCGCCCGCGCAGCAGTTGCACCGTGGCCTGGACATGGCGCGGGCTGAGCGCCCCGCCGCGCTTGGCGCGAAACAGCGGCTGGTCGGGGGAGAGCGCGAAGGGCAGGTCGGCCAGATAGGCGTCGACGGCTTCGCGCACGGCGGGCAGCACCGGCACGATGCGGGTCTTGGATCCCTTGCCAAGGATCCGCAGCGACGATCCCAGCGGGGCGTCTGAGCGCTTCAGCGACAGGGCCTCGGAGATCCGCAGGCCGCAGCCATAGAGCAGGGTCAGCACGGCCTCGTCGCGGCTGGCCTCCCAGTCCTCGCGATCGGGATCGAGGCCGGGCTCGGCCAGCATGCCGCGCGCCTGGTCCTCGCTGACCGGACGCGGCGCGCTGGGAACCACGCGTGGTCCGCGCACCAGGGCGACGGCGGGGTTGGGCGTGTCGAGGCGGATGTCGAGAAAGCGGTGGAAGGTGCGGATCGCCGACAGGGCCTGGGAGAGCGAGCGCGGCGATAGCGGCTTGTCGCCCTGTCGCAAGTGCGCCAGCCAGGCGCGGACCTCACCGGCGGTGAGCGTCCCCATGGCGGCCAGCGACAGGGCCTCGCCGCGATACTGTTCCAGGAAGGCGATGTAGCGGCCGGCGGCGAAGCTGTAGGCCTCGACGGTGCGGGGGGAGGCGCGGCGTTCCTTGGCCAGGTGCTCCAGCCAGAGCCTCAGCGCCTCGTGGGCCGTTAGAGAACTGGCCAACGCTCCGCGGTCCTTTCGACCACACGGGCGAGGAAGGCGACCAGTTCGGCGCCCATGTCCTCGGTGAAGCCGTTCTCGTCGGCCGAGCCGAAGGCCAGCAGGCCCTCGCGGGATGGCTCCCAGATCGCCATGCGGACCATGGCCATCGAACGGACGCTCTCGGCACGCTCGCCGAATAGGCCGAGCGCCGTGGGCTGGAAGCCCATCAGGGCCACCCGCTGGTGGCCGATGATCATGTCGATCTGGCCCTCGACCAGCATGCGCCAGCCGGCCGGCGTGCGTTCGGGACCGGAGAGGGCCACCACCCCGGCGGCCAAGCCGAAGCGGAGTTGGGCCAGTTCGTCGACCCGGCGGGCCAGGTCGGCGTGGTTGCGGGCCTCCAGCAGGTCGACCACGGCGCCGTGGGTCTGGGCCTGGGCGGCGAAGTTGGCGCGGGCGGTGGCCTCGAGGCGGCGGCGCGCGCCGGCCTCGCGCTTGTGGGCCTCGTGCACACGGGCCAGGGCCGCGGGACCGAAATCCAGCACATTGGCCGCGTCGGGACGCAGGCCGAGCTCGGCCAGCAGGGCGGGATCGTCGCGCAGGAACTGGGGATTGTCGGACAGGAAGGCCCGGACCTCGTCGGATCCCAAACCGCGATCCTTCGCCTGAGCGCCGTCCATGTTCAGTCCCCGCGTTTTACAGGATGGACTGGCCCGTCTTGGCCCAGTCGCTCAAGAACATTTCAAGCCCCTTCTCGGTTAACGGGTGCTTGAAGAGGTCCAAGAAAACGCTGGGCGGAATGGTCGCACAGTCGGCGCCGGCCAGCGCGGCGGCCGTTACGTGGCCCGGATTACGGATCGAGGCGGCCAGGATCTCGGTGTCGAAATCATAGTTGTCGTAGATGGCGCGGATCTCGCCGATCAGGTCCATCCCCTCCATGCCGTAGTCGTCCAGGCGGCCGATGAAGGGCGAGATGTAGGTGGCGCCGGCCTTGGCGGCCAGCAGGGCCTGGGCCGCGGAGAAGCACAGGGTGACGTTGGTGGAGATGCCCTGGACGGCGAATTCCGCGCAGGCGATCAAGCCATCGCGGGTGAGCGGCACCTTGACCACGACGTTGGTGGCGACGGCGGCGAGCTTCGCGCCCTCGGCCAGCATGCCGGCGGCGTCGGTCGAGGTGACCTCGGCGCTCACAGGGCCCTCGACGAGGTCGCAAATCTCGGCGATGACCTCCAGCATGGGCCGACCGGACTTGGCGATCAGCGTCGGATTGGTGGTCACCCCGTCGACCAGGCCGGTGGCGGCGAGATCCTTGAGGACGGCCGTGTCGGTGGTGTCGAGAAAGAGTTGCATGGGTGACCTTCTGGCGCAGGGTTCGGCGGGCTGTTTAGCGGTTGCGGGCGCTGCGGACCAGCCTATCTGGGCGAGGCCATGAGCCGCATCGCCTCCGTCCTCTTGCCCATGCCCCTGCCCGAAGCGTTCGACTACGCCGAGCCGGAGGGCATGGACCTGCAGGTCGGCGACCAGGTGGCCGCGCCGCTGGGCCCCCGGCTGCTGCGCGGCGTGGTCACCGCCCTGCGCGAGGCCGCCGGCGGCAACCGGCCGCTGAAGCTGATCGAGGCCAAGCTGGACGATCCGCCCCTGCCGCCGGGCACCCTGGAGTTCATCCAGTGGGCGGCGCGCTATTCGGTGGACTCTCCGGGCTCGCCGCTGGCCATCGCCACCCGCGGCGCCCGCGCGCCCAAGGCCCGGCCGGAAAAGGTGATGGAGCTCACCGGCGCTGCGCCCACGCGCATGACGCCGGCCCGCGCCAAGGTGCTGGAAGCCGCCATTGAGCCCCTGTCGCCGGCGGACCTGGCGCGCGCGGCCGGCGTGTCGTCGGGCGTGGTCAAGGGGCTGATGGACGACGGCGCCCTGGTCCTGAAGCTGATCGTCCCGGAGAGCCGCTATCCCGAGCCCGACCTCGCCTTGGCCGGCCATCCGCTCAACGCCAGCCAGGCCGCCGCGGCCGAGGCCCTGAAGGTCATGGTGCGCGAGGGCGGTTTCAATGTCGCCCTGCTGGACGGGGTGACCGGCTCGGGCAAGACCGAGGTCTATCTGGAGGCCGCCGCCGAGGCCCTGGCCCGCGACCCCGCCGCCCAGGTCCTGGTGCTGCTGCCGGAGATCGCTCTGACCCAGGCGGTGATCGCCCGCTTCGAGAGCCGGTTCGGCGCCCGGCCCGGCGAGTGGCATTCCGACGTCGCCCCGCCCATGCGCCGCAGGGTCTGGGAGGCGGTGGCCACCGGCGGCTGCCGCATCGTGGTGGGCGCGCGCTCGGCGCTATTCCTGCCGTTCACCAACCTGGCCCTGATCGTCGTCGATGAAGAGCACGACAGCTCCTACAAGCAGGACGAGGGCTTCATCTACCAGGCCCGCGACCTGGCGGTGGCGCGCGGCAAGATCGAGGACGCCGCCGTGGTCCTGGCCTCGGCGACTCCGTCGCTTGAATCCCTCCGCAACGCCGAGACTGGCCGATATCGCTGGCTGAAGCTCTCCTCGCGCCATGGGGTGGCGCGGCTGCCGGACATCTCGCTGATCGACCTGCGGGAGACCCCGCCGGAGACCGGCCGCTGGCTCTCCCCGCCGCTGGTCCAGGCCATGGTCGAAACCTTCGCGGCGGGCGAGCAGACCCTGTTGTTCCTGAACCGCCGGGGCTATGCGCCCCTGGTGCTGTGCAAGGCCTGCGGCGAGCGGATGACCTCGCCGGACTCGGATTCCTGGCTGGTGGAGCATCGCTACACCGGCCGGCTGGTCTGCCACCTGACCGGGTTCTCCATGCCCAAGCCGGAAAAGTGCCCCCACTGCGGGGCTCGCGACAGCCTGACCTCGATCGGGCCGGGCGTGGAGCGGGTCGAAGAGGAGGCGCGCGGCCTGTTCCCCCAGGCCCGGATCTCGGTCTTCTCATCCGACACCGTCTGGGACGCCAAGGAGGCGCGGCGGCTGGTGGCCTCGATGGCCGAGGGCGAGATCGACATCCTCGTGGCGACCCAGGCCGCCGCCAAGGGCCACAACTTCCCCAAGCTGACCCTGGTGGGGGTGGTCGACGCCGACCTCGGCCTGCGCGGCGGCGACCTGCGGGCGGCCGAGCGGACCTACCAGCTGCTGGCCCAGGCCACGGGCCGGGCGGGACGCAAGGACCGGCCAGGCCGCGCCCTGTTGCAGACCTACGCCCCGGAGCATGCGGTGATGCAGGCGCTCAAGGCCCAGGATCGCGACGCCTTCGTCGAGGCCGAGATGGCCGAGCGCGAGATCATGAAGCTGCCGCCGTTCGGCCGGCTGGGCGCGATCGTGGTCTCGGGCCCCGATCCTCAGGCCCTGGAAGCCTTCGTGCGGACCATGGCCGAGGCCGCCCCCAACGCCGAGGGGGTGGAGGTCTACGGCCCCGCCGACGCGCCCCTGGGCCTGGTGCGCGGGCGCCGCCGCAAGCGGTTCCTGGTGCGGGCCGACCGCACGGTGGACCTCTCGGCCTATCTGGCCACCTGGCGGGCTCGGGTGCGGCCGCCCGGGGCGATCCGGGTCTCGATCGACGTGGATCCGTACAGCTTCCTGTAGGGCTACTCCGCAGGCTCCGGCTCCGCCGCCGCTGGCCGCGGCGGGCTCTCGCGCAGGGGCGCGGCGGGCACCATCAGCATCAGTACGAAGCCCGCCACCAGCACGACCAGGGTGAAGATCATGCCGTGGACGATGGCCACGGAGAAGCTCTCGCGCACGGTCCGCTCCTGGGCGCGGAGCACCGGATCGGCGGCGCGGGCGGCGGCCTCCTCCGGGTGCAGGGTGCGGTCGAGCGCCATCCTCTGCAGGTCGCCGAGATCCAGCACCCGCACCTGGGCGGCGGGATCGGCGGCGGCGTCGCGCGATAGCTCGCTGGCCAGGCCCGCGGTCAGCAGGGCGCCGAACAGCGCCACGCCGATGGTCGAGCCGATCTGGCGGGTGAACTGGCTGGATGAGGTCGCCACCCCCAACTGGTGGAAGGGCACGGCGTTCTGCACCGCCAGGCTGAACAGGCTCTGGCCCGGTCCCAGGCCGATGCCGAAGATCAGCAGCCGCCAGGCCAGGTCGAGCATCGAGGTGTCCGGGCCGATGAAGCAGAGCAGAACCGCGCCCACCACCAGCATGGCCCCGCCGCCGACCATGAACGGCTTGAAATGGCCGGTGCGGGTGACCAGCTGGCCGCAGATGGTCGAGGAGAGGACGAAGCCGCCCATCAGGGCCAGCATGGTCAGGCCGCTGGCGGTGGCCGGGATGCCCTGGCCCACCTGCATGTAGAGCGGCAGGAAGCTCGACACCCCCATGAAGGCCATGGAGTAGACGAAGGCGGCCCCATTGGCGGTGACGAAGGTGCGGTTGGCGAACAGCTCCAGCGGCAGGATCGGGTCGCGGACCTTGGTCTCGATCCAGAGGAAGGCCGCCACGCCTGCGACCGACCAGGCCAGCATGCCGACGATCAGCGGCGAGCCCCAGGGATGCTCGCGTCCGCCCCAGGTGATGGCCAGCAGCAGGGGAACGAAGGCCGCCACGATCAGGGCCGCGCCGAACCAGTCGATCCCGCCGCCGCCGCGCCGGGGCAGGGTAGGCATCTTCCAGACGATCATGGCGACGGCCGCCAGGGCGAAGGGAATGTTGAAGAAGAACACCCAGCGCCAGCCGGCGATCAGATGGCCGAACAGGATCACCGTCCCATGGTCGGTCAGGAACCCGCCCACCAGGGGGCCGAACAGGCTGGAGATCCCGAAGATCGAGCCGAACAGGCCCGAGAACTTGGCCCGCTCTCGCGGTGCGAACAGGTCGGCGAGGATGGCGAAGGCGGTGGTGAACAGCGCCCCGCCGCCCAAGCCCTGGATCCCCCTGAAGGCGATGAGCTGGGTCATGCCGCCGCCCAGCAGCGGCAGGTCGCCGAACTCACCCGCCAGCCCGGCCAGCCAGGAGCCGGTCAGGAACAGGCCGATACCGGTGAGCAGCACGACCTTGCGGCCGTAGAGGTCGCCCAGCTTGCCCCAGATCGGCACCATGACGGTGGAGGCCAGCAGATATGCGGTGGTGGCCCAGGCGTAGAGATGGAGCCCCGACAGGTCGCCGACGATCCGCGGCATGGCGGTGGCGATGACCGTCTGGCTCATGGCGGCCAGCAGGAAGACGATCATCACGGAGATGAGCGTAAGCCGGCGCTCGTCGTCGCTATGGACGTGAGGCTCGTTCAATCGGCGTTTCCGTAGCGGCCAAAATGGGCCGCCCCCAATCTACTATTCTCAGTCTGGTTCCGGCGGGACGAACGGAAGAATGATCATCCGTCCCGCGATGAAACCTAGTGCAGTCTATCAGGCGTCTCGCCGCCCTGTGTTTCCGGCGGGTTACGTTTCCGGCTGGCGGTGCGCGAGGCCATGTTGAGGCCCTCCACCAGGCCTGAGAACGCCATGGCCGCGTAGATGTAGCCCTTGGGCACATGCACGCCGAAGCCATCGGCGATCAACACTGCGCCGATCATCAGCAGGAAGCCCAGGGCCAGCATCACAACGGTGGGGTTGTTGTTGATGAAGTTGGCCAGAGGGTCGGCGGCCACCAGCATGATCCCGACCGTGATCACCACGGCGACGATCATCACCGCCAGGTGGTCGGTCATGCCGACCGCGGTCAGGATCGAGTCGATCGAGAACACGATGTCCAGCAGGATGATCTGGAAGATGGCCGCGCCGAAGTTCAGGCCCACCGCCGCCTTGGTGTCGAAGACGTCGTCATTGGGCGTCGGATCCATGGTGTGGTGGATCTCGGTGGTGGCCTTCCAGACCAGGAACAGGCCGCCGGCGATCAGGATCAGGTCGCGCCAGGAGAAGGCGAGCTCCCAGGCCGGTTCGCCATGGGCGTCCAACGCGCCTTGCCAGGGCAGTTCGAAGACCGGCGCGGTCAGGCCGACAATGAAGGCGAGGGTGGAAAGCAACACCAGGCGCATGACCAGCGCCAGGCCGATGCCGATGCGCCGCGCGCGAGAGCGCTGTTCGGCGGGCAGCTTGTTGGAGAGGATCGAGATGAAGACCAGATTGTCGATGCCGAGGACCACCTCCATGACGATCAAGGTGATCAGCGCCGCCCACACCGTAGGATCGGCGGCAAGGGTCATCAGGCTATCCATTGGGGTCCTCTCGCAGGTGTCGAAGGTCCCTATCTAGCGCATCGCGCCGCCGCGGCCAGGGGCGGGCTATCGGCGCGGGGCCTCCATGAGGTCGACGAAGCCGGCTTTCGGCCGCCGCAACGGCTGGGGATCGTCCGACCGCCCTGCCCAGACCACGCCGTGTTCGAGCGCGTTGTCGAGCAGATCGAACCCGCCGAGGGCCTCTGGGACCGCTACATGACCGCGTAACCGGATGGTGAGGCTTTGGCCGCATCCTGGAGTGGGCCGCGTACGATGTTTGCACGCCGGCCCTGGAGCGCGCCTCCCCGGCGCCGAATCGGGACGGGACCATGACCGACGCGCAGAACATCCGGCCGCTGACCTCGTTGAGGTTCTTCGCGGCCATGTGGGTGGTCATCTATCACTACTGGCCGAAGCTGGACGTGGCCGGCGCCGTCCCGATGGTGGTGGAGAAGGGCTATCTGGGGGTGGAGCTGTTCTTCATCCTCTCCGGCTTCATCCTCTGCCACGTCTACCGGACCAGCGTGGAGGACGGGCGCTTCCGCTACGGATCGTTCCTCTGGAACCGGCTGGCGCGGGTCTATCCGCTGCATCTGGCGACCTTGCTGGGCATGATCGCGTTGGGGGTCGGCGCGGGTCTCGCCGGTTTCGCCATCGACGCCAACATCCTCTCCTGGGAGTCACTGCCGGCCAATCTGCTGATGCTACAGGCCTGGGGCCTGGCCCCGCAGGCGGCCTTCAACCATCCGTCTTGGTCGATCTCGGCGGAGTGGTTCGCCTATCTGTCCTTCCCCGCCTTTGCCTGGGCCGCCCTGGCGCTTAAGGACCGGCCCTATCTGGCGGTCGGCCTGGCGGTGGGCTTCCTGGTTGGCCTCTACGCGGCGTTCCAGGCCCTGGCGGGCTTCCCGCTGACCCAGGCCACCATCGCCTGGGGCGCTCTGAGGATCGTCCCCTGCTTCGCCCTGGGCTGCGCCCTGCATTCGCTCTGGCGCGCCAAGCCGGCGCAAAATCGGCGGGCGGCGGTCATCGCATCTGCCGCTTCCGCGGCCGCCGTGCTCACAATGTCGGCGTTCGGCGCCCCAGATGCCTTAATCGTGACCGGCCTGGGGGCGGTGATCTTCTTCATGGCCCGCACCGCCCAGACGGGTGGCGAGGTCTTGGGGCAACGCCCGCTCGTCTATATGGGCGAGGTTAGCTACTCCGTCTACATGGTCTGTGTGCCGTGGAAGATAGTGTTCGTGAATACAGCCTCCAAGGTTTTGCAGATCAATGACGAACGCCTGCCCCTATGGCTGTGGTTAGTTTTCTTGGGTTCCGTGGTTCCACTGGCCGCAGCGTCCTATCATCTGATAGAAAAGCCGGCCCGCACCCGCATGAAGCTCATGGCTGACTCTTGGGAGTCGCGGCGACCTTCGGCCGCACAGGCATAAAGAGTCTTTTCATCCGGATGGAGGATGGGTAACCCTACGCCCGAAACTCGTGGGGAGTTCCTCTAGCATGCTGAAACGACCGAGAACCCTTCTGGGTTCCCTGGCCGCCATAGCGGTTATGACGTTGGCGCCGGTTTCCGGGGCCGTCGCCGACACCTACTGGCAGTGCGTGCCCTTCGCCCGACTGATGTCCGGCGTGCAGATCTATGGCGACGCCTGGACCTGGTGGAAACAGGCTGTCGGCAAGTACGACACGGGCGTCTCCCCGAAGGCCGGCGCGGTCCTCTGCTTCAAGCCCAACGGCAAGATGCGCCTGGGCCACGTGGCCGTGGTCAGCCAGGTGCTCACCGACCGGGTCATCCAGATCAGCCACGCTAACTGGTCGCGCATCGGCGGGACCCGCGGGCAGATCGAGAAGGACGTCACCGTCATCGACGTCTCGCCCACCGGCGACTGGTCCCAGGTCAAGGTCTGGTACGATCCGGTCCGCGACCTCGGCTCGTCCACCTATCCGACGCACGGCTTCATCTACCAGGACGCCGTGGCGGTCCGCACCGCCAGCTCTGGCTTCAACTCGGCTCAGAACGCCGCTATCGCCGTGGCCCAGGGCGCCGCCAACCAGGTGGTCTCCGTGGTCCGCCCAGGCGCCGGTCCGCTGCAGATGCTGGGTCAGGCCGCAGACTCTACTGACCGGATCGCCGCCCTCATCCAGGCCGCCACCCAGCCCTCCACGGAAGACTAGCTCCTGGCGCGAGCCGGTTGACGGCTCGCGCGCCGCGCCGCACATGGGGTCGAGCCCGTGGCGGAGATTCCCATGCTGAACCTGCTTCGCCGCGCTGCGAACGGCCTGCTTACGGAGCCCGTCGTCGCGACCTGGCGACCACCCGAGGACGCCATCTGGATCGACCTGGTCTCGCCCACCCGCGAGGAAGAGTTGGCCGTCGAGGCGGCTTTCGAGATCGACCTGCCCACCCGCGAGGAGATGGCCCACCTGGAGCCGTCCTCGCGGCTCTACCAGGAGGACGGGGCGACCTTCCTCACCGCCACCCTGCTGTCGCACAGCGAGGATCAGCACCCGGTCCCGACGCCGGTGACCTTCGTCCTGGCCCGGGGGGTGCTGATCACCATTCGCTATGAACAGCTCAAGGCGTTCCGCATCTTCGCCGAGCGCTGCAAGCACGTTCAGATCGACGAGGGCGCCGAGGTCCTGCTGGAGCTGCTGGATGCGGTGATCGAGCGGGCCGCCGAGGTGCTGGAGCGGGAATCCAACCTGGTCCAGGAGACCTCGGTGGCGATCTTCAACCGGCCGCCCTCCACCGCCTTCGCCCCCATGCTCAGCGACCTGGCGCGCGCCCAGTCGGTCACCTCGATGATCCGCAAGAGCCAGCTCTCGCTCAGCCGGCTGGCCAGTTTCGCCGCCCTGGCCGCCGAGCTGCAGGATCGCGAAGGCCGCCGCGGCCACCTGGTCTCCATCCAGCACGACATCCAGGCGCTCACTGAGCATTCCGGCTTCCTGTCGAACCACATCTCGTTCCTGCTCGACGCGGCGCTGGGCCTGATCAACATCGAGCAGAACAGCATCATCAAGTTCTTCTCCGTGGTGGCGGTGGTGTTCCTGCCGCCCACCCTGGTGGCCTCGATCTACGGCATGAACTTCGACCACATGCCCGAGTTGCACTGGCTGCTCGGCTATCCGTTCGCCATGTTGCTGATGGTGCTGACCGCCATCACGCCCTTCTGGTGGTTCAAGAAGAAGGGCTGGCTGTAGCCGCGCAACCACTACAGCCAAGCTTCCACGGTAAGGTTGACGGAAATTGCGATAGGTAGTCGCAACCGTTCCTTAAGCGCGAAAGACTATCTTGCGGCCTTTCCAGCTTCTCGTGGTTCGAATGTCCGCCGTCGCCAGTATATTCCGCAGAATCGATCCAGATCGATTGCGCCAGGCGCTGGACCTTCATCGACGTTACCTGTCGGGTCGCACGGGTGGCCGACGGGCGAATCTTAGTTACTTGGAGCTTAGCCAGCTCCAGCTTGAGAAGGTCGACCTGCGCGACGCCGACTTGACCGGGGCGCGGCTCAACGGCGCCATGATGGCCGGGGCCAACCTCGCGGGCGCGGTGCTGTTCGGCGCCGACCTGCGCGACATCGACCTACGCAAGGCCAACCTGGCCAAGGCCGACCTGCGCGGCGCCTCCCTGCGCGGCGCCAACCTGGCCGATGCCAACCTGGCCGGCTGCGACCTTCGCGAGGGCCGCATCGCCCTGCAGGACCGCGTCCAGGGCTTCCGCTATCTCGACCACGCGGGGGGGCCGGGGGAGCTGTCCTTCGCCGTGCTGTCGGGAGCCAATCTCACGGGCGCGCAGATGACCAACGCCAATGCGCTCGCCACCGACTTCACCGAGGCCAATCTGGCCGGGGCGTCCCTGGGCGGGGCGCGGCTGATCAAGGCCCGCCTGGACGGCGCCGACCTCACCGGCGCCGACATCGCCGGCGCCGACCTCTCGGGCGCTTCCCTGCGGCGCGCCGTGCTGGTGCGGGTGGACCTGTCCTTCGCCACGGTGGAGGGCGCCGACCTGTCGGAGGCCCTGCACACCCCGCCGGCGGTGGTCTATGTGGACGACCGGCCGCTGGTGGGCCTGGTTAACGCCCACGAAGCCTTCTGCGTCAGCGGCGGCGGCTCGGGCGAGGCGGTCCGGCTCGACGGCGTCGACTTCCGCCCCATGCGCAACCTCAGGCGCCGCAAGCTCAGCGGGCTGCACGCCCCGGGCTCGGTACTCTTCGGCCTCGACATGGAGGGCGTCGAACTACAGGGCGCCGACCTTTCCCGCTGCGACCTGCGCGGCGTGAACCTGCGCGGGGCAGACCTCCGCGGAGCCAAGCTGATCGACGCCCAGCTCGGCCGGGCCAATCTGCGCGGCGCCCAGCTCGGGCCCCTCGAGATCGGGCCGGGCCGCTACGCACGCACGGACCTGTCGCGGGCGATCCTGCGTCATGCCGATCTACGCACCGCCCACGCCCGCCGCGCGCGGTTCCTGGGCGCCGACCTGCATGAGGCGCGGATGGAGCTGTGCGATCTGACCGGGGCGGAGCTGGAGGTCTAGGCGCCGGCTACATCTCGTGGCGCAGGGGCTGCAGGTCCTGGAACACTGGATCACGCTTCTCAGCCTTGGCCTTGAAGGCCTCGCCCATATGGGCGCCGGAGAACATCCCGGTCTGCCAGACGGCGATGTAGTCCAGCCCGTCGCGGATGGTGTGGTCGCGGGCGTAGTTGATCATAACCTTGGACCCGGTGACCGCCAGCGGCGCCTTGCCGGCGATCTCGCGGGCGGTGGCGAGCGCATGGTCGACGCACTGCTCATGGGTGTCGAACACCTCATTGACCCAGCCGATCTCCTTGGCCTTCTGGGCTGGCATCCGGCGGCCGGTATAGGCCATCTCCCGCACCCAGCCCTCGGGGATCAGCTTGCATAGCCGCGGGAAGGTGCCGACGTCGGCGGTCATGCCGATATTGATCTCCTGGATGCAGAAAAACGCGTCGGCGCTGGCGTAGCGGATGTCGCAGGCGCTGGTCATGTCCACCGCCCCGCCGATGCAGCCGCCCTGGATGGCCACGATCACCGGGATCCGCGCGTCGTCCAGGCAGCCGAAGCAGTCCTGCAGCCAGTGGATATGGTGGCGCTGCTGCTCGGCGTTGATGTGGCGATCCTGAACCTGGTTCTGCGAGGTCGAGCCGCCGCCGCCGAACACCGCCAGGTCCATGCCGGCGCTGAAGTGCCTGCCGGTCGACGAGATGACGATCACTCGGGCGCGGGCGTTGTGGTCGATGTCGCGCACGATCAGCGGAAGTTCGTTCCAGAAGTCGCGGACCATGGTGTTCATCGCCTCTGGCCGCTTCAGCTGGATGTGGGCGACGTGGTCCTCGATGGTGACGGCGAAGCAGGTCCAGTCGGTGGTGGTCACATCGATAGCGGCGTGGGCGGTCATGGCGCGTCTCCCTATGTCGTTACGGCATCATCGCGCCGTGACGAGGGGGAAGCCAAGGTCATCCGAAGACGGGCGCGCCCGGTAGGACGATCTGTTGCGCGCCAGCCCTGGCGATCAGCTCACCGTCCTCGCGCCTGAAGTCGGCCTCGACGGTGATGAGCTGGCGGCTCGCCGCCACGACCCGTCCCTCGATGAGGAGCGGGTGGGCGCGCCCGACCTTTACGAACTGGACCTGCAGGTTGATGGTCCGATAGGTCGCGTCGTCGGCGATCGCCGTCATGGCGGCGAAGGCCAGGATCTGGTCGGCCAGGGCGGCGATATAGCCGCCGAACATCGAGCCGTCGCCGTTGAGGATCTCGGGCCGGGGCTCCCAGCGCTTGCGCACCCAGCCCGGACCCCAGTCGTCGGCCAGTCCCAGGTGCAGCGTGCGCACCACCGGCGGCGCGTCGACCTTGCCTGCCGTGATCTGATCCAGTCTGTCCGTCGCCCAGGTCATCCGCCGCTCCGTTGGTGAAACCGAAGAATCCGAGCTAAGCTCGGGTTTGCCTACTCGGGTTCGACAGGGGATCGCCACGCATGCCGCAAATCCAACGCCGACAGCCGAGACAGGCCCGGGCGCTGGCCACCCGCGACGCGATCTTCGAGGCCGCGGCTCGGATTCTCGAAGAGGGCGGGGAGGCTGCCCTGACCACCAACGCCATCGCCGCCAGGGCCGGGGTGAGCGTCGGGACGCTCTACGAATACTTCGCCGACAAGCAGGCGATCCTGGTGGCCATCGCCAAGCGGGAGAACGAGAAGGTGCGAGCCCGGCTTGCGACCGAGGGCCCCGAGCTTTCGCCGGCGCGCCTCGCGATCCGCGCCCAGATCGAAATCCTGGCCGACCGCCCCGCCACGCGGCGCGCGGCGCTGAAGGCGATCCTGGCCGCCGAGAGCGTGGAGTCCCTGGACCGGGAGGCCCGGCTCACCGGCCGGCTGATCCAGCAGCCGGGCGGTGGCGGCGCGCTGGACGCCTTCGTGATGACGCGGGCCACTCTCGGGGTGATCCGCGCCGCCGTGCTGGAGAGCTCGCCCTACCTGCAGGATCCTCGCCTCGAGGACGCCCTGGTCCGGCTGGTGGAGCGCTATGCGGGAGTGGACGCCTAGACCTTGTGGATCGGGTCGATCCAGGCGACGCCTTCCGGCTTCTCAACGGGTTCGATGTCGAGATTGACCACCACGGCCTCGTTGTCGCTGCGCACCAGGACGCATTCCAGGGTCTCGTCGGTGGAGGCGTTGATCTCCTGGTGCGGCACGAAGGGCGGCACATAGATGAAGTCGCCGGGACCCGCCTCGGCGGTGAATTCCAACTTCTCGCCCCAGCGCATCCGGGCTCGGCCCTTCAGGACGTAGATCACGCTCTCCAGCGGCCCGTGATGATGGGCGCCGGTCTTGGCGTCGGCATGGATGTGGACGGTCCCGGCCCACAGCTTCTGGGCGCCGACCCGGGCGAAGTTGATCGCCGCAGCCCGATGCATGCCGGGCGTCTGGGGGGTGTTGTCGTCGAGCTGGTCGCCGGGGATGACGCGGACGCCGCTGTGCTTCCAGCCGTCTTCGGGAATCTCGTCGGACATAGGGCGGCACTCCGAGGGGTCGGCTCAGACTATCCCCTTGGCCCGCAGCTCCGCCACCCTCGCGGTGTCGAGGCCCAGGCCCGCCAGCACCTCGTCGGTGTGCTGGCCCAGCTCCGGCCCCGGCCAGCGCACCGCGCCGGGGGTCTCCGACATCTTCGGGAAGGCGTTCTGCATCTTCACCTTGCCGAACACCGGGTGGTCGGTCTCCACGATGGCGTCGCGGGCCAGATACTGCTCGTTCTCCAGCATGTCCGGGGCGCGGAAGACGCGGCCGGAGGGGATGCCCTTCTCCTCCAGCAGGACCAGCAGGGCGTCGAGCTCGAAGCCCCTGGTCCAGCCGGCGATGATCTGGTCTAGCTCATGCTGGTTCGCCCCCCGCGCCGCGTGGTCGACGAACTTCGGGTCTTTGGCCAGATCTGGCCGGCCCATGGTCTCGCAGAGCCGTGCGAAGACCGTGTCGCCGTTGCCGCCGATCAGGATCATGCCCTCGCCGGCGCAGGGATAGACGTTGGATGGCGCGATGCCGGGCAGGATCGAGCCCGAGCGCTCGCGGACATAGCCGGTCAGGTCGTACTCGGTGACCAGGTTCTCCATCACCGCCAGCACGCTCTCATAGAGGGCCGCGTCGATAACCTGGCCGCGGCCGGTGTTGGTGCGGGCGTGCAGGGCCATGGTGATGCCCATGACCGCGTGCATGGCCGTCAGGCTGTCGCCAATGGAGATTCCGGCCCGGGCCGGCGGCCGGTCGGGCTCGCCGGTGACATGGCGCAGGCCGCCCATGGCCTCGCCGATCAATCCATATCCCGCCCGGCTGGCGTAGGGGCCGGTCTGGCCGAACCCGGAAACCCGGGCCATGATCAGCCGCGGATTGGTGGCGCTGAGCGTGGCGTAGTCCATGCCCCACTTCTCCAGGGTGCCTGGCCGGAAGTTCTCGATCAGCACGTCGGCCTGGGCGATCAGGTCCTGGGCGATGGCGCGGCCCTCCGGCGTGCGCAGGTCCAGCCCCACCGACTTCTTGTTGCGTCCGATCACCGGCCACCAAGGCGACAGCCCCTTGGGCAGGCTGCGGCCCCACTGGCGCATGGGGTCGCCGGTCTTCGGGTCCTCGATCTTGATCACCTCGGCGCCGAAGTCGCCGAGGATCTGGCCACAGAAGGGGCCCGCGATCAGGGTCCCCATCTCGATCACGGTCAGGCCATCGAGCGGGCCGGCGGCGGGCTGGGTCATGCCCGGGCTTTAGCCAGCCTTCAGCAGGTTGTCATCGGAGTTGCGGTCGATCAGGTAGTTGTAGGGATCCACCCCGCCGTACTTCGGCGCCTTGTCGACGGTGAAGGTCAGGGTCTGGGTTCCGGTGCGGATCGGCCGCCGGACCATCATCACCACCTTGCCGGAGTCGAAGGCCTTGTCGCCCGGCATGACCGTGAACAGGCCCACGTCGAGCATTTCGGCCATCGGTGAGGCGGTCTCCTTGCCCTTGCCGTCGGCGTAGAGCTTCTTCGCCTCGATGGTCAGGGTGACGTCGTAACGGCCGTCAGCGCGCTTCTTGACCACCATGGCCTTGGTCTTGAGATCGTAGAGGGTGATCTTCTCGAACAGGTCCGTGATCAGTCCCTGCTTGTCGGCGGGCGCCTCGGCGCGGATCGCCGCGACCAGATCCAGCGAGGTCGGATAGGGCGCGCCCTTGAAGGCGAACTTCGCCAGCAGGGACCGCAGGGCGCGGTTGACCGCGTCCTCGCCAATCTCGCGCTGCAGCCGGTACATCACCAGAGAGCCCTTGCGGTAGTGGATGTAGCCCTGGTTCTCGACGCGGTAGA